>DAJPGB010000001.1:660236-990354 GCA_025992855.1 Coriobacteriaceae bacterium
TTCTTTTACGGAGAAGATTCTGGCATGCGCGTGAAGTCCCAGGAGGGCGTGGGAACGCAGGTCATCGTTGAGTTGAACGGCGAGCCGCATGAGCCGGCGCCGCTAACGGTGTAGCACGCAGTTGGATTGAGAGAAAAAGAGGGGAAGCGCATATGTCCGAAGGCTGGAACATCTTGGTGGTTGATGACGAGCCACCTATTAGGGCTGAGCTACGCTATCTGTTGGAAAAGGATGCGCGTGTGGGCCAGATTGCCGAGGCGGGCAATGTCACCGAGGCCGCGGAGTCGATCCTGTCGAACAAGCCCGACGTGCTGTTTTTGGATATCACGATGCCCGGCCGCTCGGGAATTGAGCTTGCCGAAACGCTGCAGAACCTAAAAACGCCGCCGGTTGTGGTGTTTGTGACGGCATTTGCCGAGTATGCGGCCGATGCCTATAACCTCGATGCTGTCGATTATGTCGTCAAACCGGTCGAGGATGCCCGTCTGTCAAAGGCGCTCGACAAGATCGAGGCTGCCCTGGGCGCTCGCCGTGTCGTCCATGCTCCGCGCCAGCCTTTGCGCCTGACGGTGGATCGCGGGGGCAAAAAGGTGTTCATTCCCGTGGCGGATGTCTGCTACTTTGAGGCGCGCGCCGATTTTTGCAACGCTGTCTGCGCCGAGGGGACATACCTGATCAATGAGTCGATTTCCTCGCTCGAGCGCCGCTTGGCCTCCGAGGGCTTTATCCGCGTCCACCGCAGCTATCTGGTTAATTTGGAAGACGTGCATAATGTCGAGATTGGCTCCACGGGCCTGATGGAGCTCAGGCTCGACCGTGTGAGCTCGACGGTGCCCGTTTCGCGTCGTCGCGCTGCCGAGGTCAAATCGCACTTGGGGCTTGCGTAAGGGTCGGTGCGCCATCGTTTGCCGTTGCAGGTTTGGCATGACTGTGCGGTGGGCATAATGGATTGCATCGAATGAAGTCGAAAGGATTATTATGCCCGCGCTCATTACGCATCATCTGTTTGGCGAGGAAAGCATCGACCGTCTTCCGCAGGGCGTTATCACGTCCGATGAGGAGCGCATCGCCTTTATCCTGGGAAACCAAGGTCCCGACCCGTTTTTCTTCCACATGCTCACGCCGCGCATCTCCGACTGCATGTCGCTTGCTCAGGTCATGCACCGCTCGCGCATGTCGCGCCAGTTCTCGTGCCTGCGCGACGGCGTGTCACACCTGCAGCCGCGCGATGCCAATCTGGGTCGCGCCTTTGCGCTGGGCCTGCTGTCGCACTATGTGCTCGACCGCAATGCCCACCCCTTTGTCTACGAGCAGCAGTTTGGCATTGTCGAGTCCGATCCCGAGCTCGAGGCTTCGGGCAGTCAAGTTCATGCCGTGCTCGAAAGCGACTTGGACGTGCTGATGCTGCAGCTCAAGCGCGATGGGGCAACGGTCGAGGATTATCCGCCGGCGGGCGAGATCGTCACCACCGACCGCATCAATCGCGTTGCCGGCGTGCTGATGAGCTACGTCGCCGGACGCGTGTACGGTATCGACATCCCGGCGGGGGAGTACGCCGGCGCCGTCTCGGACATGCAGCTGCTCTACCGCACTATCGAGCCGGCCGGTTCGGCCAAGACGCGCGCGATTGCCCTGCTCGAGGGCTTGGTGCACGATTATTCGCTGCTCGACGGCCTTGCGCACCGCGTGACGACCGAGCTGCCCGAGCGTACCGGCAACCTGGGCCACTTGGCATGGAAGAACCCCTTTACCGATGAAGTCTCGACCGAGAGCTTCCCCGAGGTCTTTGACCGCGCGCTGCTCGATTACGAGCTCACCGTCGCCCGCTTTATCGAGACCGGCGATATGGAAGCCGTGACCAACCACGTCAATTACAGCGGTCGTGTGCTCGGCACCGACGAAGAGTTCGACCGCGAGGAGTAGGGCTCGTGCGTGCCCCTTTGCCGAATCCTTACCGGCACCTCTGGACAATTGGGGTACGATGAGCTAACTGCATATCGGGCGAATACGAAGGGGCCCTGTCCATGAAATACACCAAGCTCGAGCGTAACTGGGTTATGTACGATGTGGGCAACTCGGCCCTCGTGTTGCTCAATACCTCGGTGGTGCCCATCTACTTTAACGCCATCAATACCGGTGCTTCCTCGGCAGACCTGGTGGTCGCCTGGGGCAACGCGCAGACGATCGCCTCGCTGGTCATTGCCATGCTCATGCCCATTCTGGGCGCGCTTGCCGATTACGCCGGCAACAAGATCAAGTTCTTCTTGGGCTTCTTCCTCACGGGTCTGGTTCTTTGCCTGGCGCAGGCTATCCCAATGTCCGCCATGGCGTTTTTGACCGTGTACGTGCTGTGCACCATCGGCCTTAACTCTTCTATGACGTTCTACGACGCTATGCTGCCCGACATTACCACCGACGAGCGCATGGACGCCGTGTCCAGCTCGGGCTATGCCTGGGGCTACATCGGTTCCACCGTGCCGTTCATCGTCTGCCTGGCGCTTATCATGGGTGGCCCCGCTCTTGGCGTCCCCACCATGCTGGCAACGCGTCTGTCGTTTGTCATCACCGGTGCCTGGTGGCTCATCTTCACCCTGCCGCTCATTCGCACCTATAAGCAAAAGTACGGTCGCGAGCGCGGTCCCGAGGACACCATCGGCCACATCGTGGGCGGCGTGTTCTCCGAGGTCGGACACACCATGCGCGAGATCGCCCACAACAAGACCGTGCTGGTCTACATGATCGCGTTCTTCTTCTACATCGACGGTGTGCACACGGTCATTTCCATGGCAACCAGCTACGGATCGGCTCTGGGCATCGACTCGACCCAACTGGTGCTGGCTCTGCTCGTTACGCAGTTTGTGGCCTTCCCGTCCGCCATCATCTACGGCAAGCTCGCCGGTCGCGTGGGTACGCTCAACATGATCATGGTGGCCGTCGCCGCCTACATGGGCATTGTGCTCTTTGCCGCGTTTTTCTTAAAGACCGCCTTTGAGTTTTGGGTGCTCGCCATTTTGGTCGGCTTGTTCCAGGGTGGCGTGCAGGCGCTCAGCCGCAGCTATTTTGGCCGCATCATCCCCAAGGAAAAGTCCAACGAGTACTACGGCTTCTTCGATATCTTTGGCCGTTATGCAAGCGTTATGGGCACCTTCCTGGTGTCGGTTGTCACCTCGCTGACCGGCAACCCGTCGCTGGGCGTCCTTTCTATTGGCGTTCTGCTGGTTGTTGGCTTTGTGCTGCTGGTCCGTCTGTCCCGCATGGCTCAGGCGGCGGCGTAGGGCAATCGGGCTCAGTGCAGCAATTGTGCCTATCTGCAGTACTCTTTTGGAAGTAGCCGCATAAATCATTCTGACTTCCGAGCAATGTTTGGCCCAAGTGGGTATGATGGAATCAGCTAGGTCGCGGGGCGTCGCCTGTGTTTGGCGGCGCCCCGTTTTTGTGTTGCAAGGAGGGTAAAGGTATGAACGCCACGGTTGTGATCCCAACATATTGGGCGGGCGATGATACCCAAGCAAACGCTCCCGGCACCTACGATCACTCGACGTCGCTCAATGCCGCCAACCCGGAACTCGATCGCTGCCTGACTTCGCTCGAACAGGTGCGCGACATTCCGCGCATCATTCTCTTGGTGGTCTGTCCGGTTTCTGCCACGGCCGACGTATCCCATCGCGTGCACGAAATCGTTAATGCTCATCCCACGCTTAAGGTCACCATCGTTACCAATACTCAGGCTTCGCGTGTTGCCGACCGCGTGGCGCAGATCGCGCCCAAGGGTTCGGGCGAGTGCGTGAGCCTGCGCGGCTACGGTGCTATCCGCAACATGGGTCTTGCCTGTGCGGCGGTGCTGGGGCACGACGCGGTTGTCTTTTTGGATGATGACGAGACCGTCATCGATGCCGACTTTATGAAGCGCGCGACCTATGCGCTGGGTCAGCAGACGCGTCAGGGCCTGCCGATTCTGGTCAAGAGCGGCTACTTTTACGATCGCGACGGGTCGCCGCTGGCTCCCACGGACAAGGTGGGCATTTGCCATCGCTGGTGGACCAAGCGTATCGAGTTTAATCGCTGGATGAAAAAGGCGCTTTCGGGTACCCGTATTTCGCGCTCCAACTACGTGTGCGGCGGCCTGATGGCCCTGCACGCCCGCGCCTTTACCCGCGTGGCCTTCGACCCGTTTATCACCCGCGGCGAGGACCTGGACTACCTGTTTAACATGCGCATGTTTGGCTACGACGTGTGGTTCGATAACGAGTGGACCGTGCGCCACCTGCCGCCAGAGTCCGAGAAGCGCTCGCCGCGCTTTATGCAGGACGTGTACCGCTGGTACTACGAGCGGGCCAAGCTGACGTTCGCCGCGCACCAAAAGGAGCTCATTCCCGTTACGGCGGCATCGCTCATGCCCTATCCGGGTCCGTGGATCTCGCGCGAGCTCGACGATCGCGTGCGCAAGACCGCCATGGTCCGCAGCATGTTTACCCGCGAGCACGAGGGGTATCTGCGCATCTGGCGCCATGGCATTGACGAGGCCAAGACCTATGCCCGTCAAAATGCCGCAAGCTACCTGCGTTTTCAGAGTTTCTGGCCCAAGATCATGGACGAACTTTGGCGCGACGCACAACTGATTAGCATCCTGGAGGGGGCTGAATGATCGACCGCCGCGCCCAGCGCGATAATTCAATTTCAATCTTTCGTATCATCGCCGTTGTCTGCGCCGTTTGCGTGTTGGCGTACTTTATCTTTGCCCTGGCGACCGGCATCGAGCCGATCGCTACGGTGGTCGCCTGTGCGCTGCTGTGTATCTTCCTGTGCATCTTTATCTTCTTGACGCTCAACCCCGATTCGGTGCGCTCCCAGTACACCGAGGAGACGCTCTCGGTTGCCTCGGCCATGCTCGAGGACATTAAGGGCGGCCTGACGCAGGAGTCGGCGCGCCTGGTATGCCAGCGTATTCTGCCCGAGACGCGTGCCATGACCGTTGCCATCACCGACGAGAGCAACGTGCTGGCCTGCGCGGGCGAGTTCGAGGAAAAGCTGCTGCCCGATTCGCCCATCCACACGCTTGCCACGCGCTACGTCATTGAGCACGGCATCGTGCAGTCGTTCAACCGCGTGGTGGACGTCGTCGGCTCGGACGGCTCGCATAACCAGGTTCCTGCCGGCATCATCGCCCCCATCAAGGTGGGCGACCGCACCGTCGGCACGCTCAAGTTCTACTACAAGACCCCGCGCGCCGTCGACCGCACCCAGTATGCGCTTGCCTCGGGCTTTGCCGAGATCCTGTCCACGCAACTCGCCATCCACGAGCTCGAGGTGCAAAAGGAGCTCACGGCCCGCGCCGAGGTCCGCGCCCTGCAGGCGCAGATCAATCCTCATTTTCTGTTCAATACGCTCAACACCATCGCGTCGTTTACGCGCACCGATCCGCTGCGTGCCCGCGAGCTGCTGCGCGAGTTCTCGTCGTTCTATCGCGCCACGCTCGACAACTCGGGGTCGCTCATCCCAGTCTCGCGCGAGGTGGCCCAGACCAAGCGCTACCTGACGTTTGAGAAGGCGCGCTTTGGCGAGGACCGCGTACTGGCGACCTTCGATGTCTCGGAGGATGTCGAGGATACGCTGGTCCCGGCCTTTGTAATCCAGCCGATCGTCGAGAACGCCGTGCGGCACGGCATGGGCGATGACGACGCCCTGAGGATCGACGTGACCGTTCACCAAGACGGCGAGGATGCAATCTTGATTGCCGTGGCCGATAATGGCGTGGGCATGGATGAAGGTACCGCCGCCAGACTGTTTGACGAGCGCTCTGCCCGTCCCGACGCCAGCTCTCCCCAGGGTGGCGGCGCCGGTGTGGCCATGCACAATATTTCGGAGCGCATCCATCGCTTTTTTGGGCCGCACTCCTATACGCGTGTCGAATCGGCGCCGGGCAAGGGCACCAAAGTGCTTCTTCATCTTGATTTGTCAGAGAGCATCTTTGACATTCAAGAGTAAAATAAAAGGCTACGGGCTCAACGTCATGCGACGGATGCCCGGCGTAGTTAGTTGACGAAAGGTTTTATCCCTATGCTGCGTGCGATGATTGTGGATGATGAGGCGCCGGCTCGCTCGGAGCTTCGCTTCTTGCTCGAGCAAACGGGCAAGATCGGCACGATCACGGAGGCGTCGAGCGTTCGCTCCGCCATCGAGATGCTTATGGAAAGTCGCGTGGATGTCGTGTTTCTCGATATCTCGATGCCCGGTGCCTCGGGCCTGCAACTTGCCGAGGCGCTGCATAAGCTCAAAAATCCGCCGGCGATCGTATTTGTGACTGCGTATAGCGACCATGCGGTCGAGGCATTCGACGTGGATGCCGTCGATTATCTGATGAAGCCTGTCGAGGAAGCTCGCTTGGACCGCGCGATCGAGAAGGTCATGCAGCGCGCCAAGCCGGTCACGGACAGCAAGGTGACCATCGAGCGCATTCCGGTGGAAAAGGGCGGCCGCAAGGTGCTCATTCCCGTGGACGACATTCGCTTTATCATGGCCAAGGACGATTACTCCTGCATCTATACCGTCGATGATCGCTTTTTGTCGACAACCTCGCTGGCGCAGTTTGAGGCCAAGCTCTGCGACTTTGGCTTCTTCCGTGTTCACCGCCGCTATATCGTCAACCTGGCGTGCGTCACGGACGTTGAGACGGTGCCCTCGGGTGCCATCCAGCTGGGCATTACGGGCGTCGACGAACGCGTGCCGGTTTCGCGCCGCCGTGTCGTGCCGCTCAAGAAGGCTCTGAGTCTCTAGCACACTGGCCCCGCAGCCCTGTAGACCCATCGTCTGCGGAGCCGTGGGGCCTTTTTTGTATGTATCTGCCGAATCGTTTTTTGCGGAAGGGATCCCATGAACAGCGCAAGCGCCAAGCGCATCGACATCATCTCGGACACCCACGGCTATTTATCGCCTGCGCTCTTGGATGAGCTTGAGGGCGCAGACCTGATCATCCACGCCGGCGACCTTACGTCAGAGATGGACTACGAGCACCTATGCACCATCGCCCCCGTGCGGGCCGTATTGGGCAACAACGATTACTACCGCGACTACGGCCCCGACGTAGACCGTCTTGCGCTCTTTACCTACGAAGGCCTCAAATTCGCCGTAGCCCACTACCGCGAAGACCTTCCGGTGGGATCCGTAGACGTAGCCATCAACGGTCACACCCACGTAACCAAAGAAGCCCAAGTGGGCCGCTGCTTAGTCCTCAACCCGGGCAGCGCCAGCTACCCCAGAGGCACCCGAGGCCCCACCATGGCCAGAATGCTAGTAAAAGACGGCAAGATCATAAGCACCAAATTTATTGATCTAGAGTAACCACAACAAAAACGGGGGATGCAAATGCGTCCCCCGTTTCCATTTGAGCCAAAGGCAGAGCTTCAACAAAAACAATCAGACCAACCCCGCCGAGGAGCACGCGGGCTAGCCGCGCAGCGGCGCACGCCCGCAAAACTGGTTGAATAATGTGACGGCAGGGAGGGCTTCCGGGGCTGAGGGCGGGGGTTAAGTTTGTCGCGAGTTCCGCACGCAAAGGAAAGCACTTAATGTGCTTTCCGTCTTGCGCAGGACTGTAGAGCAGCAAACTTAACCCCCGCCCTCAGCCCCGGAAGCCCTCCCGGATGGCCCCAAAAAATTTTTCAAAAAAGTTGTTGCGCGCCGGACAGACTTCTGTGTATACTAATCCCCGCAGCGCACGCGAGCGGAAACAAACGCGAACGCCTGCCTGGGGAGTTAGCTCAGTTTGGTTAGAGCGCCGGCCTGTCACGTCGGAGGTCGCGGGTTCGAGCCCCGTACTTCCCGCCAACGCAATTAAAGCCACGTCTTCGGACGTGGCTTTTTGCGTATGATGTACTTTGTTTCGATAGAACGATCGCCCTGGTGCATCTTCGCCCAGAATCCCCGCGCCTTCGGGAACGCAAGTAAAATCTAATAAGCATATCTGTCTAAACAACAGCTTTGTTGCGCAACACCTGTTCAACGAGACAGGGGGTTAGGTTATACTAAATTGCACTGTAGGCCGCATCTGATGCATTTCGCTCCAAGCGCGGCACTCAGTGGATATCCGATTTACCATTTGGATGTCCTGCGGTCATTTAGCGCCTCGACACAAGCTCGGCCCCGGAGCTCGTTCGAGCTGTTCGTATTCCTTGAAAGGGGAAAAATGGACATATCGAGGAAGACTGATTACGCCCTTCGTATGTTGGCGATGCTTGCCGAGGATCCGGAGCGTTTGCTTTCTGTTCGCACCGCTGCCGAAGAGGTCAATGTCCCGTATTCGTTTGCCCGCTCGATTCAGCACGGTTTGGTCCAGGCCGGTATTGTGGAGAGCCTGCGTGGCGTCCACGGTGGCATGCGTCTCAAGGTCAGTCCGGACGACGTCACTATCCGCCAGGTCGTCGAGGCCGTTCAGGGTCCCATGGTCATGAACGACTGTACCGCCCCCGATGGCGACTGTGCGCGCATGGGCACGTGCTGCTATCATCCCCTGTGGGCCGGAGCCCAGGCGTTGATGCGCGACTACCTCGATTCCGTTTCGCTCGGCGACATCGTCGCTCACCGCCAGTTCCCGGCCGTCGATCCCAAGTTCGCCGACCGCGACGCGTTTCCCGAGTACGCCACCTGCGCGTGCGCTTGCCAGGAGGAATAGCGCCGCATAAGGAGCATAGCCATGATTCAGGACCCCTTTCGTTCGATGATTCGTTCGGAAGGGGTCCTGCGTTATCGCGACCTTCCGTGGCGCCGCACGCGCGATCCGTACATCATTTGGCTTTCCGAGGTCATGCTGCAGCAAACACAGGTGCCGCGCGTGGAGACGCGCATGCCGGCGTGGCTCGATCGCTTTCCGACCGTGCAGGCGCTTGCCCAGGCCGCGCCTTCCGATGTTTTGGACGCTTGGCAGGGGATGGGCTACAACCGACGTGCTCTGGCGCTCCACAAGGCCGCTCAACGGGTCGTAGAGGATTGGGCCGGGGAGTTTCCGCACGAGACGCGTGACTTGGTCGCTCTGCCTGGTATTGGCCCGGCAACGGCGCAGGGTATCCGGTCGTTTGCGTTTGACCTTCCGGGCGTGTATCTGGAGACCAACGTGCGCACGGTCTTTCTGCATCACTTCTTTCCCGATGTACCGGCTGTTCCCGATCGCGAGCTGGTGCCGCTGATTCAGGCGGCCTGTCCGGCGGCCCCCGGTGCGGCGACCGACGAGATCGCTCCCTTTGCCGTGCCGCTCGATGATGCCGATACGCCGCGCGCGTGGTATTACGCGTTGCTGGATTACGGCGCATATCTAAAAAAGACGTTGCCCAATCCGTCCAGGCGCTCGGCGGGCTATAGCCGTCAATCAAAGTTTGAGGGCTCGCGTCGCCAAAAGCGCGCGCATATCGTGCGTATGTTGCTGGCAGCGCGCGATGGCCAGCCGGCGGGGATTACGCTTGCTGATGCCGTGGTGGGCGTTAACGAGATGGAAGCGGCGGCTGGGCGTGGACCGGTCGAGCGCGAGCTTGTCGCGGGCATTCTGGCCGACCTGGAGCGCGAGGGCTTTTGCCGAGCCGAGGGCGATCGCTGGTTGAGTGTGTAGCCCGCTCAAATCTGAAGAACGGGATTGTAAGGTTTAAATTCGCGGCTTGAGGGCATCCTAAAGACAAGGTCGCTCAAAGCCTATGGGCGGCACGTGTTGAAGGGAAGTACACCTATGGATTTTGAGAATTCCCAAACCAAGAAGAACCTCGAGGCCGCTTTTGCCGGTGAGTCCCAGGCACACACCAAGTATCGCTACTACGCATCTAAGGCCAAGAAGGATGGCTACGTTCAGATTTCGAATATCTTTGCCGAGACGGCGGGCAACGAGTCCGAGCACGCCAAGCTGTGGTTTAAGTATCTGCACGACGGCGCCGTTCCGGGCACTCTGGACAACCTGCGCGACGCCGCCGCGGGCGAGAACTACGAGTGGACCACGATGTACGACGAGTTTGCCAAGACCGCCGAGGAGGAGGGCTTTGCCGAGATCGCCGAGAAGTTCCGTGGTGTCGCCGCCGTCGAGAAGGCCCACGAGGAGCGCTACAACAAACTCGTCGAGCGCATCGAGTCGGGCGAGGTGTTTGAGCGTGAGGGCGTGAAGGTATGGAAGTGCCTGAACTGCGGGCACCTGCACGTTGGTGCCGAGGCGCCTGAGGTGTGCCCGGTGTGTAACCACCCGAAGGCGTACTTTGAGGAGCAGGTGGTGAACTACTAGCGCTTGGCGCTGGCTGCTGCGGAGCGCAGGGCGGGAGGCCGGATCGCCTTCCCTCCTCGCTCACGGCTCCGCAGGGTCGCGTTGAGGGAAGACGATCCGGCCTCCCGCCCTGCGCTCCGGCGTTGGGTCGTCGCGTGCTCGTTACAGAAAAGCTGATAAGAAGTTTGTGTGCCGCCCCTTATGGGCGGCACGTTTTTGTGGGGGCCGGTTGGGGCGGTGACGTTGCTTAGAGGGTACACTGGGTAGCGTTGGCTATTCGTTTCCTCTTGTGAGGTGTTGGTTATGGGCAAGAAGTCTCGAGCTCGGGTTGCTGCGGCGGGAACTCGCAAGGATCCTGGTCATCGGGTTGCCGAGGGTAAAAAGGCCGATCGTGCCGAGAAGGACAAGAAAGTCGGCGCGCATGCTCATCCTGAGTGGGCGCCTCATTTGAATTCGGCTAGTGAGGATTTGACTGCCAAGTTGTTTACTCTGGTCGAGGTAATTTTGGGCGTGGTGCCCCTTGTGGTTATCGGTTTATTCTTGGCTTCGAAGGACGCCACGAGTGTCGATAAACTCACCGAGGTCTTTTCGCAGGACCCCTCGATGGTGGTCTCGTTTATTTCTGCGTGCTTGCAGCCGTTTGTGGCGTACATGCTGTATATGGTCTACCGCAAATACTGCGAGGGTGATGCGGGCTTTGCCGCCGGTGACCTGATCGGTCTTTTGTGCTCCGAGATCCTACTGCTCAATATCCCGGGCGTCATCGGTATGGGCATCTTGCTGTGGCGTGTTTGGCGCAACGTCGCCCCGCACTTTGAGAGCTGGTTGTTTGAACGCCGTGCAATGGGCGTGCTGGCAGACATCGCGGGCTCGCTCGTGATTCTAGCCTTGGCGTTTATGTGCGCCACCGCCGCCCGAGGTCTCGCAGGCATGTAGTCTGTCCTCACCGACCACGGAGCGCAGGGCGGGGAAACCTTTCCCTCTCGCTCACGGCTTCGCAGGGTCGCGCGAGGCAAAGGTTTCCCCGCCCTGCGCTCCGACGTTGAGTCGTCGCGTGCTCGTTACAGAAAAGCTGATAATAAGTTTGTGTGCCGCCCTTTGGGGCGGCACTTTTTGTGTGGGGTCCCTGTTTCCACAATTTTCGTCAAGCTTTTGGTTAGATTTTGGTCAGTTGGCGTAAGGGTGGAAGGCCAAAAGATTGCTGACGAAAAAAGCTCAGAGAAAGTGCTGGTAGGGGAGTTGTTGAGCTTTTCGACAGCTTTTGAGCAAAAGAAACTTTGTGGCTATTGCCGGCGATTGCGTTGTCGCGGTCATGGCGGTGCGGGATGCTGGTCGTAAGCGTCGAATGCTCCGATTTTGGAGGCCAGCATGGATCTGTTTCTTGAGACTCCGCAGCAACAAGCTGAGCGCATGCTGCGTCAGCAGCAACGACTCATGGAGATGCAAATGCAGGGGGCGGCAGCCCAGCCCCCTGCGCAAAATGCCACGCCTGTGGTTTCGCCTGCGGGCGAATCGGCACCAGAGGCCTATTCCGTACAGCAAGATTCATATGCGCAGGAGCTCGCGTTCGACAAGCGTCGTGCGCGTCGTCGCCGCGTGGGCCAGCGCCTGCGCACATTGGCGATGATCGTGCTCATCCCGCTGGGGCTTGCGGTCATCTTTCTGGCGTCGTATGCCCTCACGTGCATCCTCAACGGCGCATCGCCCAACGAGGTGCTCCAACATCTAGCGGCCCTGGGCCAGCGCCTAGGCGACGTCATAACAACCATCCGCACCGGCTGGGAGAGCTAGCGTTTGTAACATTAGGACTTCTAGGATGTAGGGATTATCGCCACGAGCGGAATTCTTGCATCCTGTTGGTCCTGTCGTGCGACTGAATAGTATTATTGAAGTTGAATAATAATAGGATTTGTTATGTATAAGCAGGATTTAGAGCAGACTCTGTTGGGCATTGACGAAGAGGCAGAGCTGGAAATAGGTCCAAGAGACGACAGACCGAGCGTTGTATTGGTGGGAGGAAGCGCCTTCATGCTAAACGATGTGACGAATCGTTCGGTTACACATGACATCGATGTGTTTGAGGCGGACAGGTGCCTCCGCGAGATCATAGCTCGATACCCCGAGGTGAATGGTATGGCGGTGGCATATTGTAATCAGATGCCATTCAATTACGAAGATCGTTTGATCCCCTTGGATATTGGGGCGCGTTTTATCAGGTACTTTACGCCATCCTTGGAGGATCTGGCGGTAATGAAGCTCTATGCCTTCCGTCCGAACGACATCATCGATCTTCATAGTCAGGCATTCGTCGACCGACTTGATTGGGGGCTGCTCGAACGGCTTATATTCGACGAGGGAGAAGCACTGGCGTCGTCGCCTTCGGAGCGGAGTTATCAAGAGATGGTCTGTGCATACAGGCAATACAAAAAGGAGGTGCTCGGTTGAATCTGACCTTTGAGGGATTCTTAAAAGGCTATTGCCGAGAGCTATCCGGACAGCAGTCGCTCAGTTTTAGAAAACTGGTTAAGCAAGCGACGACGGTTGCGCCGCGCGTGGCGGAGCCCCTGTTTTTGCTCGCTTTGGCACAGGGTAAAGCCGAATACGTTCTGGGCTTATCCGAGGGTTCGTGGATGGAAGAGGGCTACCGAGGCGTTTTGTCCTTGTACGCCCAAACGGGTAGCCTGGCATCTCTATGCGCCGAGGATAAACTTCCTAATCGTTATGCCAACGTTTGGCGTGCGTATAGAGCGGTGAAGGAAAAGCCAGTGGCGGACAGAAGGATCAACGCCCTGATGCGAAAAAGAACGTTGGGAGCGCTAGAGGAATCGGGCGTAACGCGCTACGGTCTCTGCCGCGATTTGAATCTGAATAAGGGAAACGTGTACGCATATTTAGCCGGTGATGACTCAAAGGTGAGCAGGGAGACGGCGCGCCGCATTATGGAATATGCGGAGGAGAGGGGCGCCCAAGAAGGGACCGGGCGCCCGGTGCGTATGGCGGGGTAAGATTGATCGCGGTTTTGATCGGTGCTCGATTGGGTTTGTTGGGCGGAGTTTATGTCTGCTATTGATATTGTGCTTGTTGTGATCGCCTTGGTGGCGGTGGGGGTTGCTGTGGCTTGCGCCCTCCAGCTCAAGAGCCTGCGTGCCGAGCTGCGGGAGCGTGGCGACAGTAGCGCGGAAACGCTGGTAGCGCTCGAGCAGGCCAACAGCACGCTCGACACCCTGAACGTCGCGTTGGCCGAAACCCGCCGCACGGCAAATGCCATCGCGCAGCAGCAGACGACCGACGCCGCCGTAGAGCAGCAGCGCTACCTGACCATTGCGCGCGAGTTCTCGCAGGCCGGCGACCGTATGGATGACCTGCGCCGCGAGACGGCCCAACAGCTTGGCGCCAACCGCGAAGGCATCGAGCATCGCCTGGACAAGGTGCGCGAGACGGTCGATGCTCAGTTGGGCGCCATCCGCAAAGACAACAACGTGCAGCTCGACCAAATGCGTGCGACGGTGGACGAGAAGCTCTCTCGCACACTCAACGACCGACTGTCGGCATCGTTTAAGCAGGTGAGCGACCAGCTCGAGGCCGTGCACAAGGGCCTGGGCGACATGCAGTCTATCGCCACCGGCGTGGGCGACCTTAAGCGCGTGCTGGGCAATGTCAAGGCGCGTGGCATTTTGGGCGAGGTGCAGCTGGGCGCGATCCTGGCGGACATCCTTACGCCCGACCAGTATCTGGAAAACGTCGCCACCAAGCCCGGCGCCTCGGAACGCGTTGAGTTTGCCGTCAAGCTGCCGGTAGACGAGGGCGACCCCGTGCTGCTGCCGATCGACTCCAAGTTTCCGGGCGACGCGTACGAGCATCTGCTCGACGCCCAGGAGTCTGGTGACGCTGAGGCCGTCGCCGCAGCGCGCAAGACGCTCGATACGATGGTGAAACGCGAGGCCAAGGACATCTGCGAAAAGTACCTGAGTGTGCCGGCAACGACCAACTTTGGCATCATGTTCGTGCCGTTTGAGGGGCTGTACGCCGAGATCGTCAGCCGCCCCGGGCTTATCGAGATCCTGGGCCGCGACTATCACGTCAACGTAGCCGGTCCCAGCACCATGGCGGCCATCCTCAATAGTCTGCAGATGAGCTACCAGACGTTTAGGCTGCAAAAACGTACCGACGACGTACTGCGCGTGCTCTCCGCCGTCAAGGCCGAGCTGCCGCGCTATCAGGCGGCGCTGCGCCGCGCCCAACAGCAGATCGAGACCGCGGGCAAAACGGTCGAGGGCATCATTACCACGCGCACCAACGTCATGGAGCGCAAGCTCAAGGACATCGACGCGCTGGAGGATGCCGACCAAGCCGATGAGATTTTGGGGCTCACATCCGCGGAGCTGCTCGCAGGCCAAAAAGACGAGGACTAGCTGCATCTGACGGCGGGGCGCCGGTGTAAACGCGGGTGCCCCGCTGCTTTTCGCATCGTGCTTGCCTGAAGTGCGCTTCAATGTGCAACAATGGCGTTTCGCCCTATCAGACGCGAAAGGAAGCCCATGTCTCAGAGAAGCACCAGTCCGCTCAAACGCTCCACCGTGCGCCGCACGCTGCAGCGTTTTTGGGACGTCACGCGCACGCAGCCGCTGATCGTCTTTCTCTCGGTGTTCTCGTCGGCGGGCTACATCTTTTTGCTCACGTTTGCCAACACCTACGTGATGGCCCTCATCGTCGACCGCGTCCAGGCCGGCCCCGTGGCGGGTGAACAGGTGTTTGAGGTCTTCGGCCCCTATATCCTGGCGCTCGTGCTCGTCAACTTGGCAGGCCAGATCCTCTCCAAGCTGCAGGACTACACCGTCTACAAGCTCGAGATTGCGGGCAACTATCACCTGGCGCGCCTGTGCTTTGACACGCTCTCCAATCAATCCATGACATTCCACACCAGCCGCTTTGGCGGATCGCTCGTGAGCCAGACGAGCCGTTTTATGAGCGGCTACACGGGTCTGGTGGACGTGACGGTGTATTCGCTCATCCCCACTATCACCTCGGTCATTTGCACGGTGGCGGCGCTCGCTCCGGTGGTGCCCACATTTACCGTGATCCTGGTGTGCATCATGGTCGTCTACATTGCGTTTGTCTGGCTTATGTACAAGCGCATCATGCCGCTTTCGGCCGCGACGTCCGCCGCGCAGAACAAGCTCTCGGGCGTGCTCTCCGACGCGGTCACGAACATCTTGGCCGTCAAGACCTGCGGGCGCGAGGACTTCGAACGCGATCTGTTCGACGCCGCCGATCGTGCCGCGCGCGACGCCGAGACGGTCTCGATGCACGCCATGATGCAGCGCAACTTTACGACATCGGGCCTTATCGTCATCACCATGGCCGTGGTGAGTGTGTTCGTGGCGGGCGGCAACGCGTGGTTTGGCATCTCGGCGGGCTCGCTCGTCATGATCTTTACCTACACCTATAACCTCACCATGCGCCTGAACTACGTGAGTTCCATGATGCAGCGTATCAACCGCGCTTTGGGCGATGCGGCAGAGATGACGCGCGTGCTGGACGAGCCGCGTCTGGTGGCAGACGACGAGAACGCCCCCGAGCTCAAGGTGCGCGAGGGCGCAATTGATTTTGAGCACCTGAGCTTTGCGTACCGTGACGCTGCGGCGGGCGAGAACGTGTTCGATGACCTGACACTTCATGTGGCGGCGGGCCAGCGCGTGGGCCTGGTGGGCAAATCGGGCTCGGGTAAGACGACGCTTACCAAGCTGCTGCTGCGCCTGGACGACGTGCAAGGCGGCCGCGTGCTCGTGGACGGCCAGGACGTCTCGCGCTGCACGCAGCAGAGCCTGCGCCGCCAGGTTGCCTACGTGCCGCAGGAGGCGCTGCTGTTCCACCGCTCCATTCGCGAGAATATCGCCTACGGCCGCCCCGACGCCACCGACGAGCAGATTCGCGAGGCCGCGCGCCTGGCCAATGCGACCGAGTTTATCGACCGCCTACCCAACGGCTTTGACACCATGGTGGGCGAGCGCGGCGTCAAGCTTTCGGGCGGCCAACGCCAGCGCGTGGCCATCGCCCGCGCCATCCTCACCGACGCGCCGATTCTGGTGCTCGACGAGGCGACCTCTGCCCTTGACAGCGAGTCCGAGGCGCTGGTGCAGGAGGCGCTCGAGAACCTGATGCGCGGGCGCACCTCCATTGTGGTGGCGCACCGCCTGTCCACCGTGGCGGCGCTCGACCGCATTGTGGTGCTGGCCGATGGTGAGATTGTCGAGGACGGCACGCATGCGCAGCTCGTCGAGGCGGGTGGCGAGTACGCGAGCCTGTGGAGCCGTCAGACCGGCGCATTCTTGGAGGCGTAAGCGTCTCGGACGTGGGACAATTGTGCCTATAAGTTTATTGTGCCGTTGAGCCGAGGAGTCGTTATGCCACGCGAGACCAATGCCGCCAAGCGCGAGCGCGCCATCGAGGTGTGCGAGCGCCTCAACCGTCGCTATGGCCCGGTCGAGTGCTTTTTGGACCACGAGAATCCCTTCCGCCTGCTGATCGCGGTGCTACTCTCGGCGCAAACGACCGACGCGCAGGTCAACAAGGTGACGCCGCGGCTGTTTGCCCAGTGGCCCACGCCCGAGGCCATGGCCGGGGCGAGCGTGGCTGACGTGGCAGACACCATCAAGTCACTCGGCTTCTACAAGAGCAAAGCCAAGCATGCCGTCGAGGCCGCGCAGATGATCGTCGCCGACTATGGCGGCGAGGTGCCGGCCGACATGAAGGAGCTTGTAAAGCTGCCGGGCGTGGGACGCAAGACGGCGAACATCGTGCTCAACGTGGGGTATGGCATCGTGGAGGGCATTGCGGTGGACACGCACGTCAACCGCATTGCGCACCGCCTGATGTTGAGTCCCAAGACGCATGCCAAGGAGCCGCTCAAGACCGAGCAGGATCTGCTCAAGATTTTGCCGCACGAGTATTGGGAGTCGGTCAACCATCAGTGGATTACCTTCGGTCGCGAGATCTGCGACGCCCGCAAACCCAAGTGCGGCGAGTGTCCGCTGGCAGATTTGTGCCCCAGCGTGCGCGTGACGGGGTAGGGCGGAACGCATCTTCGTCTGGCGTTTTTTGCGGGGCCGGGTTTGCCCTTGAGTCGGAGTCCTCTCCATGCGCTACCATGACAGACAATATATTTGACGTACGACCCGCCGAGCTTGCCCCGGCGGGCTTTTGGCGTTGCGATGCCGGAGGAACAGCATGCTCATTCACCGTATAGCCGCGCAGCTCTACACTGCCGAGGCGCTGCAGACCGTCGAGGCCGGGCTCGATGCCGGCGAGGACGTGACGCTGGCCGTGTCGCAGTCGGGCCGCACGCTCATGGCGGCCGCCCAGTTTGCGCGCCGTCCGCGCCCGACGGTCTACATCGTGAGCGGCGAGGATGCGGCCGATCGCGCTGCGCGCAGCCTTGCCGCCTATGTGGGGCTGGCGCGCGTGTGCCGCTTTCCCGAGCGCAAGGACTATCCGTGGCGCGAGCAGGCGCCCGACGATGCCGTGGTGGCGCAGCGCTGCGAGGCGCTCGGGCGCATCGTGCGCGGCGACAACTGCATTATGGTCGCCTCGGCCCGCGCACTGCTGCGCTGCGTGCCGCCGGTCGAGAGCCGCTACTGGGAGTCCACGACCTTTGCGGTGGGCGAGGAGATCCCTTTTGACGAGGTGCCGCGGCGCCTGGTGGGCATGGGCTATACCAATGCCGGTGCCGCCGACGCGCCCGGCCTGTTCCGCGTGCACGGTGATACCGTCGAGGTGTTCCCCGCGCAGGAGAAGGCACCCGTGCGCATTGAGTTCTTTGGCGACGAGATTGATCGCATCCGCCGCATGGTGAGTTCCACGGGGCAGACCATCGGCAACGAGGACAGCATCGAAATCTTCCCCTGCCGCGAGCTGGCGCTCACCGACGAGGCCGTTCACAACATGCACGTGGCGCTCTACCGCGCCAGCCAGGACGACAGTAAGCTGGCGGCGCTGCTCGAGATGGTGGATGCACGCATCGTCACGCCCGAGCTCGACCGCTTTTTGCCGGTGATGTACGGCCAGACCGTGAGCCCGCTGTCGCATGTGAGCGGCAAGGCGCTCGTGGTGCTGTCCGAGCCGCGCTCGCTGTTCGACGACTGCCTGCGCGCCTACGAGGATATCGAGGCGCGTGCCGGCGAGGCGGGGGTCGACCGTCTGGACGGCCTGTACGTGCGTGCCCAGCAACTCGACTTTGGTGCCCAGCAGCGCCTTAACTACGTGAGCTTGATTCGTGCCGGCGGTGCGGTGACGGCAGAGCTCAAGATTGAGCAGCCGGCCATCGCGGGCTCGGACAAACGCTTTATGACGCGCATCCAGGAGGTCGTGGGCAAGCGCTATGCCTGCGTGTTTGCCATCCCCGACCGCGGTGCGCGCGAGTCGATGGAGCTCACCTTTGGCGATGAGGGTATTACCTTTGAGGAGTCGCTGACGGCCGCGCCCGAAAACGCCGGCGCTATTGGCGACCGTGTGCGCGTGGCGGCGGCGGATTCTGCCGATCGTGCTGTCCGCCAGGATGCTCATGCTGCAATTCGCGAACGCAAGGCCGACGCGCTCAACGCCCGCTCGCTCGAGGCAGGTGCCGCCCAGGCTGCCGCCGGCGCCGCCGTGCCCACCATCTCGCGCGGACGCGTGACCTTTGTCGATGCCGCCTTGCCGCAGGGCGTGGTGGTGCCCGATGCCAACCTGGCCGTGTTCTCAATCGCCGACCTCAACGCCCGCATGGACGCCAACCGCGCGCGCAGCCGCCGCAAGGTGGACATTACGCAGATCACGTTCCCGTTTAAGCCGGGCGACTACGTGGTGCACGCCACTCACGGCATCGCGCTCTTTAGCGAGATCGCGCGCCAGGAAGTGGGCGGCAAGGAGCGCGACTACTTTTTGCTGGAATATGCCGACGGCGACAAGCTCTACGTGCCGCTGGAGCAGGTTGACCGCATTACGCGCTACGTTGGTCCCGACGGTGACAAGCCGCGCCTGACCAGGCTCAACACCGCCGACTGGACGCGTGCCACCAACAAGGCGCGCAAGAACGCCAAAAAGCTGGCGTTTGACCTGGTCGATCTGTATACGCGCCGCTCTTCGATTACCGGTATCGCTTGCCCGCCCGACACGCCCGAGCAGATCGAGATGGAGCAGAGCTTCCCCTACGACGAGACGCGCGATCAGCTGGAGGCCATCGCCGATATTAAGGCCGATATGGAGGCGCCCAAGCCCATGGACCGCCTGCTGTGCGGAGACGTGGGCTTTGGCAAGACCGAGGTCGCCCTGCGCGCGGCGTTTAAGTGCGTGGACTCCGGTCGCCAGGTCATGGTGCTCTGCCCCACGACCATTCTTGCCCAGCAGCACTACGAGACGTTCTTTGAGCGTTTTGCCCCGTTTGGCCTCGAGGTCGAGGTGCTCAGCCGCTTCCGCACGCCGGCGCAGCAAAAGCGCGCGCTCAAGGCGTTTGCCGAGGGCACGATCGATGTGCTTATCGGCACGCACCGCCTGCTCTCGGCCGATGTGAACCCCAAGAACCTGGGCCTGGTGATCATTGACGAAGAGCAGCGCTTTGGCGTGCAGCACAAGGAGCAGCTCAAGAACCTGCGCGAGCAGATTGACGTGCTCACGCTTTCGGCCACGCCCATCCCGCGTACCATGCAGATGGCCACGAGCGGCGTGCGCGACATGAGCCTGATCACCACGCCGCCCACCGGACGTCGCCCCGTGATCGTGCACGTGGGGGAGTACGACCCCGACGTGGTGAGTGCGGCGATTCGTCTGGAGGTGGGTCGCGGCGGACAGGTGTACTACGTGTCCAACCGCGTCAAGACCATCGACGACGCCGTGGCACGCGTGCACGAGGCCGCGCCCGAGGCGCGCGTGGGCGTGGCGCACGGCAAGATGAGCCCGCGCGAGGTCGAGGACGTGATGATCGAGTTCGCGACCAAAAAGATCGATGTGCTCATCGCCACGACCATCGTGGAGAGCGGCATCGACAACGCGACCGCCAACACGCTCATCATCGAGGACTCGCAGCGTTTGGGCCTGGCACAGCTCTACCAGCTCAAGGGCCGTGTGGGCCGCTCGGCCACGCAGGCCTACGCGTACTTTATGTTCCCGGGCGAGTTGCCGCTTACCGAGGAGGCCACGGCGCGCCTGACCGCACTGTCCGAGTTTCAGGACCTGGGCAGCGGCATGCGCATCGCCATGCGCGACCTGGAGATTCGCGGCGCCGGCTCGCTGATGGGCGCCGAACAGCACGGCAACCTATCGAGCGTGGGCTTTGACCTGTTTACGCAGATGCTGGGGCAGGCCGTGGCAGAGGCGCGCGGCGACGACGATGCCGGCGTGGAGGCGGCGAGCGTGGGCATTAACCTGCCGGCCGATTACTTCTTGTCCGAGGAGTACCTGCCGGCGGTGGACCAGCGCGTGCTCGTGTACCGTAGGCTTGCGGCGGCCGAGGACCTGGAGAGTATCGACGAGGTCCAGGAAGAGACCGAGGCCGCGCATGGCGAGCTGCCGTTGGCGGGACTCAACCTGTTCAACCGCGCGCGCATCCGCATTCGCGGCGAGCGCCTGGGGCTCGAGAGCGTTACGCTCAGCGGCGGGCGCATCACGTTTTTGGGCGTCGACGTACCCAAGAAGGTGGCCTTTGAGCTTAAGACCCGCTACGGTGCGGTGAACTTCCCCAAGAGCCGCAAGCTGTCGGTGCCCTACAAGGCCGGCGCCGGCGCGGGCAGCGGCCTGGGCCGCGGTCTCGACGCCAACGACGGCACCGGCCCCGTGGCGGCTGCCCTCATGCTGCTGCAACAGCTGGGTGCAAGCGACGACGACTAATTGGGTCGACGCTGCAAACGCCCCATTTGGGCAATCTGACCTCATCGAAAGGAAAGCATGTTCGGATACATCTATAAGAAAGATGTCGCCATGATCGCGGTTGTCCTGTGCCTTTGTCTGGGCGTGGGCAGCTTCTTCGATTACCAGATCTCGAGCGCGCTGTTCAACATCGGCAGCATGTACGGCCGCTTTATCGAGGCCGCCGGCGAGCTGCCGTTCGAGCTGACGGCGAGCATCGCGGGCGTCATGCTTGTGCGCGCGGCGCGTCCCGACTCCAGGGGGAGCAAATGGCTCGCCGTGCTCGGCATCCTTGTCAATGTCGGTCTGGCCGGCTACGAGATTATTTCGTCCCTGCGGGTTGGCGGCAAACTCATCGCGGCTCAGCTGGTGCTGACGTTTGTGCTGGTCATCGCCGCCAACCTCATCGTCTATCGCCTTACGCGTGACACCGACCCCGACGAGCTCACGCGCTGGGCGCTGATGGTGCTTGCCGTGTGGGTTGCCCAAGCCATCATCCTCAACGTGATCGTCAAACCGCTGTGGTCACGCCCGCGCATGCGCGTGATTGAGGTCACGCCGGGGCTCAATTTTCAGCCGTGGTGGGTAATCGGCAACCCCGACAAGTGGAGCTATATTGCGGCCGGCGTAATCAAGGACGGCTTTAAGTCGTTTGCGAGCGGACACACGGCGCACGCGGCGATCGGCCTTATGCTCGCCGGGCTTCCCGCGGCGGCCTTTACGGAAAAGCCTTCGCGTCGCCGCGTGGTCTTTTGGGCGGCGGCTGCGGTTGCGGCGCTCGTCGCCTTTGGCCGTATCGTGATCGGTGCACACTTTTTGACTGACGTGAGCTGCGGCTTTGCCCTGGTGTTGGCGCTTGAGTGCCTTGCCGCGCGCATTGCCTATCCTCACGGCGTACAATAGCCCCACCTGAATCATCTGGACGATACCTGGTAAGAGAGGATTGCCATGCTCGCGTTCAACAACGACTATTCCCACGGCGCACATCCGGCGGTGCTGCAGGCGCTCGTCGACACCAACATGGAGCCGCAGCCCGGCTATGGTACCGATGCGCACACCGAGCGTGCCAAGCAACTGATCCGCGAGGCCTGTCAGGCCCCCGATGCCGACGTGTTTTTGCTGGTGGGCGGCACGCAGACCAACGCGACGGTGATTGACATGCTGCTCGCGCCGTACGAGGGCGTGGTTGCCGCCGAGACCGGCCACGTTGCCTGCCACGAGGCGGGCGCTATCGAGTTTGGCGGCCACAAGGTGCTCACCATCCCCGGCTACGAGGGCAAGATGCACGCTGAGGATCTCGAAAGCTATATCCAGGTGTTCTACGAAAACGAGAGCTGCGAGCACATGGTGTTCCCGGGCGCCGTGTACGTGAGCCTGTCGACCGAGTACGGCACGCTGTACTCCAAGGCCGAGCTGGCCGAGATTTATGCGGTGTGCCAGAAGCGCGAGATTCCGCTGTTTGTGGATGGCGCCCGCCTGGCCTATGCGCTGGCGGCCGATGAGTGCGACATTACCCTGCCCGAGTTGGCACAGCTGTGCGACGTGTTCTACATCGGCGGCACCAAGTGCGGCGCCCTGTGCGGCGAGGCCGTGGTGTTTTGCGGCACGCACGCTCCGGCGCATCCCATTCCGCGCATTAAGCAGCACGGCGCGCTGCTGGCCAAGGGTCGCCTGACGGGCGTGCAGTTTGAGGCGCTCTTTACCGACGGCCTGTATTTTGAGATTGGCCGCCAGGCGATTGAGACCGCTCGGGCGCTGCGTCGCGTGCTGCACGAGCGCGGTTACCAGTTCTTCTTGGAGACGCCGACCAACCAGCAGTTTGTGATTCTGCCCAACGAGGACATGGCGCGCATTCGCGAGCATGCCTCGATTGAGTACTGGGAAAAGTACGACGAGACCCACACGGTGGTGCGCTTTTGCACCAGCTGGGCCACGACGCAGGAGGACATCGACGCGTTGGCGGCTGTCCTGTAGCTTGATGCAATGACGAGGGCCGTCCTACGCCTGGGTTTGGCGCAGGGCGGCCTTTGCTTTTGAGGGAGAAGGGTTGTATGACCGAGATGTCCGAGCCGACGATTCGCCTGGCGACGCCCGATGATGCGCCGGCGTTGCTTGCCATCTATGAGCCATATGTGCGCCAGACGGCGATTACCTGCGAATACGAGGTGCCGAGCGTTGAGGAGTTCGCTGGGCGCATCGAGCGTACGCTCAAGCGCTATCCGTATCTGGTGATGGAGCTGAACGGGCGTCCGGTAGGCTATGCCTATGTGAGCCCGCTTAACAGCCGCGAGGCATACGACTGGTCGGTCGAGACGTCGATCTATCTGGCGCGCGACGTGCGCCACGGCGGGCTGGGCCGCAAGCTACACGACGCGCTCAAGCAGTGCCTGATCGCGATGGGCATCACCAACATGTGCGCGCTCATCGCCGTGCCGCACGATAAGGACGACGAGTACCTGACGCACAACAGCCAGGATTTCCATGCCCATATGGGGTATCGCCTGGTGGGCGCCTTCGACTGCTGCGCCCAAAAGTTCGGCCGCTGGTACGACATGTGCTGGATGGAGCTGGTTCTAGCCGAGCGCATTCCCAACCAACCCAAACCAACCTGGTTCCCCGACCTCCTCGCCTAAAACCACCACAAAGGTGCCTATCCCTATTGTGGTGGTTAGCCGATGGGCTCGGTGTATTTGGCGCGGTCGGTGCGTTGGATGCGCTTGGAGACATGGAGCGGGCGACCGTCGGTGTCGTAGACGTAGTCGGTGATCAGGATCAGCGCCTGCCCGCGCTCAACGTTGAGCAAAAACGCCTCGTTTTGCGAGGCATAGCACACCTCAAAGGTCTTGTGCCCCTGTGCCGGCGCGCGATGGAATTCCTGGCGCAGCGTGGCGTAGAGCGAACCGTTGATATCGCGATCGATGAGCGACCCAAAGCTTGGCGGCAAATAGGTGGTCTCCAGGCACAGTGGCGCGTCGTCCAGGTAGCGCAGGCGGACAAGTTTGACGAGCTTGCTGCCCATGGCGGCGTCAAAGAACTTAGCTATGCTGCCGGCCGCCTTGGCAAAGCCCGAGTCCACGGTGCGCGTGGTGGGCTTCATGCCCTGACCCTGGACCTGTGCCGTATAGCTCGAAAACACCAGGTTGTTCTCGTGGAGCGCTGGCGTGTCGGCCACAAAGGCGCCACGTCCGCGCTCGGTGCGCACCAGGCCCTCGTCAACTAACACCTTAAGCGCGTGGCGCACGGTGCTGCGCGACAGCCCCGATTCGTCCATGAGTTCCATCTCGGACGGCAGCTTGTCTTCGCGCGCGTAGACGCCGGCGGCGATGCGGTCGCGCAGCGTACCCGCCAGACGCTCGTATTGGGCCAAGTTCTTTTTTGACGAAGTGCTCATGCGAACAACCTGTATCTAACTTGTATGCTTACTGAACCAAGCATGTATCCAACATGACAACAAAACCGCTGGTAATGGCTTGCCGAAAACTTTACCAGCAAAATTTCTAAGACAAATATAGCATACAACTAGTCGACATAACCAAAACATGTATGTAACTTGTATGCCATCGAGAGCATCAAACGAGAAGAAAGGCTGATGCACGATGACTACTCAGGAACAGGTTAAGGACGTCGTCTCTCAGGTTTTGGCTGACAAGGCAGACAAGGGCGGCATCAAGCGCGTCGTGTGGATTGGCGCCGGCGGATCCAACGGCGGCAACTATCCTGCCCAGTACTTTATGGAGCACGAGGCCACGCAGGTCGTGAGCTCCAGCTACACCAGCAACGAGTTCGTGCACGCCACCCCGGCCTACGTCAACGAGAACACCCTGGCCGTCGTCGTGTCCATGCGCGGCACCAAGGAGACCATCGTCGCCGCCCAGGTCGCCAAGGACCACGGCGCCAGCACCATCGCCATCTATGTTGACGAGTCCGGCCTCACCGAGGTCTGCGACTACAAGATCCAGTATGACAGCCTGGCCGTCGACGAGTCCTGCATGGGCCGTACCAACTCCGCCGTCGTGACCATGATCGCCATGGAGCTCACGCAGCAGACCGAGGGCTATGCCGAGTACGAGACCGCTATGGCCGCTTTCGACTTGGTCGACCCCATCTATCGCAAGGCCGTCGAGTACACCCGTCCGCTTGCTGCCAAGTGGGCCGAGCAGAACGCCGACAAGCCCTGCATCAACGTCATGGCTCAGGGTCCGCTCTTTGGTGCCGCCTACGTCTTTAGCATCTGCAACGTGCAGGAGATGCTGCAGATCGACTCCTGCACCATCAACACCTGCGACTTCTTCCATGGTCCTTTCGAGATCCTGGACAAGCGCACCTCGCTGTTCCAGCTCATCAGCGTCGGCCGCAGCCGCTGCAACGACGAGCGCGGCATCCGCTTCGTCAACCAGTACGGTGGCGAGCGCGTCTATCAGCTCGACGCCAAGGAGCTCGGCCTCAACGACATCAAGGACAGCGTGAGCGAATACTTCAACCACCTGATCTTTGCGCCGATTCTCAACAACGTGTACATGCGCGCGCTCTCTGCCGTCACCCACAAGGACTACATGACGCGCCGTTACATGTGGAAGCTGGATTACTAAGGGATAGAGCGGCCTAACAGCCCAATACCCCTCATAAGTTGCGGTGGAATAGTTCCTGTTTGGGGGCGTGAAGCCTCTGTTTGAGAACTATTTCACCGCAACTGTCAGAGCGGCACTTGGGGACGTTCCCTTTCTGCCGGCAGTTGGGGGCACTCCTTGTTTCAAGAGATTTCCCGTTCGCCGATTTGTGCCTTGAAAAATGTATATAACGACTATAACGTAGCATGAAACATATTGGAAACAGAACCAAGGAGGCTGCGTTGAAGAGAAGCAATATGGGCTATGCGTTGGTGCTGATCGCCGCCCTCATGTGGGGAACCATCGGCATCTTTGTTAACGGAATATCCGCCCTGGGCGTTTCGTCTCAGAGCATGGCGGCCTTTCGCCTGTTGTCGGGTGCCGTCTTGATGGCTCCGGTTTTGGTATTCATGGGTTGCCAGGGAGGTGCTCGTGAGGGAAAAGCCTCGGGTCCCATGGCGCTGTTCAAGGCAAGTCCTAAAGAGCTCGTCCCCTGCGCACTTGTCGGTATCGTCGGTTTGGCCGTCGCCAACACCTGCTATTACGAGTGCATGGGCGAGGTGGGCATGTCCACGGCCTCGGTGCTGCTCTATACCTCGCCGGTGTTTGGCGTCATGCTCGGCCGCGTGCTTTATCGCGAGGGCGTGACCCCCAACAAGCTCGTCGCCATCATCTTTAACATTGTGGGTTGCGTGCTCGCGGTGACGAGCGGGGACCTGTCCGGTTTCCATTTCTCGACTTGGGGCGTCGCGTCGGGTGTGATCGCCGGACTTTGCGGTGCGTTGCTGGCTGTGTTTAGCCGCATGGCCACCAAGACGCTGCATCCGCTGGCGGTGACGTTTTGGGGCTTTGTCTTTGGCGGATGCTTTATGGCTGTGCTTTCTGCTCCGTGGTCCGATGTAGCCGCGGCAATGTCCCCGCAGCTCATTCTGCTGTTCGCGGGCTTTGGCTTTATTCCGACGGCTCTTGCGTACATCTTCTATATGCAGGGCCTTTCGATGGATCTTGAGACGTCGAAGGTGCCGGTCGTGGCTTCGTTTGAAACCGTGGCGACCGTTTTGGTCGGTATTGGCATCTACGCCGAGCCCGCCGGCGCGATCAAAGTCCTGGGCATCGTGCTGGTGCTCGCGTCCATCCTGATTATGAACACCGACTTCTCCAAGCTGCGCAACAGTGTGTTTGTCGGTCATGTCATTGAGAGCATGACCTTTAAGCCCAACGCGTGGTGGACCGAAAAATCTCAGGACATGGATCTGTTTAAGGAGCGCACCGGCATCGCGCTGGAGCCCACCGTGCAGGAAAGCCCCTGGTACTTCGTACGATAGAGGATTGCGCGCAGGGTCTGAACTGGGGTTATCCAGCCAGCACCGGCCTATCCAACCCCAACGTTTCAAGTACGTTAAACCCGTCAACGGTCGATTTTCACCCGCGAACGGTCTTTATACTAATTAGCAATATAAGCAACGTATAAGACGTTATAATGACCATAACGAAAAGGAGGAGGCAAGATGAATCAGATCATTCTCGCATCTCATGGCGGCCTGGCCGCAGGCGCCAAAGACACGCTCGAGATGGTTCTCGGCGACGTGTCGAACGTCCACGTCGTGTCGCTTGCTCGTGACGACAAGGAGCCCATCACCAATAAGGTTGAGGCTATGATCGCCACGTTCAACGCGGACGACACCGTCTATGTGCTGACCGATATGCTCGGCAGCTCGGTCAACAACAGCATGGTCGAGCTTTCCAAGAACGGCACGAAGTTCACGGTGATCAGCGGTTTCAACATCCCGCTGGCGCTCACGCTCGCTATGAGCCCCGTCCCCGTCAAGGGCGCCGAGCTCGCGGCCCTCATCAACGAGGCCCGCACCGGTCTGACCAACCCCAACGCACCGGTCGAGGCCGCCGCGGCTCCTGCCAAGAAGGCCAAGGCGTCCCGTCACAGCTCCGGTCCCGCCAAGATCGTCCTCGCACGTCTTGACTACCGTCTGCTGCACGGCCAGGTCGTCTTTACCTGGACCACCAAGGTTCAGGCCGAGCGCATCATCGTCGTCGACAACGCTGCCGCCAACGATGACATCAAGAAGGGCGCTCTTAAGCTGGCCAAGCCCCAGGGCGTGCGCCTGAACGTCTTCACCGTCGAGCGTGCCCTCGCCAAGATGGACAAGCTCAACACCCTCGGCGAGCGCGTCATGTTCGTCTTTGGCAACACCGCCGAGATGCTGCAGTTCTGCCAGGGCTACAAGCTCGACGCCATCAACCTGGGCGCCACCGCCAACCACGACGGTGCCGATCAGGTCGGCGGCAAGGACAGCTCCGTCTTCCTCGACGCCACCCAGAAGGCCGACGTCAACCAGCTGCTCGACATGGGCATCAAGCTCTACGTCCAGCAGACCCCTACGTATCAGAGCGTCGACATCGACGCCAAGCTGTAATCAACCAGGCTTTTGCCTGACTGAAAGGAGAAGGGTATGAATACGTTCATCAGTGCGGTGCTCGTCGGCCTCGTCGGCGTGTTCTGCATGTGGGACTCCCGCCTGCTCGGTCGTCTTAACTTCGAGCAGCCCCTCGTTGGCGCTACGCTCGTCGGTCTGCTGTTGGGCGATGTGCCCACCGGCCTTGCCGTCGGTGCCGCCGTCGAGCTCGTGTCCATGGGCCTGGTGCAGGTCGGCGCCGCCGTTCCGCCCGATATGGTCCTGGGCGGCATCGTGGCCGCTGCCTTTGCGTGCCTGACCGATGCTTCCGCCGAGACCGCCATGACGATCGCCATCCCGGTCGCCGTCCTGGGTCAGCTCCTCGGCATCGTGTTCCGTTCCATCATCGCCGCCCTCACCCATGTGGCCGATAGCGCGATCGATAACGGAAAGTTCAAGACCGCCTACCGTATGCACATCTGCGCCGGCTCCGGTCTGTACGCCGTCATGTACTTCCTGCCGATCTTCCTCGCCGTCTTTGTTGGCACCGACCTGGTTCAGGCCATCGTCAACATGGTTCCCGAGTGGCTGTCCACTGGTCTGAACGTTTCGACCAAGATCATGACCGCCTACGGCTTGGCCCTGCTGCTCACCATGATGATCAAGAAGGGTATGACTCCGTTCCTGTTCATCGGTTTCCTGCTCGCCGCTTACCTCAACCTGTCCGTCATCGCGGTCGCTCTGATCGGTGTGTGCCTGGCTGTCGTCTTCATGGGCTTCAAGTTCAACGGTTCCCATGCAGCCGCCGGTGTCGATTCCGACTACGATCCGCTCGAAGACGACGAAGACTAAGGAGGAACACACTATGGCAACCGCAACCAAGGACGTGTCCCTGAACAAGAAGGTCAGCCAGTTCTTCTGGCGCTCCTGGGCCATCCAGGCCTCTTGGAACTACGAGCGTCAGATGAACATGGGCTTCCTCTACGGCATGGTTCCCACGCTCGATCGCCTCTATCCGGATGAGTCCGACCCCAAGCAGCTCGCTGCTAAGAAAGAGGCCTACCACCGTCACATGGCGTTCTACAACTGCACCCCGCAGACGAGCGCCTTCATCCTGGGCCTCTCCGCTTCCATGGAGGAGGAGTACGCCAAGGATCCCGAGAACTTCGACCCCGATTCGATCAACGCGGTCAAGACCTCCCTCATGGGCCCGCTTTCCGGTATCGGTGACTCCTTCTTCCAGGGCACCATCCGCGTCATCGCCTTTGGTCTGGGCGTTCAGCTGGCTCAGCAGGGCTCCATCATGGGCCCGATCCTGGCCATGCTCATCTCCATCGTCCCCTCCGTGCTGATCACTTGGTTCGCAGCCAAGATGGGCTATCAGGGCGGCCACGAGTACCTGAGCAAGCTTCAGGGCGGCGACCTCATGGAGAAGCTCATGTATGTCTGCGGCATTGTGGGTCTTATGTCCGTGGGCGGCATGATCGCTACGCTGATCGGCGCCACCACCCCGCTGCAATTCGCTGAGGGCACCGTCGTGATCCAGGACATCCTGGACGGCATGATGCCCCAGATGATCTCCCTTGGCCTCACCGGCCTTATGTACTGGCTCATCAAGAAGAACGTCAACACCGGTTGGCTTCTCGTGATCGCCATCGTGGGCGGCATCGCCCTCTCCGCGGCCGGCATCCTGGCCTAGTCGCGACCAAGCGTCTAACCGCTTTCCCCCGGGGGCCTGCCTGGCATCCCATACCCCAGGCAGGCTTCCATTCCCAAAATGCGACAATGGGATAGTCCCCTTGTCGCATCCTCAACGGGCCGGCGACTCGGTCCAAACCACGGTAACCCTGCGAGCGCCCGGCAATGTGGCGCCGCAAAAATCGAAAGGAATGTGTCAGATGTACGAGATCGACCTTAACCTCCCTAAGCAGATCGTCGCTGACGTCCTGTCCAACCACGAGATCCACAGCGTTGCCTTCGTCGGCTGCGGTGCCTCCATGTCCGACCTGTACCCCGCCAAGTACTTCCTGGCCAACAACACGGACAAGCTGAACGTTCAGATCTTCACCGCTAACGAGTTCAACTACGACACGCCTTCCTGGGTCAACGAGCACACCTTCGTGATCACCTGCTCCCTCGGTGGCTCCACGCCCGAGACCGTCGAGGCCAACAAGACCGCCAAGAAGCACAACTGCCCGGTCGTCTCCCTCACCAACAAGGCTGGCTCCGCTCTGACCGTCGACGCCGACCACGTCATCGTCCACGGCTTCCACGCCAACTATGCCGCCAAGGCCGAGAAGCCTGGCTACGCCATCGCTCTCGCTCTCGAGATCCTTCAGCAGACCGAGGGCTATGATCACTACGAGGATATGATCACCGGCCTCACCAACATCTTCGACCTGTGCGAGAACGCCGCTCAGCACTGCAAGAAGCTCGCCAAGAAGTTCGCCGAGGACTTTAAGGACGACAAGATGATCTACTTCATGGCTTCCGGTGCCTCCGAGAAGATGGCCTACTCTCACGCCGCCTTCCTGTTCACCGAGATGCAGTGGATCGACGCCGCCGCCTACAACACCGGCGAGTACTTCCACGGCCCGTTCGAGGTTTCCACCGAGGGTAAGCCCTACGTCTTCTTCATGTCCGATGGTGCTACCCGTCCGATGGACGCCCGCGCCCTCACCTTCCTTGAGCGCATGGGCGCCAAGGTCGCTCTGATCGACTCCAAGGACTACGGTCTGGCCGACGCCGTGCCGGCGAGCGTCATCACCTACTTCAACCCGCTGCTGCACCTCGCCGTTATGCGCGAGTACGGCAACCAGATCGCCGAGGCCCGTCAGCACCCGCTGACCATGCGTCGCTACATGTGGAAGCTTTCCTACTAATCACAAGTAAGTAGACCTTACGGGTTGATTGAGAGGGGATGGGGTTTTGCGCCCCGTCCCCTTTTTTGCTCTGGGGAGGGCGTGTCTGTCGCGTCGCAAATCCCAGATAAAACCTACCAAAATAAACCTGTCCCTTTTTGGCAGGTGGGAGGAGATGCGTATGATCAAGGCAGTGCTGTTTGACATGGACGGCGTGCTGGTCGATACCGAGTGGTTCTACAACCGTCGTCGCGTGGCGTTTATGGAAGAGAAGGGGTTCCATTTTGACGAGATCCCCGATCTTTCGGGATCTAACGAGCCTGCCATTTGGGAGGCGCTGGTGCCCGACGATGTTGAGCTGCGCGAGCGTCTGCGCGTGGAGTACAAGCAGGTCTACAGCCCGGATCACCCCGTTCCGTATGCCGAGCTGCTCAACGAGCAGACGGAGCCGGTGATGCGCGAGCTGCACGAGCGTGGCGTGAAGTGTGCCATCGCGAGTTCGTCCTATCGCGAGCTGATCGACGAGCTGGTGGAGATTGCTGGCATTGCCGATGTGCTGGATTACACCATCAGCGGTCACGAGTGCAGCGCGTTTAAGCCCGACCCCGAGATCTACCTGCGCGCCATGGAAGCGCTGGGTGTGGAGCCCGCCGAGTGCCTGGTTATCGAGGATTCGCCTTTGGGTATCGAGGCTGGCAAACGTTCCGGCGCCCGCGTCCTGGCGCTGCGTCCGCACGAGGGCGTTAACCTCGATCAATCGCGAGCCGATGCCGTTATCGATAATTTGACCGACATTTTGGCCGCTTTGTAGTGTCAATCCGCCGCGAGAAGCACGGGTTCAAACGTTTTTTTCGGTGGATTGGCTCAATTTGGTTTCTATTTTGATCCGTTTGGCTTCGATTCGGGCTAAGTGAGTAGACTTTTTGGCGCAGGCCGAGCACAATGCATATCTTCCTTTGTAAAACCGCAGGTCACAGGGGTGGCGGTTTTGGGTGTGCTCGACAGATCGTAAAAAGTCTACTCACTTGTAATTTGGGCCTTTGGTCGTGGGGGTTGCTGGTCCCGCTTTGGTTGTCGAGGGAGGGTGAATTGAAGCGCCCCCGTACGCTCCATGCTACAATCGCGGGCATGCCCCACAACCACATCTGCCTTCGAAAGGAGCCTACGTGGCGAACGCCATCGATCAGCTCACGGACCGCGTGCTCATGCTCGGCCGTCTCACCATCGTCCGCCGCGCTATTACCGCCGTGGCGGTCACAATTTCCGCCGTTCTCCAGACATTCCTGATCCAGGCGTTCATTCAACCCGCCGACCTGCTTCCGAGCGGTCTTACCGGCGTCGCGGTCCTGCTCGATCGCGTTACCTCGCTCGGCGGCGTTCACATCGACATCTCGCTCGGTATGCTCGCGCTCAACATCCCCGTGGCGCTCCTATGCTGGAGCGGCATTAGCAAGCGCTTCGTCATCTTCTCGATGATGCAGGTCGTGCTCTCATCGCTGTTCCTCAACGTCTTTCACTTCGCACCGTTTTTGGGCGACAAGATTATGCTCATCATTTTTGGCGGCGTGGTCTCGGGTCTGGGCGCTGCCATCGCGCTTAAGTCCGGCGCATCCACTGGCGGCACCGACTTTATCGCGCTGTGGGTTTCCAACCACACGGGCAAGACCATCTGGGGCGTCATCTTTGGTTTCAACTGCTTTATCCTGGCGATCTTTGGCTTTATGTTTGGCTGGGACAAGGCGGCGTACTCCATCGTGTTCCAGTTTATTTCGACCAAGACCATCGACAGTTTCTATCGTCGTTACGACCGCGTGACGCTGCAGATCACGACGCGTAAGGCAGACGAGGTCATGACCGCCTATGTTGACCATTTTCAGCATGGCATTAGCTGTGCCGAGGTCATCGGCGGATACAGCCGCGAAAAGATGTATCTGCTGCACGCCGTTGTCTCGACCTACGAGAGTCAGGACATTATCAAGCTGGTGTGTGACATTGATCCCGGCGCCGTGATCAATGTGTTCCACACGCTCAACTTTGTGGGCGGCTGGTGGGGCGGTCATGTCGACGAGCCCATGCCCACGGCCGTACCCGATCCCGACAAGCCCGCGCGCATGGCCAGCAGGCAGGCGCGCCTCAGCGAGCAGGACAGCCTGCAGCAGGACGACGGCAAGTAGGGTACCGGCATTTTGCCGGCCTGGCGCAATCCTGTCCGCTTGAGCCTCCCGAAAGCCTCGCTGCTTTCGGGAGGCCTTCGTTTGCCCAGATAAAACCTACCAAAATGAAGCTGTCGCTTTTTGGTAGGGAGGGTGTATCGTTTTATCAATATGAGGTAACATGAAACTAGACGTTATATACGTATTAGTTATTTCGATATTCCAATAAGAGTGATTAGATATGCCTACGCCCAAAAATGCACCGCTTTACCAGCAGATTTATGACGAAATCAAGGACGCGATCGAGAAAGGTGTTTATGCACCCAAGGAGCGTATTCCGTCCGAGCTTGAGCTAGCCGAGCAGTACGACGTGAGCCGCATTACGGTGCGCCGCGCCGTCGAGGAGCTGTGCTCCGATGGCTACCTGGTTAAGCAGCAGGGCCGTGGCACCTTTGTCTCCACGCCGCACATCAACCGCCAGTTCCACGCTTCGACGCTGCAGACGTTTACCGCGCTGTGTGCCGATAATGACATGAAGGCGGGCGCGCATGTGGTCGATCGCCAGATTGTGCCGGCACGTCAAAACGAGATGGAGTTCTTTGGCCTGCAGAAGGACGCGCTGCTGCTGCATATCAAGCGCGTGCGTACGGCCGACGGCGAGCCCATTTTTGAGGAGAACATCTTTGTGCCGTTTGACGCCTACCGTGAGCTGTTGACGGCCGATCTTGAGGACAAGTCGATTTTTGCCGAGGTCGAGCGTGTTGGCGGAACGCCGATTGTCTCGGTTGGTTACCGCACGGTCGAGGCCGTTCGTGCCAATACCGAGCAGGCGGCCGAGTTGGGCATTGCTCCGCACGATCCACTGCTCAACCTGCGTGCCGGCTTTATCGGCCCCAATGGCGAGCCGGTCCTGATGGGTAAGCAGTACTACGTGGGATCGCGCTACGTTATGGTGATGTAAGTTACGCGGTTTTACCAAACTGCGTAACGGCTCGACGCTGCAAACGCCCCTAAGCGGCAATCTGACGTTCAATCGTCGGTCGCGTACGAAGTATGCTTCCCTCCTCTTTCACGTCACCTTGCTCGCTTAGGGGCGTTTTCGCTGGCTTATGCTCAACCAGCGGCGTTTCCGCGTTTGTCAAGAGATTAGTCATTGGGGACGTTCTTAAATGACTAGTCGTTGGGGACGTTCTTGTTTGACTAGTCGTTTAAGAACGTCCCCAACGACTAGTCTGGGCGGCGGCCGTGCGGCAGCGGTCCGCGTGGCGGCGTATAATCGGCGGCAGATGATTCTGACGTTAGGAAACCATGACCGATAGCATGCAGCAGATGGCGCTCGACACGCTCGGCGCCTATTTTGGCTACACCTCGTTTCGCCCGGGGCAGGATCGCATGGTGGATGCGATCCTTGCCGGCCGCGATGCGCTCGGCGTTATGCCCACAGGCGCCGGCAAGTCCATTTGCTACCAGGTCCCCGCGCTCATGCTGCCCGGTATCACCTTTGTGGTGAGCCCGTTGCTGTCGCTTATGGAGGACCAGACCCGTGCGCTGCTCGCGGCGGGTGCGCGACCCAGCTATCTCAACTCCAGCCTTACTCCGGCCCAGCAAAACACCGTGCTCAAGCGGGCGCGCGAGGGCCGCTACCAGCTTATGTACGTGGCGCCCGAGCGCCTGCTCGAGCCACGCTTTTTAGCCTTTGCGCAGGAAGCTGCGGCCGAAGGTGGCATCGGCGTTCCGCTCGTGGCCATTGACGAGGCCCACTGCGTGAGCCAGTGGGGCCAGGATTTCCGTCCCGCTTACCTGCAGATTCGCGAGTTCATTGATTCCCTGCCGCGGCGCCCGATCGTGGCGGCCTTTACCGCTACGGCGACCGAGCGTGTGCGCGCGGACATTCAGCAAATGCTCGGCCTGCAAAACCCGGCGACCGTGGTGACGGGCTTCGATCGCAAGAACCTCTACTTTGGTTGCGAGGAGATGGGCGACAAGGCCAAGACCGCGTGGGTGCGCGACTACGTGATCGCGCATTCGAGCGAGAGCGGCATCGTGTATTGCTCCACCCGCAAGGCGGTTGACGCGCTGGCAGGTGAGCTTGCCGAGGCGCTGGGCTCCAGCGGCATTCGCGTGGGCCGCTACCATGCCGGCATGGGCAACGACGCCCGCCGCCAGAGCCAGCGTGCCTTTATCGACGACGACATTCAGGTGATGGTTGCCACCAACGCCTTTGGAATGGGCATCGATAAGCCCAACGTGCGCTACGTCATCCACAACAACGTGCCCGAGAGCATCGAGGCCTACTACCAAGAGGCGGGCCGCGCCGGCCGTGATGGCGACCCAGCCAGCTGCCATCTGCTGTGGAACGGCAACGATTTTCGCATGCGTCGCTTTTTGATCGACCGCGGCGATGCTGCCGATGAGGCACTCGACGACGAACAGCGCGCGTGGGCGCTCCAGAATCGATATCGTCTGCTCAGCCAGATGGAGGGCTACTGCAATACCACGGGCTGCCTGCGCGAATACATGCTGCGCTACTTTGGCGACGAGGCCGCGGCCGAGCATGCTGCTGCGGCTGGTGCGGGCGCCACCGCCACGGACGACGCCGAGGGCTGCGGCAACTGCAGCAACTGCCTGACGCAGTTCGAGGTCGAAGACGTCACCGATATGGCCCGCGCCGCTGTGCGCTATGTGGCCACGCGTCCCATGCGCTTTGGCAAGTCGCTGATCGCCGATGTGCTCCACGGCGGCAACACCGAGCGCATTCGCCAGATGCATCTGGACGAGGACCGCGGCTACGGTGAGCTGTCGAGCGAATCGGTCGGGCGCATCAAGGACATCATCGGCCAACTGTGCGGCCGCGGCTACCTGGCCACCTCGCAGGGGCAATACCCGGTCGTGGGGCTGGGCCCGCGTGCCACCGAGGTCGAGGATGAGGCGTTTGCCTTTACCGTTAAGCGTCGCGCGTCCAAGCGCAAGGCCTCGGCCCGCGCCCGCCGTGCGGTGGATCTGCTGCGCGAGGAGGCCGAGCTGGATCAACGCCCGCGCGTGGGCGACGATGCCGAGCTGTTCGAGCGCCTGCGTGCCCTCCGCAAGGAGATCTCGACGGAGCTGGAGATGGCGCCGTACATGGTCTTCTCCGACAAGGCCCTGCGCGGCCTGTGCCGCCTGCGCCCGCAGACGCGCGACGAGCTGATCCAGGTCAACGGCATTGGCGAGAAAAAGGCCGACGCCTTTGGCGAGCAGTTTATGGCGGCGATTGAAGAGTTTGAGTCCGAGCATGCGCGGGATGGAGCGTAACGATGGCTTTCGATAGCAAGACCGACCGTACTGACGTGTCCGCCGTGCCGCTGTACCAGCAGGTCATGGACGACCTAAAGGGCGAGATCGCGCGCGGCGTGTACGCTGCCGGCTCGCGCATTCCTTCCGAGATGGAGCTCGCGAAGTCCTACGGCGTGGGGCGCGTCACCGTGCGTCGCGCCATCGAGGAGCTGTCGCGTGCGGGGTATCTCAACCGCCAGCAGGGGAGGGGCACCTTTGTGTGCGCTCCCAAGCTCAAGCGCAAGATTCGCCAGAAGGGTGACGTCCAGAGCTTTACTGAGGGTTGTGCTGCCAACGACATGGTGCCGGGTGCGCGTCTGGTGTCGCGCACGGTGGTCGCGGCGACGCACGAGGATGCGGCGTTCTTTGGCGTGGAGCCCGGCTGCGAGCTTATCGTGGTCGAGCGCGTGCGCACGGCCGACGGCATCCCCGTCATGCTCGAGAACAACGCCTTTGTGCTCGCCGACCATCCCTATCTGCAGACGCTTGCCGACAAGGACCTCACGGACAATTCCATCTTTGCGCTCGTTGCCGAGCATTCGGGTCGCGCGCCGCTCAAGTCCGACCCCTGCACCGTGGAGATTGCGCTTGCCGATGCTCAGACGGCCCCGCTGCTGGAGGTGCCGGTCGGTGAGCCGCTCTTCTATATGGAGGCGTACTTTGCCGACGCTGGTGGGCGCCCTCTACTGCTCGGCCGCCAAAAGATCGTGGGCTCGCGCTACGTCTTCGACATCTAACGTCCACAGATAGAACAACATAGAACAACTTTGGTGAAATGACTTCACGGGCGTTATTACACGTGTTATAAATAGGACAACATAGAACGACCGCAGGTACGAGCTGTCGTCGTTCAAAACCGCCGCACAAGGAGGGGCATCACCATGAATGCACACGATCTGATTCAGGAAATTATCGAGCGCAAGGGCAAGATTGAGAATGTCTTTTGGATCGCCTGCGGCGGTTCGATGATTGACCTGATGCCGGCCAACGAGCTGCTCAAGCGCGAGGCCACCACGTTTGCCTCGACGGTCTACACGGCACGCGAGTTCTGCCTGATGACACCCAAGAGCCTGGGGCCGAAGTCGCTCGTCGTCGCCTGCAGCCACAGCGGCAATACGCAGGAGGTCGTCGACGGCTGCGAGATGGCGCTGGCCGCCGGCGCCGAGGTCGTCGCCCTCACCGACTGCGAGGGCTCCAAGATCGACAATGGCAAGTGGACCACCTGGGTCTATCCGTGGGGCGAGGGCGTGTCACAGGCCGAGGTGCCGCAGGGCATCGGCGCTCTGATGGCTGCCGAGCTGCTCGACCAGCAGGAGGGTTACGAGGCACTCGCCGACATGTATGAGGGCCTCAAGCAGATGGATGCGCTGCTGCCCGCCGCCCGCGAGAAGGTAAACGCCGAGCTGGGCGCCCGCTTTGCCGAGCTCTGCCAGCGGCACAAGTTCTTCTATATCCTGGGGTCCGGCCCCAACTTTAGCCAGACCTACGCCATGGCCATCTGCTCGCTCATGGAGATGCAGTGGCAGCACTGCTGCTACATCCACTCCGGCGAGTATTTCCACGGTCCCTTCGAGGCCACCGAGCCCGGCGTGTTCTACTTTGTGCAGCTCGGATCGGGCGAGTGTCGCCCCATGGAGGAGCGCGCACTTGCATTCCTCAACACGCACACCGATGCGATTATGGTGCTCGACGCACTTGAGTACGGCGTGGGCGAGGTGCCCGCCAGCGTGCGTTCGTACCTGGAGCCGATCTTCTTCTACAACATGAGCTGCGAGCTGCGCGCCGCGCGCGGCAAGGTGTTTGACCACAGCCCCGAGGTTCGTCGCTACATGGGCATCGAGCAGTACTAAGTAACGGGAAAACCATTCACCTTCGATTCGCAAGGGCACTGCGTGAGTCAAAAAAAGCGGGCCGCGCCGGGGATTTCCGGCGCGGCCCGCTTGGTATCGCGCATAGATTCGCGAGGTGTTGTGGCAACCGACGCTTACTTGGCGTCGTAGGCCTCGGCATCCCACCAGTCGAGCTGGGCGATGTTGTCGCGGATGTGCTGGCAGCTCTTGTGGAAGCCCTCGAGCTCGTGCTCGGACAGGTCGAGCGTGTAGACTTCCTCGACGCCCTCGGCACCGATCACGCACGGCAGGGAGGTAAAGATGCCCTCCTCGCCATACTGGCCGGTCATAAGCGTAGAGGCGGAAAGCACGGCGTGCTCGTTGTGCAGCACGGCGGCGCAGACGCGCGCGGCGGAGTTGGCGACGGCGTACTCGGTGCACTGCTTGCCCTGGTAGGTCACATAGCCGCCCTTGCGCGCGAGCTCCTCGACCTCCATGTGGTCAAAGGCGTACTTGTCGGGGTTCTCGGCCTGAAGCTCGTTGAGGCTCTTGCCGGCGATGGTCGCGGCCTTAAAGGCAGCCAGCTGGCTAAAGCCGTGCTCGCCAATCATGTAGGCGTCGATGGACTTGGGGCTCACGCCGACCTTCTTGGAGATCTCGGTGCGCAGACGGGCGGAATCCAGGCCGCAGCCCGAGCCGATGATCTTCTTGGGATCGTAGCCGGTCAGATGCCACAGCTCGGTGCATACGACGTCGCAGGGGTTGGAGATGCTCACGAAGATGCCGTCGAAGTCGGCGTCGACGATGCGTTTGGCAAAGGTGCGGGCGGCGTCGGTGGTAAAGAACAGCTCACCGTCACGGTTGCCGGCGGCCAGCGCGACCTTGCCGGCAGCGTTGACGATGACGTCGCAGCAGGCAAGCTCCTCGTAGTGGTCGTAGCAGTTGACGATCTTGGTGTTATACGGGACAAACGAAAGGGAGTCGCGCAGGTCCTGGACCTCGGACGTCACCTTGGCCTCGTTGATATCGCACAGGTACAGCTCATCGGCAATGCCCTGCATGAGCAGGCTGTTGGCGACATGTGCTCCTACGTGGCCCTGGCCGACCACACCGATTTTACGCGTCTGGTACATATATGTATCCTTTCGGCCGAGTTTTTCGCGTCGAACCATTGTAGCGTCCAGCTGCCACTTTGCTAGACTAAAGCGCCGTAGATTTTTGGCACATGCCGTAATCTCTACTTTTGGAGTGATTTGGGCCGCTGGCGGCATCGCTGGGCGATGTGCTCGCGCGGATGGGGCCGCTCGTTGTACCATAGCTGCAACTGACTCGTAAGGAGCATCCATGCCCATTCGTATTCCCGACGCCCTTCCTGCCGCTGCGCAGCTCGAGAGCGAGAACATTTTTGTCATGACCGAGTACCGCGCGCTGCACCAGGACATCCGTCCGCTGCGCGTGCTCATTCTCAACCTCATGCCCACCAAGATCGCCACCGAGACGCAAATCATGCGCAAGCTCTCCAACACGCCGCTGCAGGTGGAGGTGGACCTGCTGCGCACCAAGACGCACGAGGCCACGCACGTAAGCGCCGGCCACCTGGAGACGTTCTACCGCACGTTCGACGACATCCGCGATATCCACTACGACGGCCTGATCATCACGGGCGCGCCGGTGGAGCAGATGCCGTTCGAGGAGGTTGACTACTGGCCCGAGCTCTGCCAGATCATGGATTGGTCCACCACGCACGTGCACTCTACGCTGCACATTTGTTGGGGCGCGCAGGCGGGCCTGTATCACCACTACGGTATTCAGAAGTACGACCTGCCGGCAAAGGCGAGCGGCGTGTTCGAGCATCATCTGGTGAAGCCGCAAAGCCCGCTGGTTCGCGGCTTCGACGACCGTTTCTATGCCGTGCATTCGCGCAACACCGATGTGCGCCGCGAGGACGTGGAGGCCGAGCCTCAGCTTGAGGTCGTGGCCGTGTCCGACGAGGTGGGCCTGTACATCGTCAAGTCGACCGACAGCCGCCGCTTCTTTGTCTTTGGCCATCCCGAGTACGATACCGACACGCTGCGTCTGGAGTACGAGCGCGACGTGAAGCGCGGGCTCAGCCCTCAGGTGCCGGCGCATTACTTCCCGAACGATGACCCCACCGTCGAGCCGCGCAACGTCTGGCGCAGCCAGGCTCAGTTGCTCTACACCAACTGGCTCAACTACTACGTCTACCAGACCACGCCCTACGACCTGGCCCGCGCCGGCGAGGAGCACTAGGCTGTCGGGAGGTACGCTGGCATTTAGGCGCTGACGATGTTGGGCAGCGACAGATCGTGGGCGTCGGTGGGAACGTGGTCGACACGCTGTTCGTCAAAGGCGATGCCGACGATTTGGCATGCGGGCGAGAGCATGGGCAGGTAGCGGTCGTAGCAGCCTCCGCCGTAGCCCAGGCGCGCGCCGGTGCGGTCGAAAGCTACGAGCGGCACGACGATCATGTCGAGTGCTTCGGCAGACACGATAGGAAAGCGGCTGCTGTCGATGTCCGTAGCCGCGAAGGCCCGCGTGGGATGAGCGATAAACGGGGCCTCGGACGCATCGCCGGCAGAGACTGCCCGCATGCACATGCGCTGGCCACAAGCCATGGCGTCTGTTGCCGAGAGCATGCACGGATAGGCTACGCGCCAGCCGCGTTTGGCGGCCGCAGCGGCAAACGCGGCTGGGTCGACCTCGGAACCCATCGCGGCATAGATGGCAACGGTGCGTTGGCCCGCAGTGCCGCTGGACTCCAACAGCTCAACAAGCCGCGCGCAGATAGTGGCGGACTTTGCCGCCCGAACATCCAAATCAAGAGCATCGCGCCGAGCAATCACCGCCCGCCGCAACTCAGTCCTATCCATCCCAGCCTCATCTCCCAAACCTACCAAAAAGGGACAGGTTTATTTTGGCAGGTTTTTTCTGGGTAAACGCGATATGGGCGGTAAAGCCACCGCAAATATGCCTGTGAACTGCGCCCTTTATGGTTGTTTGGGCCTATCCGTTGATGCTATAACGCCGCAGCGATTGCTTCAGTCACAAACTTATTGAGTGACTCACCCTTCTTTGCCGCCGCCAGCGCTGCTTGCTTGTGGAGCTCAGAGCCCGTTCTTACGTTGAACGAGCCCTTAAAAGCCCGCTCGGGTTCCTTGCCCTTCTCGGCGCAAAACTCAAGGTAATCGTCGACGGCGTCGTGGAAACATTGCTCCACTTCTTCAGCCGTGGAGCCTTCAAATACGATTGCGTCCCTAATGCCAGTGACCATACCTGTTAGCACATGCTGTTCGGCATCGAACTCGACTGGGGCGAAATAGCCCTTGTATGCCAAAACGTTACTCATGACTACCTCCGACATCTTGCAGAAATCGAACGATGTTTCGAATGGTCCCCGCTGTCAATTCGTCAGATGGATGTGGCGCGTGCATTACGAACATCCTGCCATCTGATGGCCTGTAGAAGCGAACGCGCGATCCGGATGTCTTGCCTTTGTTGTCCATTTCAAAGCCATATGAAGCCATAACTTTTAAAAAATCGGTATACCGATACGTCGAAGGGCAGCTAAGCAGTTGGGCGATGAGTTTATCGGTCCGCGTCATTCCGCCTCACATTCTACAACTATATCCTAGTTGCAATTTAAATCCGATGCAAGCACCCCTACTATAGAACATGTGTACGGATAGAACAAGTGTTCGAACCAATACAAGGCACCTGCCCCTTCGTGGTGGTTTTTGCTGAAAGGCGGGTGTCTGCGGCGGTTTGTCTCAATCTGTAACAGTAACTCGGCAAAAATGGGCCTAGCTGTTACAGATCGAGACAAAGAGTCGGCGCCATTTGGAAACGTCTCGATCTGTAACATCTGGAGCCGATATTGCCGCCTAGATGTTACAGATGGAGACAAAACTGGTGAGACGGGCTGAGCTGGCCCGTCCAAGCGGCGGAAAAAGAAAAGGTAGATTTTCAGGCATGTCCCAAAAATCTACCTTTGTACGTTAGGCCAGCAGGTCGACGACGTTAAAGCCGGCGTTGCTCTTGGCGATGACGTCGCGGCCGCCAAAGACGCAGGTGGGCGAGACGGCTGCGATGCGCGTCACGTCGGCGCCGAGCGAGCGCAGCTCACCGGGCGTGGCAGCGAGCATCTGGGCGCGACGCTCCTCGCGCGCGTGCGGATCGAGCCCAGCCAGGTAGGTCGTGTTGCGGCGCTTGGTGAGCGCATAGGGCTTCACCGGCGCATCCATGCCGCTCACGCAGCTCACGATAAAGCCCTCGAAGGCGGCCTCGTCGGGCTCAAAGCTGCCGAGCCATTCGCCCGCGCGCGCCACACGCTCAATCGAGGGGTCGATTGCTGGGTCGCGGTAGGTGTAGAACGCCGTCTGACGCTCACCGGCCGCGCGAAATCCGCAGCCGTACGCACCGCCCTTCACGCGGATCTCGTTCCACAGGTAGTCGTAGGAGAGCGCGTTGGCAGCCACGGCCCAGGCGCCCGTCACGTCGATGCCCAGGCGACGCGGATCGCACGCGCTTGCCGCAAAGCAGATGTCGCTGGGGATGACAAAAGCCTCGTGACGGTCGCGCGGCTCCGGCACCACGAGCGTGTCGCTGGCAGCGCCGTCGCCCGCGCCAAGCCTCAGGTTGCCCGCGGCATCCCAGTACGCGTCAAAGTCTTCATCGCTGCCGGTGAAGCTCGCCATGCAGCCATCGGCCACAAAGATGCGGTCTGCCAGCGCGGCAAGCTTGGCGCGCAGACCGTCCAGGCGCTCGTCAAAGTGCTCGAGCAGATCGCGCAGGAACAGGTAGAAGTCCACGCCCGAAAGCTGCTCGCGCACCACGGCCGAAGGTGAGCTGTAGCTCATCGCGCGACCGAGCGCCGCCGAGTGTCCGTTGTTGATAAAGCCCTGCTCAAGCCCAATGCGAATCTGCGTGAGCACGTCGCGAACGCGGTCGGCGTCGGCATCGAGCAACAGCGTGCTCGACCACACCTCGCGCGGCAGGCTCGCCAGTGCGTCGATCTTTTCGGACAGGGCGCCGGCGCTCACCAGCAGGTAGGGGCGCACGCCGTCCACGTCGGGCTGCGTCATGACCTCGGTTGTAAAGCTCAAAAAGCCCAGCTTGCCGGCGAGTAGGTTGTCGAGTTCCTCGGCCGAATGCTCGCGCGTGGGCAGCTGCTTAAGCAGGCGGCAGAGCAGCGTCACATAGGGCAGGTCCTCAAACGCGACGCAGCTCAGGTCGAAATACTGCATGGCGTAGGCCAAACGGTTGGTGGGGATGCCGTGGCGCAGACAGGGGATGGGCGCGGTCGTGTCCACGACCAGCGGCGGCTCGGGGCACACCTCGCCAATGTCGGACACGCGTAGGCGCGGCAGCGTGGCCTTGGCCTCGGGTGTGTCCTCTGCCTCCTGCGCGGCACGCAGCGCGGCCGTGCGCTTGACCACATCGGCCAGCTCGGCATCGGTCATGGCGTCGCGCTTGGCTGCTAGCTCGGCGGCCTCGGCACCCTCCGAGCCCTCGGCGGCGTCCACCGGCACCAGCTCGACCAGCGCCATGTGATCGTTTTCCAGTACCAGCTCGCGCAGCAGGTCCTCAAAATAGCTGCCGTCCAGCTCGCCTCGCAGCTCCTCGTACACCGGGCCGTACTTGAGTGCTAGCGTCGCGGCGTCGTCATCGTAGAGCCAGGTGCTCAGCGCGTCGCACGCGATGGCCACGCCGTCAGCGATACCGTAGTCGCGCTGGCGCAGGTCGTATTCGTTGCTGCTGATGATAGCTTCCAGGCGCTCACGCGGAACGCCGTGCTCGCACAAGTCGCGGCAGGCGTCCTGGAACACGCGGCGCAGCTCGCGCGCCACGCCGGGCTGTGCGTTTTGCAGCATGATGAGCTCGTAGGGCTGCAGGCTCTCGGCCGCGGTGTAGCTCACCACGTTGCCGCCCAGGCCGGCGGCCAGAATGGCCTTCTTAACCGGTGCTTCGTTGGAGCCCAGCAGCGCCTCGAACAGGATGTCCGCGGCGATCGTGCGCTTGCGGTCGAGCGCGCTGCCCAGCACCAGGCCCAGGCCCACCAGGGCGTTTTCGGGCGTGGTGGCCATCTCGACGCGCTTATACTCGCAGGTCACGGGCGCCTGCACGCCCAGCGGATTGGGTGCCAGCGTGGACGGGTCCTCGCCGGCGGCAACGGTTGCATCCCTGCGGCGGCTCGCGGCACTCGGCTGCGACAGATAGCGCTCGTCCAAAAAGGCCAGTGCGCGGTCCACGTCCAGGTCGCCGTAGAGCGTGATATAGGAGTTGGAAGGATTGTAGTGGCGCGCATGCGTGTCCAGGAACTGCTCGTAGGTGAGCGCGGGAATCGCGCGCGGGTCGCCGCCGCTCTCGTGCGCATAGGCGGTGTCGGGATAGAGCGCGGCGTTGACGGCGTCGTCCAGCACGCTCATGGGGTCGGACAGCGCGCCCTTCATCTCGTTGAACACCACGCCGTTATAGCGTAGCGTGCCCTCGCGCAGGCTCGCGGGGCTGTCGCCGCCCTCGCCCTCGACGCCCTCTGGCAGGTCCAGCTCGTAGTGCCAGCCCTCCTGCTCAAAAATGGTGGGCTTGGTATAGATGGCCGGGTTGAACACCGCGTCCAGGTACACGTCCATCAGGTTGTACAGGTCCTGCTCGTTGGTGGTGGCGACGGGGTAGATGGTCTTGTCGGGGTAGGTCATAGCGTTGAGGAACGTCTGCATGGAGCTCTTGATCAGGTCGACGAACGGCTCCTTGACGGGGAACTTGGCCGATCCGCACAGCACCGAGTGCTCAAGAATATGGAACACGCCGGTGGAATCGGCCGGCGGCGTCTTAAAGCCAATGGCAAAGGCCTTGTTCTCGTCGTCGCACGCCAGGTACAGCAGGCGAGCGCCCGAGGCGGCGTGGCGCAGCACGTAGGCGTCCGAGTCGAGCTCGGGCACGGCCTCGCAGCGCTCGACGACAAAGCCGTGGCAGGTGGTGCCGGGTACCAGCAGCGCGGCAGCGGCAGCGCGTGGATCGGTTGAGGTAATGGGCATATGCAGTCTCCTTTGACGCCCCAACGGGGGCGAATCGAGTCGAATCCCCGAGAGTATACCCATATGGAGCGCCCGGCCTGCGACGAACTGAAGACGATGTGGGCGGACTAGCCTAGCTAGGTTGATAACGAATGCCGCGGGTAGCCGCTGCACCCCGCTAAAGTGAAATAACACCCCGTTTACCGAATTATTTAGGAAATATATGGACTCCTAAAAAGTTCTAAGACAATATAAGTCATCTATCTATAAACTGCTGATTCCTTGCAAAGGTATGGTTGATATGGTTGAAGCAAATAGCGTTGTCCCCCTGTACAAACAGATTGTCCGTGCGCTTTCTGATTCGATCGCCAACGGCACGTACCGCCCGGGAGATAAGCTCCCGACCGAGGCGGAGCTCATCGAGCAATTTGGCGTGAGCCGAATAACGGTTCGCTCCGCAATTAAAGAAATGGAAGATGCTGGGCTTGTTGAGAGGGCCCGCGGCAAGGGCACGTTCGTTTCGTCGGACACACAGATGTATGCCGCGGACGACCGTGAGAGCTTTACCCATTCGTGCCAGCTTGCGGGCAAACAGGCGTCTACCAGGGTTCTCGAAATGGGCTGGGACTTCCCAAGCCTGCGAGACGCGAAGTTCCTGGGCGTAGACGATACCCAAAAGGTATTGCGTAGTCGTCGTCTGCGTCTTGTGGATGGCAAGCCCACGATGCTGGAAACCAATAGCTATTCCGCTGCGCTTTCTTTTTTGGAGCATGAATCCCTCGATGATTCGCTGATGGCGGTACTCGATCGCCAGGGGATCAAGATGGGTCCCAACACGCGTACGCTCGAGGTCTGCTATGCGAGCGAGCTCGAGGCGGCATATCTTAACGTGGAGCTGGACTCTTCGCTGCTTCTGTTTGTCGATAGGCGTTATGCTCCAAGCGGCGAGCCGCTCTTCATCTCCCGTCAGGTGTACTGCACCGAGCGACTGAAGTTCTATTTGTAAATTAGAGATAGATTAGTCTATTTACCGACCAATTGTTACCGTTCGCGGATTTGGAAAATAGACACACCACGTAGGGCAGATTGCTAATATACTTTGTTATGACAATATAGTACGTTCTATTGGTATTGGAGAACTATGAATAAGATATTGCTAGCGAGTCATGGTTATCTCGCCCAAGGCATGAAAAGCTCTCTGGAGATTCTGATGGGCACTAACGACCGAATCGAGTGCCTGTGCGCCTATATCGATGACGATTCAAGGGACGTCGCGGCGTTGATTGATGCATGGATGGAGACGAGGGACCCTGCCGACTCTTGGTTTGTCGTGACTGACATCTTTGGCGGCTCTGTAAACAACGAATTCATTCAGAGGCAGACTGCCGGATCGTTTACGTTGATCACCGGAATGAACTTGCCGCTGCTGGTGGAAATGGTTACACAGCTGGACTCCCTGGATGCGGACAAGGCCAAAGCCGCGGTCGAGGGGTCGCGTTCGTTTATCCAGCTTTGCGAGGCGGTGGATATGCTCGCCGATGTCGAAGAAGAAGAGTTCTAGCTCAAGCTTCAACGAATAATTCAACCTTGTCATTACCTTTATTACGTGCGGAGATGATTACGATGATTAAGCTTACGAGAGTTGATTACCGATTGATTCACGGCCAGGTCGCCATGTCTTGGACACATGCGCTGGATGTCGATTGCATCCTGTGTGCCAGCGATGCCGTGGCAAAAGACGACATGAGAAAAGCCGCTTTGAGGCTAGCTCGTCCCAACGGCGTGAAGCTCGTCATAAAAGACGTAAACGCTGCTATCGAGGCGCTCAACAGCGGCGTTACCGACAAGTACTCGCTGTTTATCATTGTCGAGACGATCGAGGATGCCTATCGCCTTGCTAAGGGCTGCAAAGACATCAAGGAGATCAATCTGGGCGGAACCCGAAAGTCTCCCGAGACCACGCTTCATCCGACCCCCGCGATCTTTGCGACCGAAACCGATGCCGAGCATATCCAAGAGCTTGTCAACGATGGCGTGGTTATCGAAATCCGTCAGGCACCCAATGACTCAAAGGTATTTGCCAAGGACGTTTTCTAACTGGAAACATGCCATTGTCTAGCATTTATTAACTAGGTCCTCCTTTCTTAAGCCCGTCGATCATCTGATCGGCGGGCTTTTTATTTCTTCAAGACTTTAGTCTGCTGGCCGCGCAGCGGCCAGCTTTAAACCACCCGCTACGCGGGTGGAGACAAACGGCTTTACAAAGCCACCCCTCCGACCGATATTGACGATTGTTCAGGCCGTCAAGAACTCGAGTCGAAGGGGTGGTCGCCATGGCCCAGAAGGCCTACAGCCTTTCCCACACGAGGTGGATGTGCAAGTACCACATCGTGTTCACGCCGAAGTATAGGCGCAAAGTGATCTACAACCAAATCAGGAGCGACATAGGGGAGATCCTCAGGAAGCTGTGCGAGTACAAGGGGATCGAGATAATCGAGGGGCACCTGATGCCCGACCACGTGCACGTGCTGCTGGCGATCCCGCCGAAGTACAGCGTCGCGAGCGTCATGGGCTACCTGAAGGGGAAGAGCTCGCTGATGATATTCGACAGGCACGCCAACCTCAAGTACAAGTTCGGCAACAGGAAGTTCTGGGCGGAGGGCCACTGCGTGTCCACCGTCGGCCTGAACGAGGCGACGATCGCCAAGTACATCAGGGAGCAGGAGTCCCACGACATCGCGCTGGACAAGCTGAGCGTGAAGGAGTACGAGGACCCCTTCAAGAGGGGGTGACCCCGCCGGTTCGACCGGCGCGCCACGGGTCAAGATGCACTAGGCCTGGACGAAGTCCGGGCCCGCGCCTTTAGACGCGAGCCCGGGGCCCGTGGGTTATACCCTAAGAGCAAACCACCCTTTTTAAGGGTGGTTCTGATTAAAGAAAAATCAAAAAAATCTGAAATAGTTCTTGCATAGTTAGTTATATAAAGTATTATAACGTCATGGGATGAATGAAGGGTTCATCCAAGTGAGTTAGGAGTAAGGGATGTTCAATTTCGATGAGCCTCGTTACGAGAAGGTTGTGAGCGATGCCCTCGCTCTCCGTCCTCAGATTGAGGCTGCCGTGGACAAGGTCTGCGAGCAGGGTTATTCCAACATCTTCTTCATCGGCTGCGGCGGCACCTGGGCCCACACGCTCCCGATGAAGTATTGGGTCGAGACCACCACGGCCGACGTCGACGTCCACTGCGAGATCGCCGCTGAGTTCCTCGCATGCCCGCCCAAGACCTTCAACAAGGACTCGGTCTGCGTCTTCTCCACCCGTACCGGCACCACCCCCGAGATCATCGAGGCCGCCAAGTTCTGCCAGGAGCAGGGCGCCCGCACGCTGATGTATGTCTCCAACGACAACACCCCGGCCACCGAGTACGCCGATTACAAGTTCTTCAGCTTCGCCGAGGACGACGTCCTGTGCGAGGCCATCTACACCTACCAGATCACGCTGGTCGCCCGCTTCCTCAAGAACGCCGGCGCCTTCCCCAAGTACGACACCTTCATGGAGGAGTTCGGCAACATCGCTCCGTACCTCATCAAGGCCAAGGACGCTCAGGACGAGCGCTGCGCCGCCATGGCCGAGGACTTCAAGGACACCGACTACCACATGGTGATCGGCTCCGGCATGCTCTGGGGCGAGGCCTACGACTACGCCATGTGCATCCTCGAGGAGATGCAGTGGATCAAGACCAAGTCCATCCACGCCGCCGAGTTCTTCCACGGCACCATCGAGCTGTGCGAGGAGGGCACGAGCCTCATCATGCTCTACGGCGAGGACGACACCCGTAAGCTCATGGACCGCGTGGACAACTTCACTCACATGCTCGCCGACGAGAAGGGCGTCCATGTCCGCGTGAACAAGTTCGACACCGCCGAGGTCGAGCTGCCGTTCAGCGACCCCGAGTTCCGCAAGATCGTCTCCCCGATGGTCACCTACACCATCACCGAGCGTCTGAGCTGCCATCTCGAGCACGTCCGTAACCACCCGCTCACCACGCGTCGTTACTATCACCAGATGAACTACTAATCCTCTCAAATTGCTGCGGTTGTCTGCAGGCGAGCTGCGCAGAACGCCTCGCCTGCAGACCTGTTTCTGGGGTTGATCGAAATGGTTGTCCAGTATCTTTTAGTTGCACTGGTCGCATTTATTGCGTCCATGGACGAGCAATTATTTGGCATTACGATGCTTGGTCGTCCGCTGTTTACGAGCCTGTTTGTCGGCTTGATCCTTGGCGATGTCCAGCAGGGCGTTATCGTCGGCGCTGCTTTGGAGTCCATGTTCATGGGCGCCATCATGGTCGGCGCGGCGGTTCCTCCCGAGGTCTATGCCTCCGGCGTGCTTGGCTGCGCGTTTGCCGTCATTACGGGTACGGGCACGGCAACTGCCGTCGCGCTCGCCCTTCCCGTCTCCGTCTTCCTTCAGGTGTGGCGCAACTTCTGCTACGCCGTTCCGGGTGCCTTTGCCTGCAAGAAGATTGAGACCGCTCTGGCAAATCGCGATCTTGCAAAGGCGAACCTGTACCATCTGACCGTCGTGCCGCTGTCGATTGGCATTCCGTCTGCACTGCTGGTGTTTTGCTCGCTGTTCTTTGGTGCCGACCTCATCAACAATGCGCTCAACGCGATTCCGCAGTTTGTGATGGACGGCCTCAACGTTGCATCCGGCGTCATGGTCTGCATCGGCTTCGCACTTCTTATTAGGACCATGGGCGATAACAAGCTGCTTCCTTGGCTGTTCTTGGGATTCATTATGGTCATCTACCTCAAGATGGACGTTATCGGCGTCGCCGCAGCTGCCATTTGCGTCGCACTGCTCCTGGCCTTCCGCGAGGGCTCGTCCGGTCCGCAGGCGGTTGCTGCAGATGAAGAGGAGGACTTCTAATGGCTACCCAGAACATCGACCTCAAGGAGGCCAAGAAGGACGCGATTATGACTCCCGATATGTATCGGAGCATGTTCCTTCGCCAGTTTACGAGCCAGTGCTCGCAGTCGTACGACAAGATGATGGCAATGGGCTTCATGTACACCATTCAGAAGCCCCTGCGAAAGATCTATCCCAACGACGACGATTACTATGCGGCGCTCGATCGCCATACTGAGTTCTTTAACATCACGCCTCATGTGCTTCCGTTTGTAGCCGGCCTAACGGTTTCGATGGAGGAGCAGGCGGCTGCCGATAAGAACTTCGACACGTCCTCGATTAACGCCATGAAGGTCGGCCTCATGGGACCGCTTTCCGGCATTGGCGATTCGTTCTACTGGGGTACGTTCCGCGTGGTCGCCGCCGGCATTGGTATTGGTATCGCTTCGACGGGCAACCCGCTCGGCCCCATCGTGTACGCGCTCATCTACTCCGTTATTAACTTTGCAACGCGTATCGTCGCCGCCCATCTGGGATACGACCTGGGAACCAAGTTCCTGCAGCAGTCCGAAGAGAACAACCTTATGTCTCGCATGACGCATGCTGCCGGTGTCCTCGGAATGACCGTCATTGGCGCGATGATTGCGGCGCAGGTCTCACTGTCCACTGCTTTGACCTTTGATGTGGGTGGTTCGGAGATTGTCCTGCAGGATCTGTTCGATTCGATCTTCCCCGGCCTGCTGCCCTTGCTGGCAACGTTCGCTTGCGTTGCCCTGTACAAAAAGGGTGTCAAGACCATTTGGATTATTATTGGTATCTTCGCGATCTGCATCATCGGAACAGGTTTGGGAGTGTTCGCGGCGGCGTAATGTTGACTGCTATGCTCGTGCGTTGGATAACTAACTGACCGTTTGAAAACGGGGTTCGGCGTAAGGCCGGCCCCGTTTTTTTGTTTGAGGGATTTTCCGACCGTCCAAAAATCCACGCTCGCCCATCACCCACGTATCTCTCATCTCTCATTCGTCACTGATACGAGAGATAGCAGAAAGACGAGAGATAAATATGAAAGATAACTGATTAGCAAAGAGACAAGCAATCATGGTATTGTCTCAATACTGATTGTTCTACCAGCAAAAACATGTTTAAATGAAACAGACGGCAGACATCTTATCTTTCATCTCTCACTTATCTCTAATATGAGAGATAGCAGTAAGATGAGAGATAATTACGAGAGATAACTGAGAGACGAAGGAAATCTATTCGCGGCATTCTCCGCCGGGCCGAGCGAAAGGGCATGCAGATGAACGAAAACGAGCTGACCGGTCTGCTCGAGTCTTTAAGGCGCATGGGCTCGGACGATCTTAACGTCGAGGTCAAGGAGAGCGCCACGACGCTTTCCCGCGACGTATGGGAAACAGTTAGCGCATTCGCGAATACCGCTGGCGGAATTATCGTGCTCGGCGTGAGCGAGCGCGCGGGCTTTGTCCCGGTTGAGAACTTTGAGACCGAGAAGGTGCTCAACCAATTCGTAGCGGGCATGGGTGATGCCGGCGGTCGCGGAAAACTGGCCAATCCGCCCAAATACACCATTGAACGCGTGGAGCTCCAGGGCGCCGTGGTTCTGGTCATCACGATTGAGGAGCTCGACCCGTCGAGCAAGCCTTGTTATGTCATAGAGCGGGGCGCTCAAGGCGGCAGCTACAAACGCATCGATGATAAAGATGTTCCGCTCTCGTCGACCGAGGTCCTGTCCTTGTCATCGTATGAACGGGCGAGCCCCAGTGATCGCGATGCAGTGCCCGGCGCGGTCGCAGGCGATCTTGACGAGGCCCTGGTCGACCGCACGATAGAGCGTGCTTTCTCACTGACACCTCGTGCGATGCGCGGCGCGCCGGACAAGAAAACGAAGCTGGAGCGCCTGAATTTCCTCGACTCCCAGGGCAATGTCACTAAGGCCGGGCTCCTAGCTGCGGGTGCCTATCCCCAGCAGTTCTATCCCAAGCTCTTTATCGATGTGGCGGTCTATGCCGGAACGCAGAAGGGCGCGGCGGGGCCGTTGAGGTTCATGGACCGTACGATCTGCGAGGGAACATTGGGCGAAATGATCTCGGATGCCGTCGCGGCACTCGCCAAGAATTTGCGGCGAACCTCGACGATCCAAGGCGTCTCGCGTGTCGACTCGCTGGAGATTCCCGAGGAGGTCCTGCGCGAGGCAATCGCCAACGCCGTAATCCACCGAGAATACGGAGATCGGTTCTGTGGGCAGTCGATCGCCGTCGACGTTTTTGACGACCGTATCGAGGTGACGAATCCCGGCGGCCTTTATGGAGGGAAGACTCGCGAGAACTTGTTTGACGGCAGCTCCCGATGCCGTAACGCGACGCTCGTGAAACTCATGTCGATTGTCCCGCTGCCGGATGGCGCAGGTTCGCCGGCTGAGGGCAATGGCTCGGGCATCCCGATGATGATCGATGCCATGCGCGCGCATGGTCTGGCCGAGCCCCTGTTCTGCCCGGGGTTCGATCGGTTCAAGGTCGTACTTTACCGTTCAAAGATCGAGCCAGTCGATCATGGCGGGGACTTGATTATGACGGCACTCAATCGCTACGGCGAATTGGGGACGCGCGAACTGGTGGAGCGCACGGGACTCACGGTTTCCCAGGTTAGGGCACGCGTCAATGCGCTCATTGAGCAGGGTGAGCTTGAGCCGACGGCGCCGTCGACAAGCCGCAACCGCAAATATCGACTGTCAGAGCGCGTGGAATAAATGCGTTAGTGGACGAGGCGACCCAATAATCGACCCTCGATTGGCGCCCACTAAGGTAAAGCGATTGTTGCCCAGTCGACGGTGATGCTAAAGACTCGGCTTACGCCGGCATGGCCCCGAACCCGTCCATCAAGAACAGCCTAAGAACCAGCTTGATGACATATCCCGGTTTGACTTCTGCCGCGTCAAAGACGTGGTGCTCGGCGAGCTCGCTACAGTATGCATAGATGTCGCGGATAAGGTCCGCGCCCGAGAGCGTAAACATGTAGCCTGCGTCCGAAAGCGCATTGGGCGCGGCGGGCAACTTGGCCATGTGGCAGAACGTTTGCAGGTCGGGCGCCATAACATTCTGGTAGTCGAGGTGGCCGCTGGCATCCTGTGCGGCAAGCTCCAATTGGCGCACAAAATCCAGCGCCGCCGCTAACACAAAGCTCGGCGTAGGCGCATTGACGTCCTGAGTGGTCGCCACAAGTCTGCCCGCCGCCTGCGTGACAAGCCAAGCGACCTCGCGCTGGCAACGCACGGCCTTGCGCGTAACCGGTTTGATGGACGAAGAAGAAACGCTCCCCTTAGGCGGATTCGAAGCAGTCATAAGACCCTCCCATGAACAATCCGGTCCAACGAGCCCGGATGAAACACGTGCTACATCAGTATACAGGGGAGTGGGGTGGAAAAAACGGAGTCGACAGCGTGAACTGCCGGCTCCGGATTGCTTGCTTTAGAGGCCGTACACTTCGACCATAGCTTCGCCAATGCGATGGGGCACGCCAGTGACGAGTGCGTTGCCCATGCAGAAGGCTCGATGGCCGTCAGTCATGCCCGTATCGGTCCAGCCTTTCGGGAATCCCTGAAGCTGGTCGAGCTCGTCGGGAACAAGACGGCGGAAACGGCCATCGGGACATTCGATGACGTGCTTGAAGCGGCTCGCTCCCGTGCCGCCTTCTCCTGTGAGGATGGTGCGGCTCGGCTTGTCGGTGGCATCCGGGAAGCTCATGGCTCCCTCGGAATACGTGTACGTAAAGCCTGTCTTTTTGTTAGTGCGCTCTTCGCGCTTGCTGCCCTTAAGGTAGCGCCAGTCGGGAAGCTTTTCGTTGGAGATGTAGAACTGCTCCGGGACATCAGCCTCGTCGACAAGCACGTCGCCAAGCACGTGGCGCTCACCGTGATAGTCCTCGGCAAAGTCGCAGGTCAGAACATGACAGCCCTGCATGACGCCAGCATTCTTGAATTGAGAGGTCTTTTGGCCGATGCCAAAACGAGTTGAGTTCTCGTAGGGGTCGGGTAAAACGTCGAGCTCGGACATCTCGTCGGGATAGATGGCGGGGAAGGCTTTAGCCATGACGCCGTTGTACATGCGATCAACGAGATCAACCTTGCCAGCGTCCTTTTCGCAGAAGATATAAACACGCTTGCGACGCTGGGGGAAACCGTATTCGGCAGAGTTGACCACGCGCCATTCGACCGTGTAGTCGAGGTCGGCAAGACAGCTTAGGATGATGGCGAAGTCGCGACCGCGTTGAGACGCGGGCGACTTGAGCAGGCGGTCGACGTTCTCAAAGAGGCCGAACTTGGGCTTCTTCATTTCGAGGAAGTGATAGATGTCCCACCAGAGGACACCCTTCTTGCCCTCGATGCCGTGTGCCTGATTGAGAGGACGCGCGACAGAGTAGTCTTGGCAGGGAAAGCCACCGACGACCATTTGCACGTCGGGGATTTTAATTTCGCCGGCTTCAGCCTGCTCCAAGACCTTATTGATATCTTCGTTGACAACGGAATCTTCGCCAAAGCGGTCCATGTAACAACGTGCCGCAAACTGACGCGCCTTGGTTCCGGGCGGTTCCCACTGGTTGGCCCAAATGGTGCGAAAGGGCCCGGCGGGGTTCATGTAGAAATCTGGATAACGAGGGTCAGCGTAGCCTTCGAGGCCCAAACGGAATCCGCCGACGCCAGCAAAAAGCTCGGCGATTTTGACCTCTGACATACACGCTCCCCCAAATCGCTGCAAATGCAAAGATCAAGGGTACAGAAATCGGGTTGCAAATGGAAGATCCCTTAGGGGATCTTCACGGTATAACCCGAATTTACAGTAGCATACGTATTAAGTCATGTCTTATTTCGAGAGGATTTGCCATGTCCAAGAAGCGCCTCGACTTCAAGCGCATGCTTGACGATACTGATTTTTCTGACCCCTCAAGCATCGAGCGCTATGCTGCCAATCTCGATGGCATGACGTTCCGCGATATTCTCGAGCTCGGTATTGCGCCGGAGGGGGAGAGTGCGCCCAAGGACTTTGGCTCCAAAAAGTACAAAGGCGGTATGGGTACTCTTATCGAGGAGCGCTACTTTGGCTACAAGGCCAATAGCGACGATCGCCCCGACTTTCCTGAGGCGGGCGTTGAACTCAAGGCCACATGCTTCGATGTTCTCAAGAACGGCCGTAAGTCTGCGGGTGAGCGTCTTGTCCTGACCATGATTCCTTACGACCGTCCCGTTTCGCTCGACTATGACAATTCGCACCTCAAGACCAAGCTCAGCAATATCCTGCTGATTTATTACGGCCGTGATCGCTCCATCGACAAATACGACCAGCGCATTGAGCGTGCAGTCATGGTTCGTCTGCCCGAAGAGGATATGAAGATCATTCGCGCCGACTACGAGAAAATCATTTCGTACATTCAGGATGGTCGCGCAGACGAGCTGTCGGAGGGCATGACCACCTACTTGGGCGCCTGCACAAAGGGCGCAACCGAAGCGACAATGTGGGTCGACCAGTACTACGAGTACTTCAATACCGATACGGGCGAGATCGAACGCCGTCGCGCGAAGCGTCGCGCCTTTTCTCTCAAACGCTCGTACATGGACTATGTGCTTCATACCTACGTGCTCGGTGCCCCGCGCGTTGGCGAGAGTATCGTTCAAGCTGGCGATGAGTCCATTGATTTCGAAAGTTACGTAACTGGACTTATCGAGCGTCATTACGGTGAGACCGATCGCCAAATTGCCGAACAGTATGGACTAGCGTACACGGGCAATAAGGCGCAATGGACAACGCTCGTCTATCGTATGCTCGGAATCAAAAACAATGCTGCCGAGGAATTCGTCAAGGCAGGCATTTCCGTCCGAACCGTTCGAGTTAACAACAGGGGGCACATCGAGCAGGCTATGTCGTTCCCGCCGTTTGAGTTCAAGCGTTTGATTGAGGAAGACTGGGAAACGTCGCCTTTTCATGCGTGCCTTGAGACCAATCGCTTCTTCTTCGTTGTGTTTCGCGAGGACCACGATGGCGTGCTGCGTCTCGACCGTTGTTTGTTCTGGGCGATGGGAGAAAACGAAATCGAAGGTCCTGCGAAAGCTTGTTGGGATGAGACGCGAAAGGTAATACGTGAGGGCGTTGAGCTCAATCCGTATCGGGATGCGAGCGGAAAGCTCAAAGTGACTAACAATCTGCCCGGTATGGCGGACAACCCAATTGTTCACGTTCGCCCGCATACGTCAAAAGCGGCTTACAAGTTTGCCGATGGAACAGAGATCGGTGACATCGCAAGGAATGCTTGCGAACTGCCCGACGGGCGCTGGATGACGAAGCAATCGTTCTGGTTCAACAAGGGCTATCTGGAGCACATTCTGGGGCTGTAGCGTTTTGGGATTGTTTAACGATCGAGCTCCTGCTCCTCAATGCCTCGATGTCATCTCTACAAATAAATCCCCTCACCGAGCTGCTTGTGGAACTCGGCGTGATGGTCGCGTGCCCAAGTAAAGAGTGCCTGGTCAAAGTCGGTGCGCGTGGCCGGGACGCCAAAGACGCCGGCAACTTCGACACGCACAAACTCCAGTGCCGGCAGCTTGTTGATGGCGGTGAGGGCAAACGGGGACGTGGGTTCTTCGAACAGATAGTGGCTGCCTTGCAGCGCGTCGCAACTGGTGCACGTGTTGCCGAGCGACGGGGCTTTGGAGGCTCGTGCGCCTACGGGTTTGTAGCCACAGCGCTTAGAAAGATAGTCGCGGATCTCGCCCGGGACGCAGCCAAGAGCGGGAACAATGGCGAGCGCGTTGGCATTGGCCGTGTCGATGGTAATGTGCCCGGCTTCGTTGGGCGCGTGCGCAATGGCGATGCCCTTGCCGTCATCGGTTCGATAGGGAATGCCGAAGGCCGCGACCGAGGTCCCTTTGTGACACTTCCAGCACTCGCGCTTGCCCAGTACTAGATATATATACGGCGCTGAGGGGTCGGATCGGTCAACACCGGGCAGCCACTCGGCAAAGGGCTCGGGGTTGACGCCGCTGGGTACATACCAGATCTTCTTGGTCCGGTCCCATTTGGCGCCCAGCGCCTTGGCTTCTTCTTTGTGCGAAAAGGGGACATCGAGCTCGGTGCGCATGGCGGCTCCTTGGTGCTGCAGGTGCAAGTGGCTCAAGGATACCGCAGGGCGCAGACATCGCGGCGTTTTGCTGAGAAGTTGCGGTGCGGACTGATTGGTTATGCCGATGGATAGATCGGCAAGTAGATGGTTGGCTTTTGGCCAGTTGGGCGGTTGGAGCAGCTTGCGGCGCAGTTTTGTGCCTGGCTATTGTTGATGTTGGGGTATTGAATTTGTTTGGCTGCCATTCGTCAGGTAAATTGATGCTACGTTGCGATGACGGTTGGAACTGCCAGCGGATTTGGCGACATAAAACAAAACAGCTCAGAGGACATAGCCTCTGAGCTGCGAACATTTGGTGGGCGTTAGAAGATTTGAACTTCTGACCTCTTCCGTGTCAGGGAAGCGCTCTCCCCCTGAGCTAAACGCCCGATCAAGGGTGCGCAAGCGCGCAAGGGATAATATAACGGAGCCTGAACTCGGTGGCAAGAACATTTTTAAAAATCGCTTACATTGTGGAATTCGGGGGCTTTGTCATATCCATTTCAAAAGAGCCCGCTGCCGCGATTTGGCTGTCGCATAATGCAAGGCCATTGCGGTATCGAGCTATGGAAAGACGCCTGCGGAATTGTCCTACCGATAAACGGACAAGCCTCCAGCTGGTGCCTTCGCCGTGGTAAGGTAAGCCGAATTGTTTCCAGGCTGCTTCGAGGGAGTGGAATGAGCAAAGAGCGTGTCGAGCAGGTCGAAGGCGCAGGGGCTTCGGTGCCGATGACCGATATATCGAACATTGATGTGCCCGAGGGCACCGATGAGCTCAGCCGTAGCACCCGCCGCGCTTGGCGCGAGCGCCTGAACAGCGCTTCGACGCGCAAGATGATCACGGGCGTCTTGGCTACGCTGGTGGGCGGTTCGTTTTGGGGCTTCTCGGGCACCAGCGCGAGCTTTCTGTTCGATACCTACCACGTCGACACCTTGTGGCTTATGAGCGTGCGTCAGATTCTCGCCGGTCTACTCTTTATGGCCGTGGTTGTTACGCGCGACCGCGAGCGCCTGATTAAGCTCTGGACCACACCCGCCGATCGCAAGCAGCTGCTGCTCTTTACCGCCTTTGGTCTGCTGTTCAACCAGTTTTGCTATCTTTCGGCCGTGCGCCTGACGAACGCCGGAACCGCGACGGTGCTCCAGTGCCTGCAGCTCGTTATCATCATGGGCTACACCTGCGTGACCGATCGCCGCAGGCCGCGTACTCGCGAAGTTATCGGCATTGGCCTGGCTCTGGGTGGAACCTTTTTAATCGCCACCGGCGGCGACCCCACCAGCCTGAATATCTCGCCGCTTGGCCTGGCAGCAGGTCTTATGTGTGCGGTCAGCGCCACGTGTATGGCGGTGATTCCCGCCAAGATCCTGCCCGAATACGGCAGCCCCATCGTCACGGGCTCGGCAATGCTCACGGCGGGCGTGGTCTCGTGCGTCTTCGTGCAGCCTTGGGCGCATATGCCGGCACTCGACGCTGCCGGCGTCGAGGCGCTCGCGGTATTCGTGGTTATCGGCTCGTTTTTTGCTTACATGCTCTATATGCAGGGCGTTAAGGACATCGGCTCGGTGCGTGCGAGCCTCATCGGAACTGTGGAGCCGGTTTCGGCGACCATCACCAGCGCCGTTATGCTGGGCACGGTGTTTTTGCCGACCGACCTTATCGGCTTTGCCATGATCATCGTGATGATGTTCCTCACGGTGTAGCTGGCGCCGCCGCCAAGACAGAAAAGGTGTTGTGCCACATTTTCGCCAATTGATGTCCGTGTCTGGAGTTTAGCTGTCGATGCTCAAAATGCCATAAACTAGTAACGTTATGGACTTTTTCATTGCGACTCAATTGCGAGGATTTCTTTATGGCTGGTAATCACTTTAAGGGCAGCGATAGCGGCCGTCCTGCAGTTCCGCCGCGTCCGAACGGGGCTGGTAAGGCCGGCACGCCGGGCGGCGCTGGACAGGGCGGTTCCGGTAAGCGCGTGTCCCCGGGCGAGACGGCGATGTTTACCGCTCTGTACGAGCAGTCTCAAAAGGCAAAAAAGACCGGCCGTGCAAGAGGGAATGTCTTTGCGGGCGGTGCAACCTCCACGTCGCAGCCGAGCGGGGCTCCTTCGGTACCCGCGAACAACGCAGGTGCTGCCAACACCGCGAATGCCGCCGGCAACATTAATGCCGGCAATGCCGCCAACAATACTCCCTCTGCCGGTGGCGCGGGGCTTACGGGTAACCTTGGTACGATCTATACGGGTGCCTCTGAGACCGGCACGTTCGCCCGTTTGGAAGATAACGGTGCCGAGTTTAAGGGCTCCGGTTCCAAGGAAGATTATTACGATTTTGGCCTGAACTATGGCAACGACGCTTCGTCGAGCTCAACCTCGGACGGCCTGGTCCGTCATCGCCATCGCAAGGGCGAGCGCAAGAAGCGCCACACTGGCGCCATTGTCGCCGCCGTAGTCGCGGTGCTGCTCGTTGCGCTTGGCGCAAGTGGCTTTATGCTGCTCAACTCGGCAAAGACCGTAAAGAGCGAAGCGAAGGAAGCCGTCGAGATTGTCGGCGGCCTTAAGGACAAGGTCACGTCGGGCGATTTTTCGACGCTGCCCGACGACGCGAAGAAGATCGACGAGCTCTGCGATAGCATGAAGGCGGAGACCTCGAGCCCGCTGTGGACGGCGGCTTCGTTTATTCCGGTGTACGGTAGTGACATCAATGCGGCCCGTACCATGATCGACGCTCTGTCCGATGTCTCGAGCAATGCGCTGGTTCCCATGGCCGACAACCTTTCGCAGGCCACGCCCGGCAAGCTGTTCCAGGACGGCATGATCAACGTCTCTGCGCTGCAGGCGGTCGCCGATTCGCTTTCTGATAGCTCGAAGGTGTTCAAGAGCGCCAACGAGAAGATCCAGGGCATTGGCGATACGCATATTTCCCAGGTGACCGAGCTGGTCGATAAGGCCAAGGATGGCTTTGCCACCCTCAGCGGCGCGGTCGATGCAGCGGAGAAGGTCGCCCCCGTCCTTCCCCAGATGCTCGGCGCCAACGGCCAGACGCGTCATTATCTTGTGCTCGCGATGAGCAATGTCGAGATCCGCGCCTGCGGCGGTTTCCCCGGTTCTCGCGGCGTGATGTCGGTGACTGACGGTAAGCTCGAACTGGGCGATTTTGTCAAAGTCGACATGATGAAAGAGCCTTTGAGCCCGCTTCCCATCACCGATGAAGAGGCAAACTTATTCACGACCGGATGGGGCCTGACCGGATTCAACACGCTCGGATACACGATGGGCGACGTTACGATGACGCCTGATTATCCGCGTGCGGCTCAGCTTGCCAGCGATATGCAGAAGGCCATTGTCGGAGATGACATCGACGGCGTATTTGCAGTCGATCCGGTATTTTTGCAGTATATGCTCGGCGTTGTAGGCGGCACACAGCTTCCTGACGGCACCGTCGTTGATGGAAGCAACGCTGCGAAGGTGCTGCTGCACGATATTTATTGGAATTACCCGGTAGAGGAACAGGACGCCATTTTTGCGGCGGTTGCCGGATCAGCTTTTAACAAGATCGTGGACGAACTGGGCTCCAGCGATATTACTAAGATTGCTGCCGCCATCGAAAAGGGTGCTTCCGAGGGTCGCATCCTCATGTATTCGAGAAACGATAACGAGGAAAAGGCCGCGAAGGCTCTTGGAATATCGGGCGCCCTCCAAACCGATACGTCGGAGGCTCCGATCTTGGGCGTCTATGTGAACAACTACAGCTATTCAAAGATGGATTGGTTCCTCGATAAGCGAGTCACCATCGATTCTTCGGTTGAAAATGCCGATGGCTCGACGACGTATCGAGTGACCACCTCGCTCAAGAACACGATGACCCCCCAGGAGAAGGCCGAGATGCCTGGTTATTTCCAGGGCCATAACGGCATTAGCCAGGATATTGATGATGAGGTGCTGAGGCTTTATCTCTATGCTCCTGCGGGAGGCAGCATTTCGGACATTAAGACTTCGGGCTCCGGTTCTATCGAGATGAACGAAGCGACGCACGATGGCTTGAAGGTTGCATGGGGCGGTGTCCACATGCTTCTTGGACAAGACATAAAGGTCGAGTACACGGTCACGACTTCGAAGGACTCTGGGCACAAAGAGCTTAAGGTTCGTACCACGCCAACCGCTCAAACGTTCGAATAGGATAAGTAAGATATGAAGTACTTTGGCACCGACGGCTTTCGCGGTGAGGCCAACGTTGGGCTGACGGTAGAGCACGCTTATAAGATTGGCCGTTTTGTGGGCTGGTATTACGGCGCCAACCGCGGGACCAAGGCGCGCGTGATCGTGGGCAAGGATACGCGTCGCTCGAGCTATATGTTCGAGGCGGCGCTGGTGAGCGGCTTGGTCGCGAGCGGCGCGGACGCCTACATGCTGCACGTGATCCCGACGCCGGGCGTGGCGCATCAGACCGTGGAGGGCTGCTTCGATTGCGGCATCATGATCAGTGCGAGCCACAACCCGTTTTGCGATAACGGCATTAAGCTCGTCAACAGCGACGGCTATAAGATGGACGAGGACGTGCTGGAGCTCATCGAGGATTACATCGATGGCAAGAGCGAAGTGCCGCTGGCCACGGGCAACCACATCGGTGCCACGGTGGACTACATGCAGGGTCGCAACCGCTATATTGCCTCGCTCATTGCAAGTGCGAACTTTTCGCTGCAGGGCGTCAAGATCGGTCTCGACTGTGCCAACGGCTCGGCATCCTCGGTGGCCAAGCCGGTGTTCGACGCGCTGGGTGCCGACGTACGCGTGATTAACGCCGCGCCCGATGGCTTTAACATCAACGTCGACTGCGGCTCCACGCATATGGAGCGCCTGCAGCGCCACGTGGTGGAGCAGGGCCTGGACGTGGGCTTTGCCTACGACGGCGATGCCGACCGCTGTTTGGCCGTGGACGAGCGCGGTCGCGTGGTCGACGGCGACCAGGTCCTGTACGTGTGCGGCGTGTACCTGAACAAGCACGGTCGCCTTTCGGGCGGTACCGTGGTGCCGACGATCGCCAGTAACTTTGGCCTGATCAAGTCGTTGGAGCTTGCCGGTCTGAGTGCCGTGACCAGCGGCGTGGGCGACCGTCATGTGTATGCCAAGATGCGCGAGGGCGGCTACAGCCTGGGCGGCGAGCAGACGGGCCACACGATCTTTGGCGATATCGAGCGCACGGGCGACGGCATTATGACCTCGCTGCGCGTGATGGAAGTGATTCGTGCCGAGCGCGAGACGCTCTCGCAGCTCACGGCTCCGTGCAAGCTGTTGCCGCAAGCGCAGGTTGCCGTGCGCGTGGCGGACAAGGACGCCGCGCTGGGTAACATGGGCGTGCAGGCCGCCATTGCCGAGGCCGAGGCGTCGCTGGCGGGTGAGGGCCGCGTGCTGGTGCGCAAGAGTGGAACCGAGTCGGTGATCCGCGTGCTGGCTGAGGCTCCGGACCAATCGGCCGCCGACGCCGCCATGAAGCGCATCGCCAACGCGCTGGAAGCTTTATAGTTACGCGGTTTTACCAAACCGCGTAACTGCTCGACGCTGTAAACGGCCCCAAGCGGCAATCTGACGTTCAATTTCAAGGGCGCGACCAGAAGGTCAGCGCCCTTTCATTTCACGTCACCTTGCTCGCTTGGGGTCGTTTTCGCTGACGTTGCCAAGACATCGACGTCAACATGGTTGGCGTTGGCGATGGCGTGCTGGTCAATCCTTACAGCTCGTAGAGCGTGGTGAACTTGTCCTGCAGGTAGCTGCAGTAGTAGCGGGCGTCGAACGCCATGCCGCAGGCGCCCTTGATGAGCTCCGGCGCGTCCTTGGCGCGGCCCCATTGCCAAATGTGCTCGCCCAGCCACGCGCGGACGGGCGCCAGGTCGCCGCTCGCACAGGCGCCGGTAAGGTCGACACCGTCGCGGCACATGGCCGGCACAAACATGGCATCGTAGGCGCTGCCCAGAGCATAGGTGGGGAAGTAACCAAACGAGCCGCCGCTCCAGTGCGTATCCTGCAGGCAGCCATGCGTGTCGTCGGGAACCGGAATGCCAAGGTACTCGTCCATAAAGCGGTTCCAAAGCGCGGGGATATCCTTGGCCGTGGCCTCGCTGGCAAACAGCATGCGCTCAATCTCGTAGCGCACCATAACGTGTAGCGGGTAGGTGAGCTCGTCGGCCTCGGTGCGGATCAGCGACGGCTGCGCGATGTTCACCGCGTGGTAGAGCGCGTCCTCGTCCACGTTGCCGTAGACCTCGGGCGCGTGACGGCGCAGCACCTCGAGCAGCGGGCCCATAAAGGCGAGGCTGCGGCCCACGGTGTTCTCAAAGAATCGGCTCTGGCTCTCGTGGATGCCCATGGAGGTACCGCCCTCAAGACACGTGCGCGCGTAAGCGGGGTTCACGCCCAGCTCATACATGGCGTGGCCGGCCTCGTGGATGATGCTGTAGACGTTGGAGATGCAATCGTCCTCGTGGATATGCGTGGCGATACGCGCGTCGCCCACCGAGAAGCCTTCGCTAAACGGATGCTCGGTAAAGGCGAGCGTGGTGTCGTCCAGGTCCAGGCCCACAAGCTTCATCAGGTCAAAGCTCATGGCACGCTGGGCAGCCTCGGGCACATGCGCGTGCAAAAAGTCGGCTGCGGGTTGCTGGCCGCGCTCACCGATGGCATGCACGAGCGGCACGACGGTGGCCTTGACCTCATCGCAAAACGCGTCGAAGCTCTCGGTGGAAAGGCCACGCTCGTACTGGTCGAGCCATACATCGTACGGGTCACGCTTGGGGTCCATGAGCTCAGCTTGATGCTTAAGCTGACCGACGATCTTGTCGACATAGGGCTCAAAGCTCGCCCAGTCGTTGGCCGCCTTGGCTTTGTGCCATACGGCATCGGCCTCGCAGGTGAGCCTGGTCCAGGCCTCGGCCTCCTCGGTGGGGATGGCGCCGGCCTCGCGCTGGTCGCGGCCGAGCACGCGGATCTCGTCGAGCAGCTGCGGGTCGTCGATCTTTCCGCCCACAACCGTCTCGTGCGCCAGCGAACGCACGAGCTCAACGGACTTCTCGCTGGTCAGGAGCTTATGATGCTCGCCGGCGAGCGTACCCATGGCATCGGCGCGGGCCACGGCACCGTTGGCGGGGGCGATGGTTGCGCCGTCAAACTCAGCGATCTTGAGCAGGTACTCGCGGGTCCACAGCTTTCCCTCGAGCTTACGGAACTTCTTGACGGCCTTTTCGGCCTTGATGCCCTTGGCGGCTTTTGCCACGGCGGCCTTGGCCTTCTTATCGAGCTTCTTTCCCATACCATATCCTTGATCTCGCAGGCCGCCCGTCGCACGCGGCGGCACGGCCAGTTTGCACAGCTACCTGCCTTGTACCCAGCGCGAACAAAACGGAACGCGGCGATGCGCGCGCAGAATGTGTTATCCTATAGCCCAATGCGTTGACGGAGAGGGTTTTGCCCGCCGCGTCGCCGGCAAGAGAGGGAAGGTCATGGGCTGCAAGCCTTCCTGCGGTGGCAAGGGCCAAGCGTTCACTCCCGAGCAGCGACCTCAACGGGCGCGCGGCCAGTGGCGGCGAAGCCCCAGTAGGGAAGCCGTGAGCCTCGCGACAAGGGGCGCAGAGTGGGCACGGCGGGCCAGACATCCGCCGGGTCAAACAAGGTGGTACCGCGGAATTCAACCGTCCTTGGGCAATGCACATGCCCGAGGACGGTTTTTTGTTACCGAACCGGGCCGCACATCCACAGCGTCGCGTGGCTCCGGCCGCCGCGGCAAGTGGATGTGCGAGAGACGAAAGGGAAGACATGAGTCTGATTGATGATCTGGTCAAACTCGAGGAAGAGGCCAAGGAGCTCGTCGCCGGCGCCGACGACGCCGCCAAGCTCGAGGCCGCACGCATTGAGCTGCTCGGCCGCAAGGGTCGTATTACCGGCCTGATGCGCATGATGGGCAAGCTCGCCCCCGAGGATCGCCCTGTCATGGGCAAGCGCGCCAACGAGATGCGCCAGCTGATCGAGGGCATGCTCGACGAGCGCACGACCGAGATGAAGGCCGCCGCACTTAAGCACGCGCTCGAGCACGAGGCCGTCGATATCACGCTGCCGGGCATTCGCCCGCAGATCGGTCACCAGCACCTGATTAAGCAGATCATCGAGGAGGCCGAGGACATCTTCTGCGGTATCGGCTACACCGTCGAGTCCGGCCCCATGGTCGACACCTCCTACTACAACTTCACCGCGCTCAACGCGCCCATGGATCACCCGAGCCGCTCGGCTCGCGACACGTTCTATGTGGTCGACAGCAACCCCGGTAGCGTCGCACACCCCGAGGCTCACGCCCACGGCGAGTCCGACGTACTGCTGCGCACCCAGACCTCGGGTGTGCAGATCCACACCATGGAGTCGCAAAAGCCGCCCATCTACATGATCTGCCCGGGCACCGTCTATCGTCCCGACACGGCCGACGCCTGCCACCTGCCGCAGTTCAACCAGATCGAGGGCCTGGTCGTCGACGAGGGCATCACCTTTGGCGACCTGAAGGGCACGCTCGACTACTTTGTTAAGTGCATGTTTGGCGAGGATCGCAAGACGCGCTATCGCCCGCACTTCTTCCCCTTCACCGAGCCTTCCTGCGAGGTGGACGTGAGCTGCCACGTGTGCGGCGGCAAGGGCTGCAACTTCTGCAAGCATAGCGGCTGGATCGAGATCCTGGGCTGCGGCATGGTCGACCCCAACGTCCTTATCAACTGCGGCATCGACCCCGAGAAGTACACCGGCTTTGCCTTTGGTATTGGCGCCGAGCGCGTCGCGGCCCTGCGCTACGACCTGCCCGACCTGCGCACGTTGATGACTGGTGATATGCGCTTCTTGAACCAGTTTTAGGTTGACCCATCCCGGCGGCTTCCCGAGCCACCGCACCTTGCCCCTCAAACCGTCGCTTGCGTACCCAAGTACGCGGCGCTCCTCTTTCGGGGCAATCTGCGGCACCTCGGAAACCCGTCTCCGTGGTTGGAATTTCCCGTCTGTTTATTGCGGACGTTTTAAATGAAAGGAGAGCTAGATGCGCGTTTCTTACGACTGGCTCAAGACCATGATCGATATTCCGGAGGATCCCAAGACCCTTTCGGACGAATATATCCGTACCGGCACCGAGGTTGAGGCGATCGACACCGTGGGCGAGTCCTTCGACCACGTGGTGACTGCCAAGGTGCTCACCAAGACCCCGCATCCCGATAGCGACCACATGTATGTGTGCTCGGTCGACGTGGGCGACAAGAACCTCGACGCCGACGGCAACCCCGCTCCGCTGCAGATCGTCTGCGGCGCGCAGAACTTCGAGGCCGGCGACCACATCGTCACGGCCATGATTGGCGCTGTCCTGCCCGGCGACGTCAAGATCAAGAAGAGCAAGCTTCGCGGCGTCGTGTCCATGGGCATGAACTGCTCCGCACGCGAGCTCGGCCTGGGCGGCGACCACTCCGGCATCATGATCCTGCCCGAGGATACGCCCTGCGGCATGCCGTTTGCCGAGTATGTGGGCTCGAGCGACACCGTGCTCGACTGCGAGATCACGCCCAACCGCCCCGACTGCCTGTCCATGATTGGCATGGCCCGCGAGACCGGCGCCATTTTCGACCGCGATTTCCACGTTGAGCTGCCCGCCATCAAGATCGAGACCGGCCGCGCGACCGACGACGAGCTTTCGGTCGAGATTGCCGACGAGGGCCTGTGTGACCGCTACGTTGCCCGTATCGTGCGCAACGTGAAGGTCGGCCCGTCGCCTGACTGGATGGTCAAACGCCTCAACGCCCTGGGCGTGCGCCCGCACAACAACATCGTCGACATCACCAACTACGTGATGATGCTCACCGGCCAGCCACTGCACGCCTTTGACCTCGACACCTTTGCCGAGCGCGATGGCCACCGTCGCGTGGTGGTTCGCGCCGCCCAGCAGGATGAGAAGTTCACGACGCTCGATGGCGAGGAGCGCGTGCTCGACGCCGGCATGGGCCTCATCACCGACGGCGAGCGTCCTGTGGCGCTGGCCGGCGTTATGGGTGGCATGGATTCCGAGATTGAGGACGATACCGTCGACGTGATGGTCGAGAGCGCCTGCTTCAACGCCGGCCGCACCTCGCACACCAGCCGTGACCTGTCGCTGATCTCCGACGCATCCATTCGCTTTGAGCGCCAGGTTGACGAGACCGGCTGCGTGGATGTCGCCAACGTTACCTGCGCGCTCATCGAGGAGATCGCCGGCGGCGAGGTTGCTCCCGGCTATGTCGACGTTTTCCCCGCGCCCAAGACCATCGACAGCATTAAGCTGCGCCTGGCCCGTGTGCACGCCATCTGCGGTGCCGACATCGAGCCCGACTTTATCGAGCGCTCGCTCACCCGCCTGGGCTGCACCGTCGAGCGCGACGGCGAGGACTTTATGGTCACCCCGCCGAGCTTCCGTCCCGACCTGCCGCGCGAGATCGACCTGATCGAGGAGGTCCTGCGCCTGTGGGGCATGGGCCGCGTGACGGCGACCATCCCGGCTGCCAAGAACCACATCGGCGGCCTGACCCGCGAGCAGAAGCTCACCCGTAAGGTCGGCGAGATCCTGCGCGCCTGCGGCCTCAACGAGACCACGACTTTTGGCTTTGCCGCCCCGGGCGACCTGGAGAAGATCGGTATGTCCACCGAGGGCCGCGGTTGCCCCGTGGTGCTCATGAACCCGCTGGTTGCCGAGCAGACCGAGATGCGCCGCTCGCTGCTTCCGGGCCTGCTGCAGTCCGTGGCCTACAACGAGGCCCACGGCACGCCCAACGTGCACCTGTACGAGGTCGGCAGCCTGTTCCACGGTCGCGAGAACGCCAGCCTGCCCAAGGAGACCAAGTCCGTGGCGGGTGTGCTCTCGGGCCAGTGGAGCGAGCAGTCCTGGAACATGAAGTACCGCAAGCTGCGCTTCTTCTTTGGCAAGGGCATTGTCGAGGAGCTGCTCGCCCAGCTGCGCATCGAGAAGGTTCGCTTCCGTCCCGTCGAGGGCGAGGGCTATGCCTTCCTGCAGCCGGGTCGTGCTGCCGAGGTGCTCTCGGGCGGTACCGTGCTGGGCTGGGTTGGCGAGATCCACCCCGAGGCGCGCGAGGCGATGGGCATCGATGAGGTTGTCGTTGCCTTTGAGCTCGATCTGGACAAGCTGATCAAGGGCGCCCGCAACCAGGAGAACTACCGCGAGTTCTCGCAGTACCCGGCTGTTGAGCACGATCTTGCCATTGTGGTCGACAACGCCGTGACTTGCGAGGACCTTGAGCGTCGCATTACCAGCGCCGGCGGCAAGCTGCTCGAGGGCGTGCGCCTGTTCGATGTCTACCGCGATCCGGTCCGCGTGGGCGTGGGCAAAAAGTCCATGGCCTTTGCGCTCACGTATCGCTCAGACGACCACACGCTCACCAGCGAAGAGGTCGAGAAGGCGCACCAGAAGATTGTCACCAAGGTGTGCAAGGGCGTAAACGGCGAGGTCCGCTCGTAATCTTTGCCGTTTGGAACCCGCCCCCTGCGGGGTTTTCACGGCAACGTCCTCGCCGCTTCGCGGCTGCGGGATGTTGCCTTAGAAAACCCCTCTCGAGGGCGGGTTCCTGCGTTAACCTTGTTGCGAGCGGACTGCACCTTCTTCCGGGTGACCGGAAAGTTGGGAGTGCATGGGCCCTTTATTGGGCGGTGTGTGGACCTGGGTTAATAACGTACGTATTGCAAGGGCGTGCTGCGTTGTCGGCGGTGCGCCTTTTTGTTAGTATGCAGAGTCGGTGTTACGGATTGTTGGAAACGTAACACGCAACGTTCTGATTGAGAGAGCTCATGCATATTCCAGATAATTATCTGTCCCCGCAGACCGATGCCGTTATGGCGGTGGCGATGGTGCCCGTATGGGTTCACTGCATCAAAAAGGTGCGCGCCACGCTCGATCGCGAGCATATGGCGTTCCTGGGCATCTGCGCCGCATTCTCCTTCTTGCTCATGATGTTCAACGTTCCGCTGCCCGGCGGTACCACTGGTCACGCCGTCGGCGGCGCACTCATCGCGCTGCTGCTGGGCCCCGAGGCCGCGGCTATCGCTGTCTCGGTCGCTCTGGCGCTGCAGGCGCTGCTGTTTGGCGACGGCGGCGTTCTGTCGTTTGGCGCCAACTGCTTTAACATGGCCTTTGTGCTGCCGTTTGTCGCTGCTATCGTGTTCCGTGCGCTCAACAGCCGTCTGCACGACAAGAGCTGGGGCACCTCGGTTTCTGCCATCGTGAGCGGTTGGGTCGGCCTGTGCCTGGCGGCCCTGTGCGCGGCAATCGAGTTTGGTATTCAGCCGATGCTCTTCACCAACGCTTCGGGCGCCCCTCTGTACTGCCCCTTCCCGCTGTCCGTGGCTATTCCGGCCATGTTGATCCCGCATATGCTGGTTGCCGGCGTGATCGAGGGCGTGGCGACGGCCGCCATCTACGGCTTCATTAAGAAGACGGCGCCGAGCATTATCGCCGGCCCCGAGGCCGCCGATGGCCAGCTTGCCGCCGAGGGCGCTGCCGCCAAGAAGACCTCGCTGGTCCCCACGCTCATTCTGGTCGCCGTGCTTGTCGTGGCTACGCCGCTCGGCTTGCTTGCCACCGGTGACGCCTGGGGTGAGTGGGACGCCGAGGGCGCCGCGACCGCCGTTCAGGAGGCTGGCGACGACAGCCTGCAGGCTTCGGTCGGTCTCGACACTCCGACCTTTGCCGATGCCCTGCCCACGGGCGATTATCTGCAGGCCTATTCCGAGGAGCAGGGCCTTGGCTTTGCCGGCCAGGCCACGATGTATATTCTTTCGGGCGTGATTGGCGTGGCGGTGCTCACCATCGCATTCCGCCTGGTCTCGCTGACGGTCAAGGAAAGCGGTGCTCATGGCAATAGCCGAGCTGCCTAGCTGGCTTGCGGTCGAGCAGCGTTACGAGCCCGCGGGGGCTCGGCATCGTGTAATGCAAAAGAATGTCCTGCACCTGGCGAGCCTGCTTGAGCGGGTTCGCCTGGGTGGAGGCGCGAACGAGGGCGGGTCGATGGTCGACCGCGCCCTTTCTTGCGTTTCGGCTCCGGTGCGCCTGGTGGGGATGTTCGTCTGCGTTCTGTGCGCGTGCCTGACGCAGAGCCCGCTATACCTGATGCTAATGGCGGCGACCGCGTTGGTGCTGGTCGCGGTGCGCCCCGTACGCGGGCTGCGCGCTACCTTTGTGCCGGCGTTGGCTGCCGCGGGGTTTGCCGTGGTTCTGGCGCTGCCTGCCCTGCTGCTGGGTGCTTCTGCCACGGGCGCCATGCTCAAGATTGCACTCAAGACGTTCATTAACGTGTCGCTGGTGCTGGGTGTTTCGTGGACGCTCACCTGGAGCCGCATGTCGGCGGCGCTTAAGATGCTGCACCTGCCCGACGAGGTCATCTTTACTTTCGATATGGCGCTCAAGCATATCGAGGTGCTGGGACGCACGGCGCACGATCTGTGCGAATCGGTCATGCTGCGCAGCGTCGGTTCCGCGCCTGCGGGTTTTTCGCGCACCGACTCGCTGGCGGGTATCATGGGCATGACGTTTATCAAGGCGATGGAGTGCAGCCGCGCGATGGACGAGGCTATGCTTTGCCGCGGCTTTGCCGGTGCGTACCCGGCGCCCGGGCGGAGCGGCTTTGGCTGGCGCGATGCGGTTTATGCGGCCGTCGTGGTGCTGCTCGCCGCGTTGTGCGCGGTGCTGTAGCGCGGGCGGCCGAGCCGTCGATGTGGATAGGGAAGGGCGACGTTTTGGCAAACGATACGAATGGCGTGATGGGCGCGAGCGGTGCTACTGGCGCCAAGAGCGTGCCGCTCATCGAGTTTCGCGACGTGGTGTTCTCCTATGCGGGGCATACGGTTGTCGATGGTGTGTCGCTGCAGGTCGATCGTGGTGAACTCGTTGCCCTACTCGGTCCCAACGGCTGCGGTAAGACGACGATTATGCGCCTTATCAACGGTCTTGAACTAGCGGACGCGGGTGCGTACCTGTTTGACGGGCACGTGATCGATGCGGCGTTTCTAAAGGATTCCGCGGCCGCTCAGCGTTTTCATCAGCGCGTAGGTTTTGTGTTTCAAAATGCCGACGCCCAGCTGTTCTGCGCTACGGTGGGCGAGGAAGTTGCTTTTGGTCCCGCGCAGATGGGGCTGCCGGCAGACGAGCTCGAGCGCCGCGTGCGCGATGCCATGGAGCTGTTCCAGGTTGCCGATCTGGTCGATGCCTCGCCCTATCAGCTTTCGGGCGGGCAAAAGAAGCGCGTTGCGCTGGCTGCGGTCGTGTCGATGAACCCCGATATCCTAGTGCTCGATGAGCCCACCAACGGGCTCGATGAGGACTCGTGCGACATCGTAGTCAACTTTTTGCTGGCCTACGTTGCTGCCGGTAAGACGGTTTTGATGAGTACGCACCATCAAGATTTGGTGCGACGCCTGGGTGCCCGCGCCATCTATATCGATCGATATCACCATGTGGTCGAGGTGCCGGTGTCGTCGTATGGAACCGAAAGCGGTGCTGCGGAATAGTTGCTGCGTAGGGTATGTATGGCCGCCTGTGCGACTCTGCCGTGATGGTATAGTTAACCAGGTTTTATGGGGGTGGCTATGCCAAGTTGGAACATTCATATCGCTCAAACGGAGCGCTTGCTGGCACGTGCTAGCGTGCTTGCCGATAGCGTGCGCGACCGCAATGCCTTTTTGTTTGGCTGCGTGGTTCCGGATATCTTCGTGGGCTATATGGTCCCTGGCATCGCCGATCCCATTCCGTATCGCATTACGCACTTTGCAAAGCCCGAGCCTATCCCTAAGCCGCGCGAGCACGAGTTCTGGGATACCTATGTGGCGCCGCTGCTTAAAGGCGCACCCGCGGGCGAACCTGCTGAGGCTACCTCGATTGTCGAGGAGCGCGAGCGACTGAACCGCGTGCACTATCCTCAGCGCTACAGGGATGCCGAGCCGGTTGTCGGTCCCGGCGCCTGTGAGTTCTCGCTTGCGTCCGAAGATGTGGCGCAGTCGCTGCTCGATTTAACGCTGGGCGTCTGGTCGCATCTGGTGGCCGACACGGTATGGAACACGCGTGTGAACCAGTATCTGGAAGCACACGGCGGCAAGCCGTGCGAGGAATTCCGCATTAAAAAGCAGGGCGATTTTGACTGGTTTGGCAAGACGCTGGGCATCGTTTCCATTCCGCGTGCGACCGATCGCCTCTATACCGCTGCGACGCGTTTTGGGCAGTATCCCATCCATAAAGAATATGTGCTCAAGACTATCGGCGTCATGCACGAGATTGTACGCGAAAACCCCGGCGAGCCCGATCATCCGCCGTATCGCCTGCTAACCGAGGAGTTTTTCGATGCAACGTTTACCGAGGTCATCGAGCTGACCGAGGCGGGATTTGCGGCTCGCGTTGCTGCTTCTGACGTTCCCGCAGTCCCCCTGATCGCTAGCTGCTAGCCGGCCGGCTTAACGGTGAACAGTTCATTCCAATTGACCAACGGCTCCCGTCGCAGGGCGTCTTCGGTGGTGCGCTCGGCATCGGAGAGGCTTGCGACTGAACACAAATCGATGATGCGGCATACGAAGAAGGTCTAAAAAGGGCCCGGAAGGCAAAGCCTTCCGGGCCCTTTTGCAATGCAAGCGTGCTTGCAAGTGCGATTTAGCGCACCTGAGCGACGTAAGCGACGTTGGTCGAGGAGACCTTGTCCTCGAGCTGAACACTCATGCGGGGATCGCCGGCGGTGGCGACGGTCAGATCGCCGGCCTCGACGTAGCCGAGCTCCTTAGCGGTCTCGATTGCCTTGACGATCGTGCCGTTGACGGTGCCCTGGGTAATTTCGGCCTGGTGCGGGATAACGCCCCAGTACATAATCATCTGCTGGACGGCCCACTCGTGGCGGGAGAACGCGCAGATCGGCATGTTGGGACGGAAGTGCGAGATCAGGCGAGCAGTACGACCGGTGGTCGTCGGCACGGTGATGCACTTGGCGCCAACGGTGGTGGCCATGTTCACAGCGGACATACCCACAACGTTGTTGACGACGCGGGTGCCGTGAGCATCGGCCGGAACCTCGAGCGGAGCGTGAGCCGGGAGGTACTTCTCGGTCTCGAGAGCAATGCTGGCCTGCATCTTAACGGCCTCGACCGGGTACTTACCGGCAGCGGACTCGCCAGAGAGCATAACGGCGTCGGTGCCGTCGTAGATGGCGTTAGCAACGTCGGCAACCTCGGCGCGCGTCGGGCGCGGGTTCTGCTGCATGGAGTCGAGCATCTGCGTAGCGGTGATAACGGGCTTGTAGGCCGCGTTGCACTTGGCGATGATCTCCTTCTGGATGTGCGGAACAAGCTCGGGCTTGATCTCGATGCCCAGGTCGCCACGGGCGACCATGATGCCGTCGGAAGCCTCGAGGATCTCGTCGAAGTTCTCGACGCCCAGGGCACACTCGATCTTCGGGAAGATCGTCACGTGCTCGCCACCGTTCTCGCGGCAAAGCTTGCGGATGCCGCGGACGGACTCGCCGTCACGGATGAAGGAAGCGGCGATGTAGTCGATGTTCTCGGTCAGGCCAAAGAGGATATCCTGACGATCGCGCTCGGTGATAGCGGGCAGCGAGATGTTGACGTTGGGCATGTTGACGCCCTTGCGCTCGCCGATCAGACCGTCGTTCTTAACGACGCAGGTCATGTCCTGGCCACTGACGGACTCGACCTCGAGGGCAACCAGGCCGTCATCGATCAGGATGAGGGAGCCCTTCTCGACCTCGGAGGGCAGAGCCAGGTAGTCGAGGGAGATGTGCTCAGCGGTGCCGTGGAAATCCTCGGACGTGGGCTGAGCGGTGACGACGATCTTATCGCCGGTCTTGACGGCAACCTTCTTGCCGTCGACCAGAAGGCCGGTGCGGACCTCGGGGCCCTTGGTGTCGAGCAGGATGCCGACAGGCAGACCGAGCTCCTTGGAAATACGGCGGACGCGCTCGATGCGACCGTGGTGCTCGTCGTAGGAGCCGTGCGAGAAGTTAAAACGGGCGACGTTCATGCCCGCCTTGATCATCTCGCGGATGGTCTCGTCGCTATCGCAGGCGGGACCCATGGTGCATACAATCTTAGTGCGCTTGTACATTCAGACCTCCATCTGACATCGTCTTGCGCTGATAGATAAACCATAAGAAATAAAACCGAGATGATTATAACGAAATGCCGACCGAATACCCCAAAAAATCGACCGTATGCCGAAATGGAAGTTCATTTTTTGCGGGAAAAACGGTATATGAAAAATCTTTACCAACCACTCCAACCGCTGCTATCTGGGCGATATGTCAGTTTGGCGATGTGCCGAAGAAAAAACGTTTTACCAATGTTGAGCATCACACGGTCTGCACCGTTGCGTGCGGACCATATTTCCAAACCGATTGTTTTGGCTAGACGCGTCGCTTTGGGGTACCATAGCTCCACTATCAACTGCCGCTCAGCACGGCAGCCTTGATGAGCCCTTGCCCTTCTCCTGGGAATTATGATCGGGCATCAATCTGCTGAGTGGCCCGAATCCCAGGAGGGGACTCTATATGCAAAAGGAATACCTGTCCGCCGCGGCGGAGGTGCTCAGCGACCAAGGTGTCGATGAGAACCTCGGCCTGAGCAACGACGAGGCGTCGTCGCGCCTCGCCAAGACAGGCCCTAACAAGCTCGAGGAAGCTGAGAAGACGCCGCTGTGGAAGCGTTTCTTTGAACAGATGGCTGACCCTATGGTCATCATGCTGATCGTTGCCGCCGTCATCAGTGCGCTCACGGGCATGGTCAAGGGCGAGCCCGACTTTGCCGATGTTGCCATCATCATGTTCGTCGTTATCGTCAACTCGGTGCTGGGCGTGGTCCAGGAAGCCAAGAGCGAGGAGGCCCTCGAGGCCCTGCAGGAGATGAGTGCGGCGCAGTCCAAGGTGCTACGCGACGGCAAGCTCGTGCACCTGCCGAGCGCCGAGCTCGTGCCCGGCGACGTGATCATGCTCGAGGCGGGCGACTCCGTCCCGGCCGACTGCCGCGTGCTCGAGAGCGCCACGATGAAGATCGAAGAGGCCGCGCTCACCGGCGAGTCCGTGCCCGTCGAGAAGCATGCCAACGTGATCGAGCTCGCCGCCGGCACCGACGACGTGCCGCTCGGCGACCGTAAGAACATGTGCTATATGGGCTCCACCGTCGTGTACGGCCGTGGTCGCGCCGTCGTGGTCGGCACCGGCATGAACACCGAGATGGGCAAGATCGCCGGCGCCCTGGCCGAGGCCAAGGAAGAGCTCACGCCGCTGCAGGTGAAGCTCGCCGAGCTCAGCCGCATCCTCACCATCATGGTGATCGTCATCTGCGTCGTCATCTTTGGCGTTGACATCCTCCGCCACGGCGTGGGCAACGTCCTTACCGATCCGACTGCCCTGCTCGACACCTTTATGGTTGCCGTCTCGCTCGCCGTCGCCGCCATCCCCGAGGGCCTTGTTGCCGTCGTGACCATCGTCCTTTCGCTTGGCGTGACCAAGATGGCCAAGCGCCAGGCGATTATCCGCAAGCTCTCTGCTGTCGAGACCCTTGGCTGCACGCAGACCATCTGCTCCGACAAGACCGGTACCCTTACCCAAAACAAGATGACCGTCGTCAAGCACGAGCTCGCTGCGCCTAAGGAGAAGTTCCTGGCCGGTATGGCCCTTTGCTCCGATGCCCAGTGGGACGAGGAGCTGGGCGAGGCCGTGGGCGAGCCGACCGAGTGCGCGCTCGTCAACGACGCCGGCAAGGCTGGCCTCACCGGCCTGACTGCCGAGCATCCGCGCGTGGGCGAGGCCCCGTTCGACTCGGGCCGCAAGATGATGTCCGTGATCGTCGAGACGCTGGATGGCGAGTACGAGCAGTACACCAAGGGCGCGCCCGACGTGGTGATCGGCCTGTGCACCCATATTTACGAGGGCGAAAAGGTCGTCCCGCTGACCGAGGAGCGTCGCGCCGAGCTCGTGGCCGCCAACAAGGCCATGGCCGACGAGGCTCTGCGCGTGCTGGCGCTGGCAAGCCGCACCTACACCGAGGTCCCGAGCGACTGCAGCCCCGCTGCGCTCGAGCACGACCTGGTCTTCTGCGGCCTGTCCGGCATGATTGACCCTGTCCGCCCCGAGGTCGCCGAAGCCATCCGCGAGGCCCACGACGCTGGCATTCGCACCGTCATGATCACGGGCGACCACATCGACACCGCCGTGGCCATCGCCAAGCAGCTGGGTATCGTCGCCGATCGCAGCCAGGCAATCACGGGCGCCGACCTCGACCGCATGAGCGACGAGGAACTCGACGCGCACATCGAGGACTACGGCGTGTACGCCCGCGTCCAGCCCGAGCACAAGACACGCATCGTCGAGGCTTGGAAGTCGCGCGACCAGATCGTGGCCATGACGGGCGACGGCGTCAACGACGCCCCGTCCATCAAGCGCGCCGACATCGGCGTTGGCATGGGCATCACCGGTACCGATGTCACCAAGAACGTCGCCGACATGGTGCTTGCCGACGACAATTTCGCCACCATCATCGGTGCCTGCGAAGAGGGCCGTCGCATCTACGACAACATCCGCAAGGTCATCCAGTTCCTGCTTTCGGCCAACCTTGCCGAGGTCTTCTCGGTGTTTATCGCCACGCTCATCGGCTTTACCATCTTCCAGCCGGTGCAGCTGCTGTGGGTGAACCTGGTTACCGACTGCTTCCCTGCGCTCGCGCTGGGCATGGAGGACGCCGAGGGCGACATCATGAAGCGCAAGCCGCGCAACGCCAAGGATGGTGTCTTTGCCGGACATATGGGTCTGGACTGCGTGGTCCAGGGCCTTATCATCACCGTGCTGGTGCTGGCGAGCTTCTTTGTGGGCGTGTACTTTGACATGGGCTACATCCACATCGCCGATATGATCGCCGGCAATGCCGACGAGGAAGGCGTGATGATGGCGTTCATCACGCTCAACATGGTCGAGATTTTCCACTGCTTCAATATGCGCAGCCGTCGTGCGTCGCTGTTCACCATGAAGAAGCAGAACAAGTGGCTGTGGGCTTCCGCCGCGCTGGCGCTGGTGCTGACGGTGATCGTAACCGTGCAGCCGACGCTTGCCGAGATGTTCTTTGGCCCCGTGACGCTTGAGCTCAAGGGCGTTGTCGCTGCCCTGGGCCTGGCCTTCCTGATCATCCCGCTGATGGAGATCTACAAGGCGATCATGCGCGCGGTCGAGAAGGAGTAACGTACCTGTCCGGGCCCGCCCCTGCGTGTTTTCTTCTTCGCTGGTCCTCGCGCTTCGCGCTGCGGAATCGCTCAGAAGAAAACACTCCCGGGGCGGGCCCTACGGCTACTTTGCTGGTTTCTCTCGCGCGGATGAAAAAGGCTGAGAGAAAGAAGGTGAGCGGCCGAGCAATTGCTCGGCCGCTCGTTTTGAATAAAGGATGTGCCCTTAGGAAACCCCTCCCGGCGGGCGGGCCCTGCGGTATCCTTGCTGGTTTTTCTCCCGTGCGGATGAAAAGGGCTGAGGGAAAGTTTGTGAGCTGGTCGGGCTTTGCCCGGCTAGCTCTTTTTGATTTAAAATACCTGCTCAGTTGTGATTTATGGTGCTGGGAGGCGCTTGTGGGCAAGGCTAAGGCTAAAGCGAAGAAAAAGACGACGGGGGCGCGGGCTAAGCGTGATCGTCGTCGGAAGCTCGCGACCGAGGCTCCCGCATCTGCTGAGGAGTTGCTGGCAAGTGTACCGGGGCTTGACGCGCTGCGGGACGTTCCGGCGTTTGATGACCTGCCGGTCGATGAAGCCCAGCAGGCTGCCTTTGATGATTTCTGCGCGCATGTCGAGGAGCCCGAGCAGATGCAGCTTGGCGCCGTGGTGCGCTTGGATCGCGGGTTTCCACTGGTGGCGACTGCCGATGACACGTTTCGTGCCGAGCATGCTGTGGGGTTTGCCAAGTCACGCGGCGAAGACGAGGTCCTGCTGCCTGCCGTGGGCGATCGTGTGGCGGTGCGCCGCGCTCCCGGGCACGATATGGGCGTGATTGAGTGCGTGCTGCCGCGCCGTACGAGCTTTGAGCGTTGGCGCGGCCGTGCCCGCGGGGAGCGTCAGGTGCTCTGCTCCAACGTGGATAGCGTGCTAATCGTGCAGGCGCTCGGTGCCGGCGAGGTGCTGCTCGACCGCGTGGCGCGCTCGCTGGTGTTGGCGCTCGACTGCGATGCCGAACCGGTGGTGGTACTCACCAAAGCTGACCGCTGCGATGCCGAGGAACTCGAGCGCGATCTGGACCGCGTGCGCCGCCTGGTGGGTCCGGACGTGCGCGTGATCGTGACGTCCTCTGCCGAGGGCCGCGGCCTGGACGAGGTCCGTGCCTGCGTGCCCGCCGGGAGCTGCACCATGATTCTGGGCGAGTCGGGTGCCGGCAAGTCGACGCTGCTCAATGCGCTGCTGGGCCACGATACGTTGGCGACCGGCGGTGTGCGCGAACGCGACGATCAGGGCCGTCACACTACCGTCGCGCGCGTGATGGTGGCACTGCCGGGCGACGCCGGCGTGATCGCCGATGCCCCGGGCCTGCGCAGCCTGCCGCTCGTGGGTCACGAGCGGGGTCTGGCGCGCGCTTTCCCCGAGATTGTCGAGGCATCGCGCGCGTGCCGGTTTGGCGATTGCACGCATACCCATGAGCCGGGCTGCGCCGTTCGCGAGGCCGAGGACGCCGGGCAGATCGATAGCCTGCGTCTGGAAACGTTCCAAAACCTGGCGTCATCCATGCGCGTGAGCGCTCAAATGCTCGATCCCGATGTCCATCTGTAATTGATTTTTCCTATGACAGCCGTCTCCCAACTGTTCGGGAGACGGCTTTTTTGCTGCGGAAAAGCTTCGAAACATACAGTTTGCTGACGTGCTGACCAAAACCTTGCCACGAGCTTGACGGGCTGGTCAGCTTTTTGTCAGCGATTGGTTTGACATCGAAAACCAAGATTGCGATTGCGCTGCTTTGCACTCTGACCGCTCAGACAATGGTGGTACGGGCATTCGCCCGGCACTGCCATGAGAGGAGCGGCCGTGAACAAGAGCAAGCGCATCGCCATCAGTCTGGTCGCGAGCGTGCTCGCTGCTCTGCTCTGCATGGTTTACGGCTCGTCGATCCGCTCGCAAGCCGAACAGGTCCAGGCTGAGACCTTGGCCAAGTACGGTGGCGATCGCGTCGAGGTTTGCGTCGCGGCGCGCGATATCGATGTGGGCGAGACCCTCGATGAGACCAATGTCATAACCCAGGAATGGCTGACGAGCCTGCTGCCGCGTGACGCAGCGACCGAGCTGCGCCAGGTGCGCGGCGACGTGACGACTTCGCGTATTCCCAAAAACGCCGTGATCTGCAATGTCTACACCAAGGCCGAGAGCCGCAAGCTCGAGGTGCCTAAGGGCAAGGTTGCCGTTTCGGTGGCGGTCGATGCCGAGCACTCGGTCGGCGGTGCCACGGGCGTGGGCAGCTACGTGGACGTGTACGTGCAAAAGGACGGCGTGACCGATCGGCTGTGCGGCGCGCACGTGATCGATACCAGTGAGGATTCCGGTGCCACGCGCGAGGGCAAGATCGAATGGGTGACGCTGGCGGCTGACCCCGAAGACGTCAAGGAACTGCTGGGAGCCTCGGGCAAGGGAACGGTCAGCTTGACGATTCCCGCCACGGCGCGCGGCAAAAAGAGCGGAGGCGACGAGTGATGAAGGCGATCTGGCTTGCGTGCTGCGCGTGCGGCGATTACGGGCTGTTGCAGCGGGAAGTCGAGGGCCGTGATGTGGGTGCACAGGTGCTTCGCGTGGGTGACCTGGACGGGCTGGTTTCCATGGCGCGGGCGTTTCCGTCGCGCCGCGGGGCTGCCATCATCGCGGCGTCTCTGTTTGATACCGAAGATGTGCGCAAGACTGTTGCGCGCCTGACGGCCGAAGGCCGCGTGAGTCGCGTGGTCGTGTTGATAGAAGCGCTCGATCCGTCGGATATCGAGGGGCTGTTTCGCGCGGGGGCGACCGAGGTCATCGCTGCACACAGTATATGCGGCAACGGGCGCGCGGGCGAGGGAGCGGTTGATTCCGATCGGCGCATGACGATTGAGCCCGATGCTTTTGTTGATAGGGAACCCGGGGCGCCTCGCGCTACAAGAGGCCCGCGTGTTGATGATTATGGAAAAGCGGAAGCCGAGCATGGTCGGCGCCCCCGGAACCCCCTTGTATGCGATGACGCTGGAGGGCCGGCGCAGCATGCTGGCGACTCCCCGGCTGTAGATTTGGGATACGTGCACGGCGTGAATCTGGCGGATGAACTCGACGAAGTTGAGGGCTTTGCCAGGTGCGGCGAGTTGTCGCTGATGCAGCATGAGCAGATTGCTCAGAACGAGCCTGCCTCGCAGACCGAACAAGCTGTCATGCCGGCTTGGACGCAGCGTGTGGTTGCGGCGGGGGAGACGGGGACGCTGTCACCGACGCCCGCTCCGCCGCCTCCGATGCCGCCGGCAGACGCTGCCGCTCCGCAGCATCGAGCTCCGGTCATCTGCGCCATTTCGGGTTCGGGCGGTTGCGGCAAGTCGACGATCGTTGCCACCATGGCACACACATCGTCGCTGTTGGGCTTGCGTGCCGCCGTGCTCGACCTGGACCTGATGTTTGGAAACCTTTACGACTTGTTAGGCGTCGATGCTCCGCGCGATATGGCGGCACTTATCGAGCCGTCGGCGGCGGGCACGCTCGCCGAGCCGGATATCGTGGCCGCATCGATGCGCGTGGCGCCGGGCGTTACGCTCTGGGGTCCCGTCGCGGCGCCCGAGCAAGCCGAGCTCATGGCGCGTCCGGTGGAGCTACTGCTTGATGTCCTGCGTCGCGAATCCGACGTGGTCTTTATCGATACCTCGGTCTTTTGGGGCGACGCCGTGGCGGCTGCGGTGGCGGCGAGCGACCGTTGCCTGGTCGTTGGCGATGCGGCGGTGTCGTCCGCGACATCGGCGTCGCGCGTCATTGAACTGGCAAGTCGAGTAGGTGTGCCGCGCACGCGCATGAGCGCCGTGTTCAACCGGTTCGGTGCGCGCGGGGCAGACGAGGACGTCGCCATGCGCTTTGAGATTGCCTGCGCGTTGAGCTCCAAGATTCGTATCGCCGATGGCGGGCAGGATCTCGCCGCGCTCATGGCGTTTGGGCGCGCTGACGAGGCAGTGGGGCAGACCAGTGCTTTTGCGACCAGCGTACGCGAGGCCACGCGCGAGATGCTCGTGGAACTGGGGTGTGCCGTCGGCCCTTGGAGCGATATGGTCGCCGACCGTGCAACGCGCACCGAACGCCCGCGTATCCGCCTTCCCTGGTCGCGCGAGGGTGATCAGCGATGAGCCTGCAAACAAGGATTAAGGCTGCCGGCGCTGCAGCGGCGGCAGCGCCTATAGATGCGGGGCGTCGCCGCGCGGTGAAACGACGTACCAAGCGCGCAGTGATGGACCGCATGGGTTACGACGAAGTGGCGCGTATCAGCGCCTATATCGACCCGGCACTTGCCCGCTCGGAATTGCGTCCCGCGGTGGAGGCGGCGCTCAATGTTGAGGAGCCGACCGATCTCGCGACGACCGAGCGCGAGACCATCATCGACGAGATTTTGGATGACGTAGTGGGCTTGGGGCCGTTGCAGCCGCTCATCGAGGACGACACCGTTACCGAGATCATGATCAACGGCTGCCGCTCGGCTTTCTTTGAACGCGGTGGCGTCTTGTACCCCATCGAGCATGCGTTTGAGGATGATGAGCAGATCCGTGTGCTTATCGACCGCATCATCTCGCCACTTGGCCGCCGTATCGACGAGCGCAGCCCCATCGTCAACGCCCGCCTCAAAACGGGCTATCGCGTCAACGCGGTGATTCCGCCTGTGGCGATTGACGGACCGATTCTCACCATCCGAAAGTTCTCGGACCGCATCTGCTCGCTGGACGAGCTTGTGGGGCTGGGGTCGCTGCCGCTTTGGTATGCGCAGCTGCTGTCGTGCGCGGTGTCGCTGCGACAGGACCTGGCGGTTGCGGGAGGCACGGGATCTGGTAAGACCACCCTGCTCAATGCGTTGTCATGCGAGATTTCCACCGGCGAGCGCATCGTGACGATCGAGGACTCTGCCGAGCTCAAGTTTGCGCATCATCCGCACGTGGTGCGCCTAGAGGCGCGCGAGGCTTCAATTGAGGGTGAGGGTGCGGTGACGATCCGCGACCTAGTGACTAATGCCCTGCGCATGCGCCCCGACCGCATCGTGGTGGGCGAGGTGCGCGGTGCCGAGTGCTGCGACATGTTGCAGGCCATGAACACGGGCCACGACGGGTCGCTCACCACGCTTCATGCGGGTTCAGAACAGGAGACCGTGGTGCGTCTGACGTTGCTTGCACGTTATGGCATCGATCTGCCGAGCGAGCTCATCGAGGAGCAGATTGCCATGGCACTCGACGGTATCGTGATGTCCGAGCGCCACGCCGATGGCAGGCGCTTCGTCTCCTCGTATTCGGGGGTGCGACGCGCCGCATCGGGCGGTGTAGAGCTCGAGCGCTATGTGACGTTCGATGCCGCCGAGCGCACCTGGACGCTTGACCGCGAGCCGCCGTTTATCGCAGAAGGCCTGCGGTCGGGGACGCTCACACAAGAGGAGGTGGACGAATGGAGATCACTGTGCCCCTCGTCGTAGGGGGCTTGGCAGGGCTTTCTGTCGCGACGGCGTGCGGGGCGGAACCTCGTGTGCCGCAGGTACCGCCGGCGGAGCTGGCACGTCAGGCGCTCGAGACGGTGGCAGAGAAGCTGCCGCGTGAGCTGGTGGAAAACGATCTGCTGAAAAAGATCGCCCGTTCGTGGGCATCGCTGGCTCCGGCGCATCGCCTTGGCCTCGTGATCGAAGATGCTTCGGGACGTTTGGCGTTTCTGCTGCTATCGAGCGGTGTCTGCTGCGTTTTACTAACGATGGTGTCGTTATCGCCCCTCGGATTTGCCTTGGGACTTGTTGCTCCGTTTGCCGTTGGTGCCGCTCGGGATGGCTTTGAGAGCCGGCGCGAGCAACACGATGCAGAAGAGGCAATGCCCGAGGCGTTTACCGCACTTTCCATGTCGCTTGCCTCGGGACATTCGCTGGCTCAGGGCATGCGCTTTGTGGGCGCTCATGCGCAAGAGCCAGTGCATACCGAGTTTTTGCGGGTGGCGGCGGCGATCGATTGCGGCATCTCGGCGACCGACGCGCTCGATGACTTGCTCGTGCGTATCGACGCCCCCGGTCTTTCGCTTGTGACCTTGGCGCTTAAGGTGTCTCAGCGCACCGGCGCTCCGCTTGCCGACTTACTGTCCGAGGCGTCGAGCATGGTGGGGGAGCGCATTGAGCTCAAGCGCCGCCTGGATGTTAAGACGTCGCAGGCTCGCATGTCTGCGCATATGGTCGCGGCGATGCCGGCGGGCATGTGCGCGGTGTTGGCGCTGCTTTCGGCAGATTTTCGTCGCGGTCTTGCGACGCCTGCCGGCGCGGGCGCTGTGGTGCTGGGTCTTGCCCTCAACGCCGTTGCCCTGGTGGTTATCCGGCGCATTATGCGGGTGGAGCTATGAGCGCCCCGGTTGCAGTTGCGGCTTGCCTGTGCGCCCTGAGTGTATTTGTCGCGACGGGTTTGAATCGGGCGGATGCACGCAAGATCGCAGGGGCCTGCAAGCGCGAGGCGGTGCTGGTCGCTGCCGCGGGTCGCTCGGTGGTCGATGCTCTGACCGCGCGAGTGAAGGGCGCGGTTGGAGCGGGCGGCCCGGCGCGAGTGTCGCTCGGCGAAGTGTCCGAGATGATCGATGTTGTGCGCTTGGGTCTTTCGGCCGGTCTTTCGTTTGATGCGGCGCTTGAGATTTTCTGCGCCAACCGCCGGTCAGTGCTGGCTCTTCGCCTTGAGCGCGCCTGCATGGCGTGGCAGGTGGGCGTGGGCACGCGTGAGGACGAGTTGTTGGCCGCCGCGCGCGACCTGGACGTGCGAGCGCTCGAGACCTTTGCCATCACGGTGGGGCAGGCGCTCGCCCTGGGTGCCCCACTTGCCGAGACGCTGGCCGCTCAAAGTCGCGAGATCCGTGCGGCTCATCGCGCCGCGGTCGAGCGCGAGATCGAGCGTGCACCCGTCAAGCTGCTGATTCCCACCGGCACGCTCATCTTGCCGGCGTTGCTTCTGTCCATATTGGGCCCGCTGCTGGGAGCAGGCGGGATGATGTAGGGAGGAATACATGAACACGATGACTGACGCTGCTGGCAAGGTCCAGGGCTGGGCGTTTTGCCGGGCGGCACATGTTCGTCAGCGCGCCAAGGAACTATTGCAGGAGGAGAGTGCACAGGGTACCACCGAGTATGCCATCTTGGTCGGCGTGCTCGTGGTGATCGCGATTATCGCCATCGTCGCATTTAAGGGCAAGGTCCAAGATCTATGGAACGCTATCAGCGAGGGCATCAACAGCCTGTAGAGGGCGAGCGCCCCATCGGGGTGCTGCTGGTGTTTGCTTGCCTGACCGTGGCGATAGCGGCGGTGCTTTGGGGGCTTAACGCCGCGCGGCAGCAGCGTCCTGGGACCGCCTCCGATTTGGGCTCAGATTCGGCGGTGGCGTCTCAAAAAGATGAGATGCGAGATGCGGACGATTCGGATGTCGCTGTCACGGCGCAAACCTTTCTGCGGACGCTCGACAAGCGGTCTGGCACTGCGACGGATTCGCCTGAGGGCAACGCGATTGCGGTCCGGCTTGCATGGTCCGAGGACCGACCGATGACCGAAGCGGCGGCGGATATGCTGCGTGCCTATCGCGAGGTACCCACGGCGCAACTTGCTCTGAGCGGCTATCTCGACATCAAGGGAAACGTGTGGGGCGCCATCGTGCGCGACGAACGCGGCTGGGTCGATATGGTGACAATTGCCGCGGATGCTGGCGATGCTTCGTGTCGTCTGCGCGCCGTGCGCCTGAGCCCGCAGGCAACGGACTCAAAGGAGGGATCGTGAAATGCATGATGTCCTGCGTGAGGAATCTGCCCAGGCGACGGTCGAATACGCCATCGTCACGGTGGCGCTGTTATCGATCGTGCTGGCGATCGCGGGACTTTGGCGTGCCGGCACCGATGGGCGCTTGGCGGCGCTGGTTGAGCGGGCGGCATCCCATGGCGTTGCCTCGACGTCGGTTATCGACGCCGCTGCGGCCGCTAAGGACATCGCGTTGTATTGATGCCGCGCGCGAGGACCGGGCGCAGTCTACGGTCGAGGCCGCTTTTTTGCTGCCGACGTTTCTGACACTCATCCTCCTCGCGCTGCAACCGGTGTGCCTGCTCTATACGCGCGCGGTCATGGAGTCTGCCGCCGCCGAGACCGCGCGGCTCATGACCACGACGACGGCGGAGGACGACGATCTTAAGGAGTTCACCCGCCGCCGACTTGCCGCAGTGCCCAACGTTTCGATCTTTCATGCCGGCGGGCCGTTGTCGTGGGATATCGAGCTTGGCCGGGCCGGTGCGGGTGGCGTCTCGTCCGTGTCCGTTTCCGGCGAGGTCAAGCCGTTGCCTGTGATCGGTGCGTTTGCGCAGGCTATGGGTGGTACCGCCGAGGGCGGCTACGTTGAGCTCAAGGTCGATGTCTCGTATCAATCGCGTCCCGAATGGCTGGAGGGAGATTATGATTCGTGGATTGCTGCATGGGATTAGGCGCTGCCTGTTGCGGGTGGCGCAAGGGTTTGCGGCCCGCCGTCGACCAGGCGCTCTCCGCAAACGAGGCGGCTTTATGGGTCGAGCCGGTATCGACCTGTTTATCGAAGACGGTGCCTACACCACGCTCTCCTCTGCGGTGGTCATCCTAGTGGTGCTCACATTGTTGTTTTCGTCGACCGCGGCGATATGGAGCATGTCGCGTGCCGGGGATACCCAGGTGGCGGCTGATAGCGGCGCGCTGGCGGGTGCCAACGTAGTGTCGTCCTATCACACGGCTGCCACGGTGGTTGATGCGAGCATCTTGAGTCTGGGGCTGGCGGGGTTTGCCACGATCGGGACGGGCCTGGTCGCCATCCTCATCCCGGGTGCCGAGCCGGTTGCCGGCAATATGGTCGACACCGGGATTGAGATCATTAAAACGCGCAACAAGTTTGCCAAAAGCGCATCGGAAGGCTTACAGAAAATCGAGACGGCCCTGCCGTATCTGATCGCCGCGCGTGCCACGCAGGCGGTGTCGGCGCAGGATACCGATAGTGTGACCTATACCGGTACGGCGCTTGCCGTGCCCAGGACATCCGAGTCTGACTTCGCTGCGCTCAAAGGATCAGAGATCTCGACCGATACCATTAAAGACACATCAGATGATTTAGAGGGTGCGGCCGAGGAGCTGCGGAAGGCTTCTGAGGACACGGCGAAGGCTAAAGAGCGTGCTTGGCTGGCGGATTGTGGCGGGTCGGACGAGAGTTCGATTGGCAAGTACTCGTGTATGTGGGAGCGTGCGAAAAGCCTAACGGATCTCTCCGGTGTTCAAAATCCGCATTACTCATCGAGCGTTACGTGGGAGCCCCAAGTTGCCCTTGATCGCGCGAAGGACTACTACCATTGGCGTCTGACAAATGAGAAGCCCCACGGCTCGAGTGTCGAGATGAAGGCAGAGTCTGCGGCGCGTAAGGCGTTTTATACCTATGCGAGCGCGGAGGTCGATCGGGCACATATAACCGAGAACGGAGACAGGGTCTCCTCCTATATTCCGCTGCTGCCGCGCAACTCTGATGAGGTTCGGGCGACGGAACTCTATACCGATGCGGTGTGGCCGACTAGCGTGAACGATGACAAGGCGTATCTGCATTACGGGACGACCTGCCCTAACTATAAGAAAGGGACGCCGAGCGGATTTGCTTCGGTTGCCGATTACGATGGACAGGATAAATGCAGCAAATGCCATTTTGGCGTTTTGTCGCTTGGTGCCGTTGCGGCGCCTTCAACCTCTATCGAAAACGGCTTCGAGTATCACTTTGACAAGTTTAAAGACGCCCTGGAGGACTACGTCGACTGTCGCAACAAGGAGCTCGAGCTCGAGCGTCAGACCGAGGACGAAGCCGACCGTGCGGGCAATGCGTTTGACCAGGCCATTAAAGCGCTTTCGGGCGAGCGTCCGCGTATCGCTCCGCCCGGTCGCAACGGCGTGGTTGCCTTTGCGGTTTCGGGTGCCATCTCGAGCCCCGATGAACTCAACTCTTCGTTTAACACGGCAGTCAGGCTTGGCGATCGCGGTGCCATCTCTGCCGCGGTGCTGGCGCCCGATGAGGCGACGGCGCAAAACAACGTGCTTTCGCGATTTTTCTCGACATTGAAGGAACGCTCGGGCGGCGTTGCCGGTGTGCTCGACGGCGTCATGGATGTTTGGGGACGGCTGCTTGTGGGATACGGTGATATCCAAGGTTCGGCCGACGAACTTATGGGCGAGATGATTAAAGGCCTAGGAGGGGGCAGCGGCGCGTTGGGCTCCATCGCATCGTGGCTCGGCGATACCGTTTCGGCGTCCGTGGCGGCGCTGGGTCTGGAACCGTGCGACTTGCGCCTGCGAAAGCCAGTGCTGACCGATTCCGCCAACGTCATTAAGAGCCCGGGGTCTGACATTGCTGGTTTCTCTCAAGCGCAAGACAAGCTGCGAAGTATTCCGTTGGGCGTGACCGATCCCAAGGCGCTTTGCGAGGCGTTGGAATATCAAGTCGAACGCACCATCAGCGGCACGACGTTCACGCTTGCGGAGATTCCTCTGCCCGGCGGCGGCTCCATCCCGCTCACCGTCGATGTCGCCACGCTGGTTGGCGCTCTGGGCGGTGGGTCGTAATGAGTATCCGCATGCGTCTGCGCGAGGAGCGCGCCCAAGCGACGGTGGAGATGGCAGTGGTTACGCCCGTTTTGCTGGTGCTGGCACTCATCGTGTACAACGTCATGATCTATGCCAGCGCTGTCGCGCGCTTCGACCGCGTGGTGCCCGACATCGTGTTGGCGCACGCCGTGGCGTCGGAGGGGGAGGGCGACGAAAGCTCTGTCGATGCCTCGGCGACGGTCCAGACTCAAATTCTGAATGCCATGGAAGGCTATGACTTGCAGATCGAAGTGTCGAGCGAGCAAGGCGCGGAGGCATCGGATGGTGGCCTGCTCTCCCTATCCGGTACGTTTAGGACCTACACCTGCACCATGCACTATGAGCCGTGGCCGACTTCTCTCAGCATCGCTGGCGTTCCGCTGGGGGCGCCGACAACGTTGTCGCACGAGCGCGCGGTGACGGTCGATCCATGGCGCCCGGGGGTGGTCATGTGACCGCGGTCTCGTCCTACATCGCCTACGCGCGGGCACTCAATAGGCTGGGTTGGACGCCGGCCGAGTTTGCGGTGGCGGAGTCGTTTGTCGTGCGCCTGCGCGGCATGCTGGGACGGCGTCCGGTTGCCGCCAACGGCCTGCCGCTCGTCATGGCGTTTCCACGCTGCTCTTCGGTCCACACGTGTTTTATGGCCTATCCCATCGACATCGCCTTTATCGATGCACGTGGCTATGTCCTCGTATGCTACGAAAACGTACGTCCCTGGCGTATGTGCTCCTGCCCCGGCGCCTGGGCCGTACTAGAGCGTCCTTCAATCATTGTTTCGACCCCTGCTCTCCAACGCGTGCCGGCTTAAGAATTGGCGACAGCGGACTTTCGTCATACGAAATTGGGTAAGATGGAGGAGAAGATGCATGGATGTTGAGATCCATCCCAACGCTAAAAAGCACCTGACAGAACAGCAGGTGCTTAGCGCTTGGCTTGCGGTTACTGAGTGCATTCGTCGCGAGTCGAAGGACGAGCCGCCGAGATGGCTTGCGATTGGATGGCTCCCAGACGGACGAAGCGTGGAGCTTGTCGCGGTCGAGCTTCTCCGTGGGTGGCTTATCATTCATGCCTTGTCTCCAGTCCAGAAGAAATTTTGGCAGGAGATTGAACAGGCTCGGCAAAGGGGTCGATGATGGGCAAGACGTATACGGCCGCTAATGGTCAGGTTGTAACGGATGAAATGATTGACGCGTGGTGCGAGTCGTACGAGCGCGGAGAGTTTCCGGATGGCGAACATACCGTTGGTGGGATCGTGCATGGACGGCCCCCGCTCTCAGGTGAGGGGACGGCAACGTTGTCGGTCAAGATTCCTCTGGGAATGAAGGAGGCCATTCGTCGACGGGCGGCTGCCGAGGGGATGACGCCAAGTGAGTTTGCCCGTGCGGCTCTGAGCGAAAAACTTCTTGCTGCCGGCTGATGTCTCTGACGTGCCGATTTATAGAACCGAGGCTGTGCTCAAAAACTTTTTTAAAATTCTCGGTTGACCGGAACGCGTCCTTGGTTATACTAATCAAGCCTTGAAACAAGGCACACCTCAAATGGCTGGGTAGCTCAGTTGGTAGAGCAGAGGACTGAAAATCCTCGTGTCAGGGGTTCGATTCCCTTCCCCGCCACCTTGAATTGACTAGGACCTCTGCAAAGGGGTCCTTTTCTTTTATGCAGCCCCCACATGGAATCGAACCCCGTGAGGGCGCGGAGCTGAGTAAACGCGTAAGCGTTTGCCAGCGCAGCTCGCAAGGCGCGTAAGCGCCGCAGCGGTCCGTCCGCGCAGCGCGCGGACGCGATTCCCTTCCCCGCCACCTTGAATTGACTAGGACCTCTGCAAAGGGGTCCTTTTCTTTTATGTAGGGTTCTGCGGAAACTGCGTCCCAGAATAAGGGCTCAGAACGGGACACACTTTCCGGTGCCTGCCTCCGGCGCGCGTACACACCTCGTCGCACCATTCCGAGCCCGCCCGCCCCAGACATTCCTCCCACTTTCGCGTCACTTTGCAGACCGTTCGGTCGCCTGTCCGCACACGCGGGTATACTCAAAACGATACTTATCCTATGCAATACGATGCGGGTTCGACCTGCATGATCCGAAGGGGGCAGTGATGGAGAGGATACTCGGCGTTAATCTCTCTGGCTGGTTTATTCCCGAGCCTTGGGTGACCCCGTCGCTGTACGCGGCGACCGGCGCATCCAACGCAGCCGAGCTGCAGGAGGCCATGGGTACCGCCGCTTACAACGAGCGCATGCGTCGTCATTACGAGACGTTTGTGAGCGAGGACGATTTTCGCCGCATGGCGCAGATCGGTCTCAATGCCGTGCGTCTGCCGGTGCCCTGGTATGCCTTTGGCTCACAGGAGTCCGATGCCTCCTACATATCGGTTGTCGATTACATCGACCGCGCGATTGAGTGGGCTGCCAAGTACGATATCCGCGTGCTGCTCGATCTGGCAACCGTGCCCGGTGGCCAGGGCGATTCCAACGATTCGCCCACCACGCCGGAGGCTGTCGCCGAGTGGCATTCGTCCACCAACGGCCGTCATGTCGCACTCGACGTGCTCGAGCGCTTGGCCGATCGCTATGGCGAGGCCGAGAGCCTGCTGGGCATTGAGCTGCTGGACACGCCGCAGATGAGCGTTCGCAAGAGCCTCTTCACCATGACGGATGGCATTCCTGCTCACTACCTGCGCAATTTCTATCGCGATGCCTACGAGCTCGTCCGTTCGTATATGCCCGAGGATAAGATCGTCGTCTTCTCGTCGTCGGGGCATCCCAGCGAGTGGAAGCATTTTATGCGCGGCGCCAAGTACAAGAACGTCTACATGGACCTTCACCTGTACCATTACCGCGACGAGTATGCGCTCGACATCACGAGCCCCCGCGGGCTGACGACGGCGATTTCGCGTAACAAGCGCGAGCTTAAAGAGGCGATTTCGACTGGGTTCCCCGTGCTGGTGGGCGAATGGTCGGGCGCGGCGATCTTTGCCAACTCGTCGGTTACGCCCGAGGGCCGCAATGCCTACGAGCGCGTGTTTATCGCCAACCAGCTGGCTTCGTTTGCGCCGGCTGCCGGTTGGTTCTTCCAAACGTGGAAGACCGAGAAGCGCATTGCAGCATGGGACGCCCGCACGGCGCTCGGTACGCTCGAGCGCGGCATGATTGAATAGGTTGATATGACGCAAAACAGCGCCCATACGGGCAAACTCTATGTGGTCGGCACGCCCATCGGCAACCTAGGCGACCTGTCCCCGCGCGTTGGCGAGGCCTTTGCCGCCGCCGATGCCATTTGCTGCGAAGACACGCGTGTGACGTCAAAGCTGCTGATGCACCTGGGCATTTCCAAGCCGCTTGTCCGTTGCGACGAGAATGTGATCGCTAGCCGCGCTGCCGGCCTGGTCGACCGTCTGCTGGCGGGGGAGACCCTCGCCTTTGCCTCGGACGCCGGCATGCCGAGCGTGTCCGATCCCGGCCAGGCGCTGGTCGAGGCGGCGCGTGAGGCCGATGTACCCGTCGAAGTTATTCCCGGGCCCTCTGCTTGCGTCACGGCGCTTGTTTCGTCCGGCATTCCCTGCGAGCATTTTTTCTTCGAGGGCTTTTTGGGCCGAAAGCACGGCGACCGTGTGCGCCGTTTGCAGCGCCTTGCCGTGGTGCCCGGCGCACTCATCTTCTACGAGTCTCCACATCGCATCGTGGCGACGCTCGAGGCCGTGGCGGAGGTCTTTCCCCAGCGTGAGGTTGCCGTCTGCCGCGAACTCACCAAGCTGCACGAGGAGGTCTTGCGCGGGCTCGCTGCCCAGCTTGCCGAGGAACTGCGCGCTCGCGGCGAGGTAAAGGGCGAGATCGCGCTGGTCATCGCGCCGCCGAGCGAGGATGAGGAGGCCGGTATCGTGCCGGTCGGCGCCACGGCAGCGGATCCCGACGAGGCCCTGCGCGAGGATATCCGCGCCGCGCTCGAGGAGGGGGAGCCCGCGTCTGCGGTGGCCAAGCGCCTGTCTCAGAAGTATTCGCGCCGCAAGCGCGATGTCTATGCCATGGTGCTCGATATGCAATAGATGGAGGATATCCAGCCCTTGCGCTAGAATCATCCTCTGTATGCAACGTTTTTCTGGAGGACAAACCCCATGGATCAAAGCAAGCCTTCGTTCTTTATCACGACGCCCATCTACTACGTCAACGCCGATCCGCACCTGGGCACGGCTTATTCCACCATCATCGCCGACGTTCAGGCTCGCTATCGCCGTTCCGCCGGCTATAACGTCAAGTTCCTGACCGGCATGGACGAGCATGGCGAGAAGGTCGCCGAGGCCGCAGCCAAGCATGGCATGACGCCGCAGGAGTGGACCGATAGCCAGGCCCCGCACTTCAAGGAGCTTTGGAGCAAGCTCGAGATCTCCAACGACGACTTCATCCGCACCACCGAGCCGCGCCAGCATCATGCCGTGCAGTACCTGTGGGAGCGCATGAAGGAGTCCGGCTATCTGTATAAGGGCAGCTACGACGGTTGGTATTGCGTGCCTGACGAGACCTACTTCACTGATACGCAGGTCCAGAAGGGCGACGAGGAGTACGGCAGCGTCGGCCAGCACCTGTGCCCCGACTGCCACCGTCCGCTTGAGCGCGTGCAGGAGGAGTCCTACTTCTTTAAGCTTTCCGCCTTCCAGGACAAGCTTCTCAAGCTCTATGACGAGCACCCCGACTTTGTCGAGCCTGCGTTCCGTATGAACGAGGTACGCAGCTTTGTCGAGGGCGGCCTTAACGACCTTTCCGTGAGCCGTACGAGCTTTGACTGGGGCATTCAGGTCCCGTTTGACGAGGGTCACGTGACCTACGTGTGGTTCGATGCGTTGCTCAACTATATGACGGCCGTCGGCTACGGTGTCGACACCGACGAGGCCCGTGCCGAGCTGGCCTATCGCTGGCCCGCGCAGTTCCACATCGTGGGTAAGGACATCATCCGCTTCCACTGCGTCATTTGGCCCGCGATGCTCATGGCCATCGGCGAGGCCCTGCCCGAGCACGTCTTTGCCCACGGCTTCCTGACCGTGCGCAATGCCGAGACCGGTAAGGCCGAGAAGATGTCCAAGAGCCGCGGCAACGCCATCGCTCCGCAGGATGTTATCGACATGCTGGGCGTCGAGGGCTACCGCTATTACTTTATGACCGACGTGGTCCCCGGCACCGACGGCGCCATCAGCTTCGATCGTATGGAGCAGGTCTACAACGCCGACCTGGCCAACAGCTGGGGCAACCTTATCTCGCGTTCGCTCAACATGAGCGGCAAGTACTTTGACGGTTGCGCGCCCGCCAAGCCCGCATCGTTCGATGCGTTCGACAACCCGCTGGCAAAGATTGCCGATGGCCTGGTCGATCGCTACATGGCCAAGATGGACGTGCTCGATTACGGTGGAGCTAAGGACGAGGTCATGGAGCTCATCCACGCTGCCAACCACTACATCGAGGACTCCGAGCCTTGGGCGCTTGCCAAGGACGAGGCCAAGGCTGACGAGCTGGCATTTGTGATCTACAACCTGCTCGAGGCCATCCGCATTGCCGCTCACCTGCTGATGCCGCTCATGCCCCAGACTTCTGCCGAGGCCCTGCGTCGCCTGTCCTGCGAGGACGAGGCCGCGAGCGACGACCTCAAGGGCATTTGCGCTTGGGGCCTGCTTGCCGGTGGTCAGCCCGTCGAGAAGGGCGAGCCGCTGTTCCCGCGTCTGGGCTAAGCCGCTGCGCGCCATATCGGCAATTTGCTGTTTAGATGTAAGGGCATGGCCGCAACGGTCCATGCCCTTTTGCTTTACGATGCAGCCACCATGTTAAGGAGGCAACCATGACAACTTCGCCTTTGGCAAACCCCACGGCAACCAGGGAGCTGCTGGAGGAGTTTGGCCTTGCGACCAAGCATCGCCTGGGCCAAAACTTCCTGATCGACAACCATGTGATTGAGCGCATTTGCGAGCTCGCTGAGCTTGCGGGCGATGAGCGCGTGCTCGAGGTCGGCCCGGGTTGCGGCACGCTGACGTTGGCCCTGCTGCAAGAGGCGGCGTGCGTCACGTCGATCGAGGCCGACCCCGAGCTCGAGCCGGTGCTCGATGCCCACGCTGCCGACTATGCCAACTTCCGCTTTATCATGGGCGATGCGCTTAAGGTGACGCCGGAGCAGATTGAGCAGGCGGCCGGTGGCGAGCCCACGGTGTTTGTCGCAAATCTGCCCTATAACGTTGCGGCGACGATCATCCTGCAGTTCTTCCAGACGATGCCTGCGCTCAAGCGTGCCGTCGTTATGGTGCAAAAAGAAGTCGCCGACCGTATTGCCGCGACGCCTGGCAACAAGACCTATGGCGGCTACACGGCAAAGCTCGGGCTGTATGCGCAGGTGACGGGGCGCTTTGAGGTGCCGCCGCGCTGCTTTATGCCGGCGCCGCACGTGGACTCGGCTGTCGTGCGTATCGATCGCGTTGACGGCGTGGTGCCCGAGGGGTTCGATCGCGAGTTCGTAGCCCGCGTGATCGACGCCGCATTTGCCCAGCGTCGCAAAACCATCCGCAACTCCATGAGCGCCAATGGCTTTGCCAAGGACGTGCTCGATGCTGCCTTTGAGGCTTGCGGCATCGCGCCCACCACGCGCGCCGAGACGCTTGACGTTGCCGATTTTGTCCGCTTGGCTCAGGAGCTTTCCCATGACGCTTAGTGCCGAGCGCGTGACGTTTACCAAGAAAAAGAAAACGGTTGCTTGTCCGGTACCGCTGGCGCCGCTTGCCGATACGCATGCGCACCTGCTTTCATTTTGGGGCAAGGAAGTGCCCGAGACGCTCGTGCGTGCCAAGGCCGCAGGCATTGACCTGTTGGTGACGGTCTTCGATCCCATCGCCGACAAACGCAGCGTGACGGACTATAGCAACTGGCTGACGCATGAGATTTTGCCGATGCAAGATATCTCGCAGATCAAGTATCTTGCCGGCGTGCATCCGTATGGTGCTCCCGACTATACCGAGGACATCCATGCCCAGATTGTGGCCGCGCTCGATGACCCCTTATGCGTCGGTATCGGCGAGATCGGCCTGGACTACCACATGGACTATGACGATGATGTTGCGCCGGCGCCTCACGACGTGCAGATCGACTGCATGGCGCGCCAGCTCGAGCTTGCCGTGCGTCGCAATGTGCCGGTAGAGCTGCATCTGCGTCACGAGGACACGGACCATGAACGCACCTCGCATGTGGACGCGTACAACGTTTTGCGCGAGGTAGGCGTGCCTCAGGCGGGCTGTGTGCTGCATTGCTTTGGCGAGGACCGCGCCACGATGGAGCGCTTTGTGGATTTGGATTGCTACATCGCTTATGGTGGCGCGGCGACCTTTAAGCGCAACGACGACGTGCGCGAGGCATTCGCGGCAACCCCGCTCGATCGAATTTTGTTCGAGACGGATTGCCCGTACATGGCCCCAGAGCCAATTCGAGGTCTTGAGTGTGAGCCTGCGATGATTTCCATTACGGCAAACGCGCTGGTCAACGACCGTGTCGACCGCACCGGCGAGAATGCCGAAGCAATCGCGCAAGCCGCTTGGGAAAATGCCTGCAAACTTTTTCAAAAATAGTTCTTGCGTTCGCGGTGGCGCTCCGTTATTCTAATTTCTGCACGCGGGCGTGGCGGAATTGGCAGACGCGTACGGTTCAGGTCCGTATGGGGGCAACCCCATGAAGGTTCAAGTCCTTTCGCCCGCACCATTACATGAAAGAGCTCCCAGCAATGGGAGCTTTTTTGTTATGGGCCCATCGCAGGGACTTGAACCTGCGAAGGAGCGAGCGTAAAGAAAACGCGGAGCGTTTTTAGCGAGCTGGCGAGGACGCCGGCAGGCGGCCGAAGCCGGTGCGGATCCGCGAAGCGGATACACGGACGTCCTTTCGCCCGCACCATTAAATGAAAGAGCGGTTGATTTCCGATCTCAGCCGAACACATTGAGCGGATAGGCCGTTCCCGCAGCTAGCCGAACGCCCCCGAGGCCCCTCACGGGCCCCGGGGGCGCCGTTTTCCCAGTTGAAGGAACGGTGGAGATGTGTTTCGATGGGTCCGGTGGCCATGCTCCGCCCTCCGCCCGGCACCTCTTCCCAGACTCAGCCGGACGGTCGGTCCGTCTATTCCGTTTTGCCTTCAGACTAGGCCAGCGGGGCATCGCCCCTCTCGGCGCGCGCCCTCTCGATGAGGCCCGGCGTCAGGTCGAGTTCGCCGATGGGCACCTCCTCCACGCCGCAGGCGTCCAGCAGCGCCGCCGCGTCGCCGCCGAGCATCGCCCTGAAGGCGCGGGCGGGCGTCGAGAAGCCGAGCGCGCCGCGGGGCTCGGAGTTCACGTGCGACATGGCCAGCGCCAGGTCCGCCGGGGCGAGCCGGTCGAACCTGAGGCACGCGCCCTTGGGAAGCAGCTTCCTTATCTCGACGTGGTTTCGCTCGCAGGCGCCCTTCTGGTCGCTGCGCCTGGGGTCGCAGTAGAACAGCCTCGTCTCGCCCGGCCCCTCGCCGAGGAGCGCCGCGATCGCGCCCTCGTCGGAGAACTCCGCGCCGTTGTCGGTGAGCACGGCGCGGAACACGCGGCGCGTCCCGCCTGCGCCGAGGACCGCCCGGACGCCCTCCAGGGCGGCCGCGACGCACCCGGAGGTCTTCTCCCCGAGCAGGAGCGCCAGCTGGAGCCTGCTGGGGCGGTGGAGCAGCGTGAGCAGGCAGGCCGAGTCCTCCCTGGCGCCCTCGACGGTGTCCATCTCCCAGGCCGCGGCGCACGCGTCCTCCCCGAGGGCGAGGAACGCGGCGTGCGACCTGCGGGCGGAGTGGCGCGTGGCCGCCCGGCCGGCGGCGCGCCTCCTCGGCCTGTAGCCGACCTTGCGCCTGAGCTCCATGTTGGTCATGCCGTCGTAGCCCGCCGCGACCCAGCGGTAGATGGTCGACGGCGACAGGTCCACCGGCCCGCCGTTGCACGCCGCCATCTGCTCGGGGGACAGCCCCCGGCGCAGGCAGCCCCTTATGGCCTCCAGCCTGGCCGCCGCGGCCGGCTCGTCGGCATCGATCCCGCGCCTGGACGAGACGAGCACCGAGTCGGCGCACAGCTGCGCGGCGCGGGCCTCGTAGAAGACGTGCGGGCGGCGCTTGCAGCCCACCGCGCGGTAGCGGCCGCAGCCGTTGCAGCAGCGCGGCCACGCGGCCAGGCGCGGGCAGGCCGCCGACAGGTCGGCCGAGCCGTCCACGCGCTCGCCGCGCCTGGCCTTCGGCGCCGTCACGAACCTGTGCGACGCCACCTCGGCGCTCACCGTCGAGGGCGACCTGCCCAGCTCCCTCGCGATCTCCCTGCACGAGGCCCTGCGCTCCAGCATCCTCTGGACCGTGTCCCGCTCGTGCCTGGTGAGCCTGCCGTAGGCCCTCGGGGCCGCCTTCTCGGGACCCTTCTTCCTCTTTCCGGACATGCCGTCCTCCGATCTCCCGGGGCCGGCCGGTCCGGCCCTCAGGGTATCGGGTTCCCACATTCATCCGCACATGTACGGATGAATGTGGGAGGTGTTCGGATGAAGTTGATAATCAAGGTAAATGAAAGAGCTCCCAGCAATGGGAGCTTTTTTGTTTTGCGCGGTCACCTCGGACGGGTATCCTAGTGCCAATGTATGCCCAATAGAGGAGAAGCCATGCTGTTTTCCGGTATCATCGCCGCCCTTACCAGTCTTTTGATCCCCATCATCATCCTGTTGCTGCTGCTTCCCAACGCCTGCTATGTCGTCGAGCAGCAACATGCCGTGATTATCGAGCGCTTGGGCAAGTTCAACCGCATCGTCAACGCGGGTTTCCACCTGAAGGTGCCCGTAATCGACCGCAAGGCCGCCACGGTGAGCCTGCGCACTATGAAAAACGGTTTTGGCATCGACGTTAAGACCCAGGACAACGTGACCATCGGCCTCGAGGTTTCCGCGCAGTATCACGTGAGCTACGACATGGGTGCGGGTCCGGCGGATTCGGGCATTTACAAGAGTTATTACATGCTGCAGGAGCCCGTGGACCAGATGCGCGACTTCATCACCGATGCCCTGCGCTCCTCGATCCCCGTGTACACGCTCGACGAGGTCTTTGCCAAGAAGGATGATATTGCCAAGGACGTCAACGCAACCGTTTCCGAGCAGATGGCCGCCTACGGCTTCACCCTCGTGTCGACGCTCATCACCAAGATCGCGCTGCCGACCGAGGTCGAGAACTCCATGAACGACATCAACGCAGCCCAGCGCAAGCGCGCCGCGGCGCAGGAACTTGCCGAAGCCGACCGCATCAAGCGCGTCACCGAGGCGACTGCCGAGGCCGAGGCCATGGAAAAAGCCGGCGAGGGCATTGCAAACCAGCGCAAGGCCATTGCGCTGGGCATCAAGGATTCGCTCGAGATTATCCAGGAGACGGGCGTTGGCAACGACGAGGCCAACCAGCTGTTCATGTTTACGCAGTGGGCCGAGATGATGACGGAGTTCGCCCGTACGGGTAAAAACTCGACGGTCGTGCTGCCGAGCGACTTTTCTCAGTCGGCCTCGATGTTCGAGCAGATGCTGGCAGCGGGCAAGGTCCAGAACGAGTCGAAGGAGTAGGCGCGCGTGAAATACACCGTAGTTTGCGTCGGCAAGCTCAAAGAGCGCTTTTGGAAGGATGCTTGCGCCGAGTACACCAAGCGCCTGGGCGCCTATGCCAAGGTGGATATGCGCGAGGTGGCCGATATCGATCCGGCTAAGGCGGGTGGCGTGGATGCCGCGCGCGACAAGGAAGGGGCGGCGATTCTTGCAGCCTTGCCGCCGAGGGCACATGTGATTCTGCTTGCCATCGAGGGCAAGGAGCGCTCGAGCGAGGAGCTCTCGGCACGCCTCGACGATCTTATGCTGCGAGGAAATAGTGATATCGCCTTTGTGATCGGCGGCTCGGACGGCGTGAGCGATGACGTGCGCGCCCGTGCCGACGAGATGCTCAGCTTTGGACGCATTACCTTGCCGCACAACCTGGCGCGCGTGGTGCTGCTGGAGCAGATTTACCGCGCCTGCAAGATCAGCCGTGGCGAGCCGTATCACAAATAGGTCGGCAATACGAAACAATGGCATGGGACAATAGCTTCCGTTTTGAGGAACGTGTCTGAGAGGACTATGTGATATGAAGATCGGGTTTGTCGGTTTTGGCAATATGGCGAGCGCTATGGCCGATGGCTGGATTGCTACCGGCGTGTCTGCGAGCGACATGTGCGCCTGCGCAGGCCGCTATGACGCTCTGATTGAGCGTTGTGAGGCGCGCGGCATGACCGCCTGCCATGATGCGGCAGAGGTTGTCGCCGCATCTGATATCGTGGTCGCTGCGGTCAAGCCGTACATGATCGAGAAGGTCTTCGCGCCGCTCAAGGGTGCGCTTGCCGACAAGGTCGTCCTTTCGGTCGCCTGGACCTGGGATAGCGCCAAGTGGGAGCAGGTCCTGCCGGGCGTCGCGCATATCTCGACGGTGCCCAACACGCCGGTATCGGTGGGTGAGGGCGTCATTGCCTGCGAGAAGGCCTCTACGCTTAGTGATGAACAGCGCGACACGGTGCTCGGCCTGCTTGGCAAGCTCGGTACGGTGGTCGAGCTCGATTCGAGCCTGCTGTTTGTGGGCGGCACCGTGGGCGGCTGCGCCCCGGCATTTGTCGCCATGGCGATCGAGGCCCTGGGCGATGCGGCCGTCAAGCACGGTATTCCGCGCGCCGATGCCTATCGCATCGTGAGCCAGATGGTGCTGGGCACGGCAAAGCTGCAGCTTGCAACCGGTCAGCATCCCGCCGCAATGAAGGACGCCGTGTGCTCGCCTGGTGGCGCCACCATCAAGGGCGTCGTCGCGCTCGAGGATGCCGGCATGCGCAGCGCCCTGGTCAAGGCCATCGACGCCACCCTCCAGTAAAACCGACCAAAAAGGGACAGGTTTATTTTGGCGGGTTTTCCCTGCGGTTTTGTCGTTCTAGCAAAAAGCGCCCCGCAACTGGCTCAAACTCCAGTTGCGGGGCGCTTGCATTTGCCCAGTTAAAACCGACCAAAATAAACCTGTCCCTTTTTGGCAGGTTAGTCCCAGAAGCCGTCTTCTTCGTCCTCGGATTTGGGTCCGCGGTCGACGTACATCTTATGGGTGCGCTTCTCCATCACAAAGGCAAGAATCGCAAACAGCAGGATGCCGCCGGCGAAAAGGATGGCAAAACCAGTGCGGGTGCCAAACAAATAGGAAAAAACTGCGTCCATTGGGTGCCTTCTTGCATAGTTGAGTTGGGTCGTAAACGCTCATAAGTATATACTTGCCCATACATGTACAAGGTTGCAACCTAAACGGAATGTATATCGCCGGAGGATCTAATGCTTGATATCAAGTTTGTTCGCGAGAACCCCGATGCCATCGACGCCGCCATGGCCAATCGCCAGACGTCTTGGGACCGCGAGAAGTTCTTTGAGCTCGACGACGAGCGTCGTGCCGTCATCACCGAGGTCGAGGAGCTCCAGGCCACGCGCAACGCCGAGTCCAAGAAGATCGGTGCCCTGATGAAGGAGGGCAAGAAGGACGAGGCCGAGGCCGCCAAGGAGGCCGTGCGCGCCGTCAACGAGAAGATCGACGGTCTGGCCGAGCGCCGCACCGCCCTCGAGCAGGAGCAGTACGACTTTATGGCTCACCTGCCCAACATCCCGTGCGAGGCCACCCCGCTTGGCAAGGACGAGGACGAGAACATCGAGCGTCGCCGCTGGGGCACCCCGCGCGAGTTCGACTTCGACTTTAAGCCGCACTGGGACCTGGGCACCGACCTCGACATCCTCGATTTCGAGCGCGGCAACAAGCTCTCCGGTAGCCGCTTCACCGTTCTCGGTGGCGCCGGCGCCCGCCTGGAGCGCGCTCTCATCAACTTCTTCCTGGACACGCACACCAGCCGTGGCTTTAAGGAGTGGTGGCCGCCCATCGTCGTCAAGCGTCAGACCATGTTTGGTACGGGCCAGCTGCCCAAGTTCGAGGACGATGCCTATCACGTCTCGGGCGACAACTTCCTGATCCCCACCGCCGAGGTCGTGCTGACCAACCTGCACGCCGGTGAGGTTCTGGACGCCGATACCCTGCCGCGCCGCTACACCGCCTTCACCCCCTGCTTCCGCGAGGAGGCCGGCTCTGCTGGTCGCGACACCCGCGGCATCATCCGTCAGCACGAGTTCGACAAGGTCGAGATGGTCAAGTTCGCCAAGCCGGAGGAGTCCGACGAGGAGCTCGAGAGCATGACCGCCGAGGCCGAGTACCTGCTGCAGCAGCTGGGCCTGCCGTATCGCGTGATTAGCCTGTGCACCGGCGACCTGGGCTTCTCTGCCCGTCAGACCTATGACATCGAGGTTTGGCTGCCGAGCTACAACGCCTACAAGGAGATCAGCTCCTGCTCCAACTGCGGCGACTTCCAGGCTCGTCGCGCCAACATCAAGTATCGCGATCCCGAGAACTTCAAGGGTTCGCGCTATCTGCATACCCTCAACGGCTCCGGTCTGCCGGCTGGTCGCACCATGGCCGCCATTCTGGAGAACTACCAGAACGCCGACGGCACCATCACGATCCCCGAGGTTCTGCGTCCCTACATGGGCGGCCTCGAGAAGATCGAGCCGGTCGCGTAGGCAAGCTACATAAGCGATTTGATGGGGCGCTCCTGTCTGGGGCGCCCTATTTTGTGCGCAGGCCAATACCATGTCGTGCGGACAGCTCAATAGAAAATACACGAACAAACGTTCTGTATACAGCCATCTACCTGCTATGCTTTTGCTAGATAAGAGCGAGAGAAAGGGGATGCAATGGAGTTGTTCGATGAACGGGTAGTTATGTTCGAGAGCGATGAGGACGGCGAGTACCTGCTGGTAACGTGCGAGCCGTCTGGCATGGGTGGCTTGGTGGTTCGGCAGACGAGCGAGGGACCATTGACGCAATGGTGCTATGAGGAGTCGCCACATGTGATCGAGACGTTTGTGGCGCACGAGGGGCTTGTTGCCCTTGAGCATTTCTATGGGGTCCGGACATCTAACCAGGTTGCTCGAATGCTGAGCATCTCGTTTGCCGACTACGACTGCGCCCAACGGGTGCGGTCGCTCCTGGGGGAGCTTGGCGCAGGGTTCGATGTGATTGAAAAGCCAATCGATCGCACGGGGAGCGCTGATGTATGCGGAGCAGCATGATAAAAACTGCGTTTCATAAAAAAGTTTGAGATTGCGCTTGACTCCAATAAGCTAAAGTGGTTTTATATGTCTTGCGCTGCGGCGTTACCTCAGCTGGATAGAGGGTCTGACTACGAATCAGAACGTCATAGGTTCGAATCCTATACGCCGCACCAATTGAACTTGAAAGCCTCCGGCAACGGGGGCTTTTCTTTTATGGCAACACCGCATGGATTCGGGCTTATAGGACAAAATGTGTGTCCACGTTGGGGGCATCGGCGCAGGTCGATGCCCCTTTTTCAGCCGTTTAAATTCCGTGCCCGCTTTTAACCGCTCGGACAGAATGTGTGTCCGGTTGCCTGTCGTTCCCGCAGGTAGATAACCTTTTCCGGAACCGTTAAATACACTTTCGGAAGAGGTGCCCATGAAGGCCGTTTATTGCCCCTACTGCGGCGGTCGGACCAAGCGCAACGGCAGGACCTCATCGGGGTCCCAGCGGTGGAGGTGCACGGCCTGCGGCGCGTCGACGACGGTGAGGTACGACGACGCGGCGGCGAGGCTCGAGGAGTTCCTCGGGTGGCTCCTCTCGAAGGACTCGCAGGCCGCGATGCCGGGCGCCGGGCGGTCCTTCAGGCGCAGGACGGCCGAGTTCTGGGATGTCTGGCCCATGCCCGTCCCCGACGGCGAGCTCCATCGCGTGCTCCACGTCGACGGGATCTGGGTCGCGCGCGACCTCGTCGTGCTCATATGCTGCAGCGGCGAGAGGGTGGTCTCCTGGTACATGGCGAGGTCGGAGAACTCGAGGGCGTGGTCGGCCCTCATGGCGCCGATCCCGGCGCCCGAGGTGGTCGTCACCGACGGCGGGAGCGGGTTCGCCAAGGCCGTGCGCGAGACCTGGCCGCGCACCAGGGTCCAGAGGTGCACCTTCCACGCCTTCTCGCGGGTCAAGCGCTACACGACGACGCGGCCGAAGCTCCAGGCGGGGCGCGAGCTCTACCTCATCGCGCGCGACCTCATGGGCATCGAGACGCTGCACCAGGCGGAGCTCTGGGCCGAGCGCTACCTCGACTGGTGCGGGTTCTGGGCCGACTTCCTGGAGGACAGGACCGTGGTGGACGGCAGGAGGGCCTGCACCCACGAGAGGCTGAGGCGGGCGCGCTCGTCGCTGTCGTCGCTGGTGTCGGCGGGGACGCTGTTCACCTACCTCGACCCCGCCCTGGCCAAGGCCGGCCCGCTGCCGTCGACCAACAACATGATCGAGGGAGGGGTGAACTCGCAGCTGAGGGCCGTACTGCGCAACCACCGGGGGCTGACGTCGGTCAAGCGCGTTAAGGCGGTGTTCTGGTGGTGCCACGCGCACTCGGGGGACGCGAGGACGGCGCGCGAGAAGCTCGCCGCGATGCCGACCGACGCGGACATCGACTTCCTGTTCAGCGTCTACTCCGCCTCGCCGTCGCGCGAGGACGGAGGGCCGGAGTGGGGCGACAGGGCCGTGTGGGAGGACCTCCACCACAGGGACCCGTACCCGTTCTGGCTGGATTAATGGATGGAAACTGATGTTCTATCGGGACACACATTTTGTCCTATAAGCCTGGATTCGAACCTCGGTCGAGGCGCGGGCGTCAAGAAAACGCGGAGCGTTTTTAGCCCGCGGGCGAGCGCGCCGGCAGGCGGGCGAAGCCGGTGCGGATCCGCGAAGCGGATGCGCGGAATCCTATACGCCGCACCAATCGAACTTGAAGCCTCCGTGCAACGGGGGCTTTTCTTTTTTGGAAACCATGCATGGATTCGAACCTCGGTCGAGGCGCGAGCGTCTTAATCATCACTTCGTAAAATTTTTCCAAATTGTCGCTTGACCCATCGAGGGGTCACGTGCATAATAATCCGTGCGTTGCGGCGTTACCTCAGCTGGATAGAGGGTCTGACTACGAATCAGAACGTCATAGGTTCGAATCCTATACGCCGCACCAACTGAACTTTAAAGCCTCCGGTAACGGAGGCTTTTCTTATATGTCGACATACTTGAGGAGTTGCTTTCGCCGTGTTTGAAAGTATCGAGTCGATCGACTGCATCAAATGAGTAAAAATCAAATTCGATAACTTTTTTTGAAAAAATGCTTGACCATTATTCAGTCCCTGTGCATAATAATCAACAAGTCGCGGCGTTACCTCAGCTGGATAGAGGGTCTGACTACGAATCAGAACGTCATAGGTTCGAATCCTATACGCCGCACCATTTGAGATTAAAGCTCCCGGCAACGGGGGCTTTTCTTTTGCGCCAGCTTGAGTGCTTTCGTCCAAAGGGACGATTTCCTGTCGACTCGTGTAAGATTCCGAGTAGATGTCGCGACTTATTCGCGACCACTCCTTCTTCAAGCGACCGATCAGGGTGATATTCCGTGGCAGAGCGTCCGACATACAAGCTCAGGTTTCTCGATCCCAAGAAGCGCTTTCCGGCGATGCCCGAGCAGCCTGCGGGACGCTCATATGGCGTGGTCTGGAAACTCTTTGGCGAGGATCAGCATGAATCTTGTTATGTCGTCGAATTCGTTGGCAAAAGCCATGTGTCGCTTTTGGGCTACGTAAGCGTTTCGGGTGAGGTGTACAAGGTGGACCGCCCCGTCAGCGAGGCTCCGCTGCCCAACGATCCCGACATGGAACTGGTCCTTGACGAGTCGGACTCCGGTATTGGTGAGATTATGGTGAGGGGAGCAAACGGCACGATGCGCGCGTGCGCGCGAACCGTCGGCTCTCCCGAAGGTCCCATGCGCGAACAGTCCGATCACGAGACATGGAATTCGGCCCGCTCCCTTCCTTACGGTGAGTTCATGGCATCGATGTTCCTGCGCTACGTGATATTCGCTGACTCCGAAAATACCATTGCGAGCACAGCGGACGCCGACGGACTCGACGAGGGTATGCAAAACGTTGTCGACAAGATCAAGCTCGTAAAGTTGCCCGAGCCGGTCGAGGTGTTTTTGGGCTTTAACACGACACCGCTACCTGACGCTATCGAGACGCTGCTCTACCGCGTTGACCATGCCGAGAATCCGAGCGGTATCGAGCGCTATGCCGCCGCCCTTATGAGTGAAATTGACTTGCCCCGCTTGCGCACCATCGCCGCTAAGTCCGAGATGAGCCTGGCTCGCATCGATCGCTCAAAGCTTTTCTATCTCAATTTTGATCGTAGTCTGCTAGACCAGGACGAGATTGACACGCTGCTCGCCATCGAGTGCCGTCTCAACCGCCTCTCCGGCATCCTTGAGCGCATTGGGGCTGGATTGGCCCCCGCGGCCTCGTCGCCGAGCCTTGAGGGCTGTGCGCTCTTTGATTCGTGGCATATCGCTAAGACGACCAACGATGTTCCCCGACTGCTCGATACGGCCTCGAGCGATAACCCGTGGGCCAAACCGGGAACGGTTTCGTGCCAGCCGGGCGGTGAGTGGGATGTGCGTACCCGCTTCGCGCGTATTGTCGAGGCACTAAACGTGGTCACACGGCTCGACTATACCTATCGGGCAAACGTTGCCGAGGGGATTATGCTCGTTCGGTTTGGGCACTCTGTCGCGGATGCTATGCCTCAACGTGAATACGACGCCCAAGATGACGCCTGGCGCGAGCTGGACGAGGACACGCGCGCGACCTGGGCCGTGGAGCACGATGCGCGCGTGGCGCTCACGCTTGCGGCAGCGTGTTTTGCCGCGGGCACCTGCATCACGCGCTGCTATGTGCAGATTGCTGCTCCCGACAGTGGGCAGGGCGAGCGCGTTGTCGCAACATATTTCTTTGGGCGCGCGGCCTATCTGGCCGATTGCGTGTCTGTCGCCAAGGATCTTGAGAGCATGGACATGGACGATATGCCGTGCAAGCGTGTGCTTGAGGCGTATGAGTCAACCGCTCCGGAGACGATTGAACCGGCGGAGGTTCATGCTCGTCCGCGTGATGACCATCGCATGCTGCCGCCGGCGCTGCGCGATCTGCTGCTTGCCGATACGGCTGACGAGCTGGAGGTCATGGAAGAGGACGACGACCCATACGTGGCCCGTGTTGTTGAATTGCGCGAGCAGGCAAAAGTCGACCGTACAGGTGCTTTTGAAGGCTTTTCCCGTCTTGTTGAGGAGTTGGAGGCTAAGTGCGCCGTCGCCGAGCTTTTGGCGACAGGTCCGGTTCAAACGCAGTTTTGCGATAACCAGCTGGTGCGCATGGTGCTACCGGTGTTGGAAGAAGACCGCTCTGTGCGAATCCTTCGTGCGCCCGATGCGCTGTACTTTGCCCAGCACGAGATCTGCAGCTTTTACGCCGAGCAAGAGGACTTTGAACGAGCACTGCCCGAGGTGCGCCATCTTTACGATCTGGCGCGCTCGTCCATGCAGTCGCACTTTGCGCTCATCAACGTGCTTGCGCGTCTGGAGCGCTTTGACGAGATTATCGAGGTGGCGCGCCACGGCCTACGTATTGCCAGCGATCGTTCTGCAATCGGCTACCTGTTCTATCGCTTGGCGTTTGCCTATTGGAATTGCGATCAGCTCGACCTGGCGCTGGCTTGTTACCGTCTGGTGCCGCGCGGCGAGGAGTCGGGCAGCAGCGCGCTGGAAGAAATGCAGGGCCTTATGAACGAGATGGGCGTCAGCGGGCCTCCGACGTTCGAGGAAGCGGTCGAGACCATCCACAAGGCTGGACTAGAGCTGCCGCCAGTGTCCGCCGTGACGAATCAGCTGGCAGATGCCGCTGTGCAACTGGTCGACAACGGTTTCTTTTTCCTGGCGCGCGGTTGTATCTTCCAAATGTGGCGCACCATGGGCAACGACGAGCTCGGCTCCCTCAACCACTCGCTGGGGTAGGCGAAGCTTTCAAGAAGGAAAGGCTGCTAGGCAATTAGAAAATTTCCTCTTGCCCATCCTTGGCTGTTTGGTTACTATAGAACGGCTGTTACGGAGAGCTGACCGAGAGGCCGAAGGTGCTCGCCTGCTAAGCGAGTATGCCCCAAAAGGGCATCTGGGGTTCGAATCCCCAGCTCTCCGCCAGTACGAATTTGAAGAAGGGTCCCATTTGGGGCCCTTTTTATTATCAAGAATGGCGGCTGGGGATTCGAACCTCAAAAAAGGAGGCATCCTTTCGGACGCCTCCTTTCAGTTCAAGACTTTAGTCTGCTGGGCGCGCAGCGGCCAGCTTCAACCCACCCGCTATGCGGGTGGAGACAAACGGCTTTACAAAGCCACCCCTCCGACCGATATTGACGATTGTTCAGGCCGTCAAGAACTCGAGTCGAAGGGGTGGTCGCCATGGCCCAGAAGGCCTACAGCCTTTCCCACACGAGGTGGATGTGCAAGTACCACATCGTGTTCACGCCGAAGTATAGGCGCAAAGTGATCTACAACCAAATCAGGAGCGACATAGGGGAGATCCTCAGGAAGCTGTGCGAGTACAAGGGGATCGAGATAATCGAGGGGCACCTGATGCCCGACCACGTGCACGTGCTGCTGGCGATCCCGCCGAAGTACAGCGTCGCGAGCGTCATGGGCTACCTGAAGGGGAAGAGCTCGCTGATGATATTCGACAGGCACGCCAACCTCAAGTACAAGTTCGGCAACAGGAAGTTCTGGGCGGAGGGCCACTGCGTGTCCACCGTCGGCCTGAACGAGGCGACGATCGCCAAGTACATCAGGGAGCAGGAGTCCCACGACATCGCGCTGGACAAGCTGAGCGTGAAGGAGTACGAGGACCCCTTCAAGAGGAGGTGACCCCGCCGGTTCGACCGGCGCGCCACGGGTCAAGATGCACTAGGCCTGGACGAAGTCCGGGCCCGCGCCTTTAGACGCGAGCCCGGAGCCCGTGGGTTATACCCTAAGAGCAAACCACCCTTTTTAAGGGTGGTTCTGATTTCAAGACTTTAGTCTGCTGGGCGCGCAGCGGCCAGCTTTAAACCACCCGCTACGCGGGTGGAGACAAACGGCTTTACAAAGCCACCCCTCCGACCGATATTGACGATTGTTCAGGCCGTCAAGAATTCGAGTCGAAGGGGTGGTCGCCATGGCCCAGAAGGCCTACAGCCTTTCCCACACGAGGTGGATGTGCAAGTACCACATCGTGTTCACGCCGAAGTATAGGCGCAAAGTGATCTACAACCAAATCAGGAGCGACATAGGGGAGATCCTCAGGAAGCTGTGCGAGTACAAGGGGATCGAGATAATCGAGGGGCACCTGATGCCCGACCACGTGCACGTGCTGCTGGCGATCCCGCCGAAGTACAGCGTCGCGAGCGTCATGGGCTACCTGAAGGGGAAGAGCTCGCTGATGATATTCGACAGGCACGCCAACCTCAAGTACAAGTTCGGCAACAGGAAGTTCTGGGTGGAGGGCCACTGCGTGTCCACCGTCGGCCTGAACGAGGCGACGATCGCCAAGTACATCAGGGAGCAGGAGTCCCACGACATCGCGCTGGACAAGCTGAGCGTGAAGGAGTACGAGGACCCCTTCAAGAGGAGGTGACCCCGCCGGTTCGACCGGCGCGCCACGGGTCAAGATGCACTAGGCCTGGACGAAGTCCGGGCCCGCGCCTTTAGACGCGAGCCCGGAGCCCGTGGGTTATACCCTAAGAGCAAACCACCCTTTTTAAGGGTGGTTCTGATTGGACTTATTATTCTTGCGCCCTACACCTCGGGCGCCTTGGCGACGGTCTCGCTTTCTGCCGTGAGTGGGCGGTTGTCGATGCGACGGCCCAAGCGATCAAGCTTCACAAGGAGCCATTCAATGGGATTCGGCCCTGCGCCTTCCTCGTCGGCAACCAGGTCCATGACGGCGATCTTGGTGCCGTCCTGCTTGAGCGTGACGCTACCCACCTTGTCGCCCACATGCACCGTGCCCGAAAGATCGTCGTAGCTAACCTTTTCGGTCACCTCGCCGGCAAGGGAAAACACGGTCGCTTGCGCCGTGGGATCGGCGAGTGTGGCGTCGATCGTCTTATCCGTCCAGTCGGTTTGGCCAATGCGCGCCATAAGCGGGTTGCCGTTGGCGGTCTTTTCCTGTGTGTTGGCGATTGCGACCGTCACCTTGTGACCGTAGTACCAATTGGCAAGGGTTGCGGTATCGGTAAAGCGCTGGTCGGTGGTGGTGGAGTTCAAAACGACGGTGTAGATCTCGTCGCCGTCGCGGTTGTAGGCGCTCGTAAAGCAATAGCCCGCGTCGTCGGTGGTGCCGGTCTTGCCACCGATGTTGCCATCTTGGCCCAGCAAATAGTTATGCGTGTCCATGGAATGCGAATGGTCGGTGCCGTCGGCGCCCGTGACCTCGATCCAGGAATCCTCGCTCGCTACGACCTCGCGGATCGTGTCGTTTTTCATGGCCTCCTGCATCATCAGTGCCACGTCATGTGCGGTTGAGTGCATGTCGCCGGCCCATTCATCAAAGTCCAGACCGTGTGGGTTTTCAAAGACCGTGCCGGTGCAGCCGAGCTTTTTGGCGCGCTCGTTCATGGCCTTCACAAAGGTTGCCTCGGCGTCTTTGGTCTTAGGGTCGATCTTCTTGCCCACATATTCGGCGAGCACGACGGCGGCGTCGTTGCCCGAGGGAATCATCAGGCCGCGCAGTGCCTGCTCCACGGTAAGCTCGTCACCTTCGAGCAAGCCGGCGGTCGAATTACCCACGGTGGCTGCGGCGTTGCTCACCGTGACCTTCTCGTCCATCTTGCAATTCTCGACGGTTAGGATCGCGGTCATGACCTTGGTGATCGAGGCGATTTTAACCTGCTCATCGGCGCCGCGCCCATAGTAGACGGTGCCGTCTTTGCCCATGACGAGCGCATTGGTCGCATCGATATCGGGCAGATTTTCGGCCGTGATGCCGCGCGCGTCGGCGGTTTTGCCGCAAACATTGTCGGTCGTGAGTACTTGGGCGCCGGCGACGGTGGGCACGCCAGCGGCAAGGGCGATAGCGCAGACAAAGCCGGCGGCAAGCTGAGCTGAGCGCTTTGCAAAAGAGGTGAGGGACTTCACAGATTTCGCTTTCGACGGGATGGTCTCTTCTGGAACTAGAGTATATCGTTTGCCGGTGTCGGCGATCATCGCGTGCGTGCGTGGCCCACATCCGCGCCCGAACGGGCACAAGGGTGCTTAAGGCCGACTTAATCACCCACGCTTGTTGTGTGTGGCATGCGCCCCCTCGGGCATAATGGAGCGCGAGAGGAGCACGCATGAACGAGCGCATTTTGGTAGTTGATGACGAAAAGGCCATCGCCGACTTGGTTGGTATCTACCTTACAAAAGAAGGCTTTGACGTACAGGTCGCCTATAGCGGGGCCGATGCTGCCAAGGCAATCTTGGAGCAGGAGTTCGATCTTGCGCTGCTGGATGTCATGCTGCCCGATATCGATGGGCTTGAGTTGCTGCGTACGATCCGTTCCAGCCATACCTATCCCGTGATCATGCTGACGGCGCGCGATGCCCAGCAAGACAAGATCGAGGGCCTTTCGCTTGGCGCGGACGATTACGTGGTTAAGCCGTTCCGTCCGCTTGAGCTCATCGCGCGCGTGCATGCTCAGCTTCGCCGCTACACCAGCTACGGTAGCCGCGCGCAGGTGGCCGAGTCGCCGATCATCCAGCTCGACGGCCTGGAGATCAACCGCGATGCTCGTTCCGTAATGGTGGACGGTGCGCCGGTGCGCCTCACGCCCATCGAGTATTCCATCTTGCTGTATCTGGTCGAGCATCGCGGCAGTGTGGTGGCCGTGGAGGATCTGTTCCGCGCGGTGTGGAACGAGGATTTTATGCCCGGCTCCAACAATACGGTGATGGTGCACATTCGCCACCTGCGCGAAAAGATCGGTGACGACGCTCAAAAGCCGCGCTTTATCAAAAACGTCTGGGGCGTCGGCTACATAATCGAATAACGCCTTTGATGGTGGGGAAGCGGATATGACAAAAGACGATAGGCAGGCATTCGAGGTGCCCGATCGACTCTTTGAATACGTGAGGTCGGTCGTCGACAACCGCGCGCTTGCAACGGTGCTGCTCTTTTTGCTGAGCCTGCTGCTGATTGGCATCGATAACATCGCTGGAATCTTGGCGGTGCTGCTTGTCGGCTTTTTGCTGATCGATCGATTTGAAATCGTACGCCGCTGCGTGGTGATTGGCGGTGCCGCGTGGGCCATGACGTTGGCGATTGGCGCCATGGCACTCGGCGGCATCGAAGGGCCGGTGCTGTTCGATGCCGGCTTTGTATTCAACATGCTTGGCTTTGTGCTGGCGCTTGCCGTGTGCGTGCTGTTCTTTTGCGGCCGCGCCCTGTACTACCAGGGCTATGAGCAGGGCGAGCAGCATGCCGATTGTGTGCTGGCCGCTCGTATTCAAGATCGCCTGATCGATCACCCCGACACCTGGGACAACATCGACGGCGACTTCCTGGAGGTCGAGGGCGCACTCAACCGTGTGCGCGATCGCGAGCGCAAGGTGCAGCAGGCCTTGCGTGACGAGTCTCATCGCAAGGACGATCTGGTCACGTACTTGGCACATGACCTACGCACCCCGCTTGCCAGTGTGGTGGGCTATCTTTCGCTGCTGCAAGAGGCTCCTGAGCTGCCGGTTGAGCAACGTGCACACTTTACGGGCGTGGCGCTCGACAAGGCGCACCGGCTCGATGCGCTCATCGAAGAGTTCTTCGATATCACGCGCTTTGACTTCCACGATATCGTGCTCACGCGCGGCTATGTTGATCTGGGGTTGCTGCTGGCTCAGGTGGCTGACGAGTTCTATCCCATCCTCAACGAGCAACATAAGGAAGCCCAGGTTGATATTCGCGAGGACCTGACGGTGCTCGTGGATGGCGATAAGATGGCCCGCGTGTTTAACAACATCATGAAAAACGCCGTCGCCTATAGCTATGAGGGCTCGACTATCACGATTGAGGCCAGGCGCCAAGACGATGGCGGCGTGCGCGTGCGCTTTATCAATCAGGGCGATCCTATCCCTGCGGCTAAGCTCAAGGTGATCTTTGAGAAGTTCTATCGCCTGGATGCGGCGCGTGCGACCAATCGCGGTGGTGCCGGTTTGGGCCTTGCTATTGCCAAGGAGATCATCGCGGCACACGGCGGTACCGTTGCAAGTGAATCGACGCCCGAACACACGATATTCACCATCGAGCTGCCCGCCGCATAGCTAGCGTGCCCTTACAAACACTTGACAATGTGCTCACGTGCGTATGAGCCGCGATTCCTACTATTGATACTGCTGAATTGATATCGATATGGAGGTGTGCGGTATGACGGCTGCTGCGGCTGCGGAGCCCACGGAGCTTGAAGAACTCATGGAAGCGCAGGCCGAGGCCGCGCATGAGCGCGAGGTTGGGGATGCGACTCGCCCCACGGCAGAGGATCTTGCCGCCTCGCCGACGCGCATCGATGTCGAGGGCATCGACCTGTTCTATGGCGACCACCATGCGCTCAAGGACGTGAATATCAAGATCCGCGACAAGCAGATCACCTCGTTCATCGGGCCTTCGGGCTGCGGAAAGTCCACGTTGCTGCGCTGCTTTAACCGCATGAACGACGGCATCAAGGATTGCCGCATCGAGGGCAAGATTGCGTTCGATGGTCAAGATATCCTGGGCGATTGCGACATCTGCCGTTTGCGCCAGCGCGTGGGCATGGTGTTCCAACGCCCCAACCCATTTCCCATGAGCATCTACGACAACGTCGCCTACGGTCCTCTCGGTATGGGTGTGCGCGACCGCGCCGTGCTCGATGAGCTGGTCGAGGACTCCCTGCGTCGCGCTGCCCTGTGGGACGAGGTCAAGGACAAGCTCAAAGAGTCGGGCCTGGGTCTTTCGGGTGGACAGCAGCAGCGCCTGTGCATCGCTCGCGCACTTGCCGTGCAGCCCGACATTCTGCTGATGGACGAGCCGACCTCGGCACTCGACCCTGTGTCGACGTTGGTGGTGGAGCAGCTGGCCTGCGAGCTCAAGGAGACCTGCACGCTGGTGGTCGTGACGCACAACATGCAGCAGGCCGCGCGTATTTCCGATTCGGTTGCGTTCTTTTTGCTGGGTGAGCTGGTGGAGCACGCGCCCACCGCGCAACTCTTCAAGAATCCGTCCGATCCGCGCACCGCGGATTATTTGACGGGGCGTTTTGGCTGACGCTGTCTTTTACAGGTGCCTTTAGGGTTAAGATGCGGTCATATCGGCCGCAAAGGGGTTCAACATGATCTATTACGTCGAGGACGATGACAACATCAGGGATTTGACAGTCTACGCGCTGCGCAAGCAGGGAATCGAGGCCGAGGGCTTTTCGTGTGATGGCGAGTTTAAAGCTGCCGTGGCGCGACGGGTGCCCGATGCTGTGCTGCTCGATATCATGCTGCCCGACACCGATGGCTTGGCGATTATGCGTCGCCTGCGTGCCGATCGCCTGACGGCGACGGTGCCCATCATGATGCTTACCGCCAAGGACACCGAACTCGACAAGGTGATGGCGCTCGATGGCGGTGCCGACGATTACCTGACTAAGCCGTTTTCGCTCATGGAGCTTGCGAGCCGCTGCCGCGCACTGCTGCGTCGCGGCGGCATGGTCAAGCAGGCGAGCGATGTGCTCAGCGTGGGCGACATCGTGCTTTCGCCCAGCCATCGCGAGGTGACCGTTGCCGGCGAGCCGCTTAAGCTCACCCTGCGCGAGTTCGACCTGCTCGAGTACCTCATGCGCAAGCCCGGTGTGGTCTTTACCCGCGAGTCGTTGCTGCAGAGCGTGTGGGGCTGGGACTTCGACGGCGGTTCGCGCACCGTTGACGTGCACGTGCAGACGCTTCGCCAAAAACTGGGCGAGCATGCCAGCGCCATCGAGACCGTGCGCGGCGTGGGTTATCGCCTGGCCGAGCCTTCTGCCGGTGATGGTGCCGAAGGCGACGACACCGCGGCCACCGCATCGGAGGAGTAGCCCGTGGTCTTCGCCCCCCAGGGAAAACATACGCTGTCGCACCGCGTTTTTGTGACGATCTTTGTCTGCGCCATGGCGGTTATCGTGGCGTTTACGGTGCTGGGTGCGTTCTTTGTGCAAAACACTTTGGCGGATGCCACGAGTGCCAATCTGGCGCAGGAAACCGAGCTCATTGCTGCCGCCCTCGACGAGCAGCAGGAGCCCATTCCGTTCTTGCGAAGCCTCGATCGCGAGGATCTTCGTATCACGCTGATCAATAAGGACGGATCTGTTGCCTACGACAACGAGGCGTCGCCTTCCACACTGCCCAACCATGGCGATCGCCCCGAGGTCATCGAGGCCTTTGAGAGTGGTTCGGGTTCCGCGGAGCGCGCAAGCTCTACACTCGACGAGATTATGCTGTATCGCGCCGTCACCCTTGATAACGGCCAGGTCGTTCGCTTGGCGCAGGCCCAGCCTGGCGTTGCGGCGATTTTGCTGTCGATGCTGGCGCCGATGCTGCTTATCGCAGCAGCGGGTGCAGTACTCTCGTTTTTTATGGCGCGCCGTGAGTCCCGTGCCATCATCGCGCCGTTGCAAGAGGTGGATTTGGATCACCCACGCCGTAGCTATGAGCACGCCTATGCCGAGATGGTCCCCATGCTTGAGCGTATCGAGTCGCAGCGCCAGGAACTCAAGCGCCAAATGGCGGTGCTAGCGGACAACGACCGTATGCGCCGCGAGTTCACGGCGAATATCACCCATGAGCTCAAGACGCCGCTTACGGCGATTTCGGGCTATGCCGAGCTCATCGCAAATGGCATGGTCGAGGGCGAGGACGACCTGCGCAACTTTGGCGGTCGCATCTATCGTGAGGCGGGCCGCTTGGCAGCGCTTGTCAACGACATCCTTACGCTGTCTAACTTGGACGAGGCCGAACGTGCAACTGAAGGCGAGGCAGTGCCCATTGGGTCCACGGAGCCTATTGAGCTCTCGCGTGCGATCTACGCGGTTGAGCAGCGTCTTGAACAGGTTGCCCGTCAGGCGAATGTGACGATAAGTCATGAGACCAAGCCTGTGGTCATCGAAGGCGTGTCGCGCTTGGTCGACGAGCTCATCTATAATCTGGCAAGCAACGCCATCCGCTACAATCGGCCCGGCGGTACGGTTACGCTGCAGTGCGGCACCAACGACGAAGGCCATCCGTTCCTCGCTGTCGCCGACACGGGAATCGGTATCGCGCCTGAAGAACAGGGCAAGGTATTTGAGCGGTTCTATCGCGTGGACAAGAGTAGGTCCAAGGCACGCGGCGGAACCGGCCTGGGGCTTGCCATTGTCAAGCATGCGGCCCTGTATCATCACGCCACGCTCGATCTGTCGAGCGAGTTGGGCGTGGGAACCACCATTACGGTGACGTTTCCCATACAGCAGGACGAGCCATTCGCATAGCGATACAACATAGATATTGATGTAGACGCCGCATTTGACTTTCGGGTGCGGCGTTGTTGTGCAATTTTACGATTGCTTCCGACATTTTTACAGGAGAGCCTGTTTCTTATGTATAGAGTTTGGTCTCGGTAAAAAGATGCGATAACATACGGACAGTTTTGTCAATCCGAACTGGGGAAATGAAAGGCAAGCTGCATGACCCTTCTCGAACTGTTCCAGCTGCTGAAGAAGCACCTCAAGCTGGTCATCACCCTTCCGGTGGTCTGCGCGATCGCCATGGGCATCGTGTCCTTCATTGCGATGGACAACACCTATACCGCGACGACGAGCATGTACATTCTCGCCAAGACCGACGATAGCGGTCAGATGAGCTACAACGATCTCTCGGCGAGCCAGATGCTTTCCAACGATATCGCCACGCTGCTGGATAGCGATAGCGTTAAGAGCGGCGCCGCCAAAGAACTGGGCCTCACCGATCTGGATGACTACAAGGTGTCTGTTTCCTCCGAGACCACCACGCGTGTCATTACGCTTTCGGTTACCGGCACCGATGCCAAGGAGACGGCTGAGGTCGCAAAGGCCATTGCCAGCTCGGTGAGTACGGTCGCTCAGAACGTCGGCGCTGCCCAGAGCATCAACGTTATCGACGAGGCTAAGACCCCCGAAGCCCCCAGCGGCCCCAAGCGCACGCTGTATATTGCCGTCGCGTTCCTCGCCGGTATCTTTATCGCAGTTGCCTATGTCGTTTTGGCAGACATGCTCAATACCCGCATCCGCGGTGCCGAAGAGGCAGAAGAGCTCCTGGGTATTCCCGTTGTTGGCCGAATTCCGGCTATGAAAGGTGGTAAATAGGCATGGCTAAGGCAAAGAACACCGATAAGCTCGTTGTACAGAATGCCGCCAAGACCCTTCTGGCCAACATCCGCTTTGCGAGCGTGGATGACCCCATTCGCACCATCACCGTTACCTCCTCGATTCCCAACGAGGGCAAGTCTACGGTTTCCATTAACCTTGCTCAGGCAATCGCCACGAGCGGCAAGTCCGTGCTCCTGGTCGAGGCCGATATGCGCCGCAGGTCCCTTTCCGATATGCTCGGCGTTCGTTCGCGCGGCGGACTCTATGCGGTCCTTTCCGAGCAGATCTCCATTGACCAGGCGATTGTCGAGACGGGTCAGAAGAACTTCTACTTCCTCGATGCCGAGCCGCATATTCCCAATCCTGCCGACATCATCGTCTCTCACCGCTTTGCCAAGCTGGTAAAGGCACTGTCCGCCAAGTTCCAGTACGTCATCTTTGATGCTCCCCCGGTCGGCACCTTCATCGATGCTGCCGAGATCGCAAGTCTGACCGACGGTGCGCTTTTTGTCGTGCGTGAGGACTTCACCAAGCGCGAGGAGGCGCTCAACGCCATCGGTCAGCTTAAGAAGTCCGAGAAGGTCAAGCTCATCGGTACCGTTATGAACTACTGCGAGACCGAGACCAGCGAGTACTACTACTCCTACTACACCAAGGACGGTAAGAAGGTGAAGAAGGGCTCCGACGATCAGGGGACTTCCAAAAAGGGCATCTTCACCAACCGAGCAAACGTTTAGTTGATTAAGGCTGACCTATGCGTGACATTCATTGCCATATCTTGCCGGGTGTAGACGACGGCGCCGCCGATCTCGATGAGAGCTTGGCGATGCTCGAGGCTGCCAAGCGGGCCGGTGTAACCAGAATCGTTTGCACTCCTCACTGCCGTGATCCCTATTTTGATTACGACAAGATGTGGGATGCCTTTGAGCTGCTGCGTGATAACGCTGACGGTTTTCCGCTCCAGATGGGCTTCGAGGTCAACCATCGAAAGCTCGTTGAGCTTGGTATCGATGCCGCGGAGCACTTGCATTTCGATGGGACCAACGAGTTTCTGCTCGAACTTTCGACGCATGCCGATGCGTATGCGTTTAGAGAGTACGAGAACACGATTTACGATTTGCAGTGCCGTGGCTACCAGGTGATCATCGCTCATCCTGAGCGCTATCGTGCGGTTCAAAAGGATGTAAGCGTTGCGGAGCGTCTGGTCGATATGGGCTGCAAGCTGCAGGCTTCGGCGGACTTTATTGCCGGCGGTCGCTTTGGTCGCGAGAAAAAGCCGGCACAGCGCCTGTTCGATCAGAACCTGTACAGCTTCATCGCGAGCGATGCCCATAACGTGGGTCATTACGACTGCCTGGCGAAGGCTCGCGCGAAGTTTAGCGTGCGCGGAGCTCATTTTCGCTAATATCTGTCCCTAACGTTCGCATTGAATGAAAGGGCAGCCATGGATATTCAACTTAAGACGGGATGTTTTGATGACGCGGCGTTGGTGCGCCGCGTCGTTTTTATAGACGAGCAGGGCTACGAGAATGAGTTCGACGCTATCGACGAGGATCCAAACTGCATTCATGTGACGCTCTATGTAGACGGCGAGCTTGCCGGTTGCTCGCGCGTGTTTCCCGAAGAGCTTGAGCGCGTGGCTGACGCAGGGGCCCCGGTGTTGCCGGCATGCGACATGGACGAAGGCGTTGCGGCGGGGGAGACCTACATTATGGGGCGCGTCGCCGTGCTGCCGGCTATGCGTCGTCGCGGACTGGCGAGTGCGATCGTCGAGGCCAGTGCTTCGTGTGCACGCGATGCCGGCGCTAAGCTTATTAAGCTGCATGCGCAGGAATACGTGTTGCCGCTCTATGCAAAGGCGGGCTACACGCAAATTGCCCCGGTAGATTACGAAGACGAGGGCCAGCCCCATGTCTGGATGGCCAAACGCGTAGATGGCAGATAGGGACGTTCCTTTTCTGCCGGCAGTTGGGGACGCTCCTTGGCAATTGGCGCATCGGAGCGCTTAGACATACAGTTTTTCGATTCCGTATGTATATATGCGCGCTAATGGGTTATAAAATCTAAGTCTGAACATAGCAGGTCTGCGATTCGGCTCGGGCGACCGGGCCGTTTTTTGCGGACGGGGGTAGCGCGAAAGGACTGCACATGCGTCAATTTAAGACCGAGAGCAAAAAACTGCTCGACCTCATGATCAACTCCATCTACACCAATAAAGAAATCTTCCTGCGCGAGCTTATCTCTAACGCGAGCGACGCCGTCGACAAGCTCAACTTTAAGAGCCTGCAGGACCCGAGCGTCAAGATCGACCAGGGCGACCTGGCCATTCGCGTCTCCTTTGATAAAGACGCCCGCACCATTACCATCTCGGATAACGGCATTGGCATGACCGCCGAGGAGCTGGAGCGCAATCTGGGCACCATCGCCCATTCCGGCTCCGAGGAGTTTAAGACCGAGAACGCCGAGCAGCAGGGCTCCGATGTCGACATCATCGGTCAGTTTGGCGTGGGCTTCTACTCGGCTTTTATGGTCGCCAGCCATGTGAAGGTCGTCAGCCGCGCCTACGGCGAGGATGTCGCCCATGTGTGGGAATCCGACGGTCTTGAGGGCTACACCATCGAGGACGGCGAGCGCGCCGAGCACGGTACCGATGTCATCCTGACGCTGCGCGAGAACGAGAAGCTCGATGCCGACGGCGAGGCCGAGACCTACGATCGCTTCCTGACCGAGTGGGGTCTCAAGAGCCTGATTCAGCAGTACAGTAACTATGTGCGTTACCCGATCCAGATGATGGTGTCCAAGAGCCGCCAGAAACCCAAGCCCGAGGACGCCGGCGACGATTACAAGCCCGAGTACGAGGACTACCAGGAGCTCGAGACCGTCAATTCCATGACACCGATCTGGAAGAAGCACAGCTCCGATGTCGAGCAGAAGGACTACGACGAGTTCTACAAGTCCACGTTCCACGACTTTGACGATCCTGCGCGCACCATCAGCTTCCACGCCGAGGGCACGCTCGAGTATGACGCCCTGTTGTTTGTGCCGGGACGCGCGCCGTTCGATCTGTACAGCAAGGACTACGAGAAGGGTCTGGCGCTCTACAGCTCCAACGTCCTGATCATGGAGAAGTGCGACGACCTGCTGCCCGACTACTACAACTTTGTCCGCGGCGTCGTGGATTCCGCCGACGTGTCGCTCAACATCTCGCGCGAGACGCTGCAGCAGAACCGTCAGCTCAAGGCCATCGCCAAGCGTGTGGAAAAGAAGATTACCGCCGACCTTGAGGATATGCGTGACAACGACCGTGAGGTCTACGAGAAGTTCTTTGAGAACTTTGGCCGCGGTCTTAAGTACGGCATCTACTCGAGCTATGGCATGAAGGCCGATGAGCTCGCCGACCTGTTGCTGTTCTGGTCTGCCAAGGAACAGAAGATGATTACCCTGGCCGAGTATGCCAAGGGCATGCCTGAGGATCAGAAGGCCATCTACTACGCCGCCGGCGACTCGCGTGAGCGCTTGGCCAAGATGCCCGTGGTAAAGGGCGTGCTCGACCGCGGCTATGACGTGCTGCTGCTGACGCAGGATGTGGATGAGTTCACGTTCCAGGCTATGCGTGAGTACGTTGCCGCCGATATGCCCAAGATCTACGAGGACGATGCTGCCCGCGAGGCTGCCGAGAAGGCTGTGGCCGACGGTGCCGAGCCCGAGGTCGAGGATCGTCATCTAGAGCTCAAGAACGTTGCGACCGGTGATCTTGACCTGGCGACCGAGGACGAGAAGAAGGAGGCCGAGGACGCCACCAAGGAGAACGAGGACCTCTTTAGCGCTATGAAGGAGGCGCTCGGTGACAAGGTCGAGAAAGTCGCCGTCTCCGCGCGCCTGACCGATGCCCCCGCTTGTATCACCACCGAGGGCCCACTTTCGCTCGAGATGGAGAAGGTGCTCCAGAAGGGACCCGAGGGCGCGCCCGACGGCATGCCCAAGAGCCAACGCGTGCTCGAGCTCAACGCCAAGCACCCGGTCTTTGACAAGCTTGTCGCTGCCCAGAAGGCAGGCGACGCCGACAAGATCAAGCAGTACTCCGGTCTGCTCTATGACCAGGCTCTGCTGGTCGAGGGCATCCTCCCCGAGGACCCCGTAGCCTTCGCGGCGGCTGTTTGCAACTTGATGTAGTTCGGGGATACGGCACCGTAGCTAGATTAGAACGAGAGTGGATAATCTCCCACTTTTGGCTCGAATGCGGGCTTGAAGTGGGAGATTTTCCACTCTCGTTTCCTTTTGAATGATCCCTTCGTCCCCAAGGGATCATTTATTTGTGCGGGTTGTGGTTTTGTGACCTGCTGAAATTTAAGATACTGTACATCTGTACGCTAACTCATCTTCGTAGTATATTGCTACCCGCAAAACTCAGCACCATTGTGCTTTGAGACGTTAAAGCGCCTACTACAATGGTTGTCGATAGTACGATTCGATTCAACGACAGGATGGATGGTCCAAGCGTGAGTCTCGGCAGCAAACTATCCAACGCAAAGGTATCCTTTGCGATCTTTAAGCGTGACATCAAGCGATTGCTCGTGAACCCCGTCGCCTTGGTGGTTACCCTTGGCGTGTGTGTTATTCCCTCGCTGTATGCCTGGTACAACATCGTGGCCAACTGGGATCCGTACGGAAACACCCAGGGCATCAAGATTGCCATCGCCAACAACGATCGGGGCACCCAAAACGACCTGGTGGGTGAGCTCAACGCGGGCGATCAGGTCGTCGATCAGCTCAAGGAGAACGATCAACTGGGCTGGACCTTCGTCGATTCTGCGGCCGATGCCAAAGAGGGCGTCGAGAGCGGTGAGTACTATGCGGCCATCGTAGTCCCCAAGAACTTCTCGGATAACCTGGTTTCGATGCTCGACGGCAACTACCATCAGCCCAAGCTTACGTACTACGTCAATGAGAAGAAGAGCGCTATTGCGCCCAAGGTTACCGACACCGGTGCAAACACCATCGAGGAGCAGATCAACTCGGAATTTGTCTCCACGGTGGGCGAGACCGTTGCCAGTATTGCCAAGGATGCCGGAGTCGATTTAAAGGACAAGGCAACCCAGACTCAGGATTCGTTGGCCGGTTCGGTATCAGAGGCTTCCGATACGTTGGGCGAAGTGCGTGATTCGATTGGCGACATGAATGCCGCCATCGATAAGACGAGTGGTTCCATTGCCTCGGCAGATGCGGCACTTGCCGGTCTGCAGGGTCAGGCGCCGTCGCTGACGCAGGCGATCTCCCAGGGCAATGACCTGCTGGGCGAGGCTCGCGCCACGGCGGGCAACTCTGTCGCCTCGCTCTCCAAGGCGCTCTCGGAAGGCAGCCTTGCGCTCACCAAGACGTCAGCCTCCGCAAACGCTGCGATTGGCAAGCTGACGGGCACGGTCGCATCTACGACTACCCGTATCGACAACTCGCTTGAGTCTCTCCAAGCGACGATCGACCACAATAAGGCCGTTATCGGGCACTTGGAAATTCTCGTCAATGACACGTCGACAGGTTCCAAGGAAATTGACGCGCGCATTGTATCGATCATCGATTTGCTCCGCGAGCAGAATGAAAAGCTTCAGAGCATCAAGGACGGTCTGTCTGCGCAGTCGAGCGCCATGGCGAATGACGCCGCGGCTGTCTCGGGTGCCAGCGACGCTATCAATAACGCAATTCAGACCGGTGCGACCAACCTTGGCCAGGCCCAGACGGACCTGGGTCAAAACGCGCTGCCGAAGGCCTCGAGCGCGCTCGACTCTTTTGCTGCCGTTTCGGGCGACCTGACCGGTATCGTCTCGGGTATGACACCTACACTTGCAAATGCGCGCGGCACGTTGGCGCAGCTTAGCGCTACGCTCGGCCAGGCCAAGACCACGCTGTCCCAGACCGATTCCTCGCTTGCCAAGGTCCAGGACAAGCTTGCAACCGCCGCCAATGACATCGCGGCGCTGCAGATCTCCGAGTCCATGGGCGAGCTGGCCGATCTGATGGGCGTCGATGTCAATGACGTGGCAGATTTCATGGCGTCTCCGGTTGAGTTGACGTCCAAGTCAATCTATCCGGTCAAGAGCTTTGGCTCGGGCATCGCTCCCTTCTACACCAATCTGGCGCTTTGGGTGGGCGGCTATGTGCTCATCGCCATCTACAAGCTCGAGGTCGACCGCGAAGGCATCGGCAGCTTTACCGCGCGTCAGGGCTACTTTGGCCGCTGGTTGCTGCTGGTGATCCTGGGCGCGTTGCAGGCCATCATCGTTACGGTAGGCGATCTGGTGATCGGCGTGCAGTGCGTCAGCCCGCTGCTGTTCGTGCTGGGCGGCATCGCCATCTCGTTCACCTACGTCAATATCATCTATGCGCTGTCCACCACGTTTAAGCATATCGGCAAGGCTATCGGCGTCATTCTGGTTATCGTGCAGATCCCGGGTTCGTCGGGCATGTACCCCATCGAGATGATGCCAGGCTTCTTCCAGTGGTTGCACCCGCTGCTGCCCTTTACCTACGGCATCAATCTGCTGCGCGAGACGGTCGGCGGCATGTACTCGTTCAACTACCTGTTTAACCTGTGCATTCTGGGCGTGTTCTTGATCGTGGCGCTCTTTATCGGTCTGCAGCTGCGTCCGCTGCTGCTCAACCTTAACCTGCTCTTTGATAAACAGCTTTCCACGACCGGTATGATGATTTGCGAGTCCAACGACCTGCCGCGCCAGCGCTACTCGCTGCGCACGGCCATGCGTGTCATGCTCGATTCCGATTCGTACCGTCGCGAACTGCTCGATCATGCGGTCGCCTTTGAACATCGCTACCCGTACTACATCAAGGGCGGTTTTGCCGCCGTGGTGGGCGTTCAGGTCCTGCTCTTTGTCCTGTCGACGGTTCTCGATATCGACAATAACGGCAAGATCATCCTGCTTGTCATTTGGATCATCTCGGTTATTGCCATCTGCGGCTGGCTTATCAATATCGAATATATCCGCGCGAGCCTCAATACCCAGATGCGCATCTCGGCGCTTTCGGATGAGGACCTGCGTCGCGAGATGCGCGAGCACACGGCCGCCATTCCTGCCGCCCGCCACATGTTTGGCCTCAACGCCAGCGAGCGTGGTGCCAAGGGCGGCGATCAGTCCACGGGCCGCTTGCCGCATATCGGCTCGCACCATAAATCTCAGGGCAGCGACAGCACAGCCACAAATGATGGAGATACCACCGCGCTTGGCAAGCACTCCAAAGGAGGTGAGGCATAAATGAAGAACATCCTGCATCTGTTTAGGCGCGATGTCCAAAACGTGTCTCGCTCCGTGATCGGCTTGATTGTCGTGATGGGCCTCATTATCGTGCCGTGTCTGTACGCGTGGTTTAACATCGCCGGCAGCTGGGATCCGTACGGCAACACCGGCAATCTTAAGATCGCCGTGGTCAACACCGATGAGGGTTACGAGAGCGATCTGATTCCCGTCGAGGTTAACGTGGGCGAAAACGTGACCGCCACCCTACGCGGCAACGAGAGCTTCGATTGGGTTGTGCTTAACGATCGCGAAAAGGCTATCGAGGGCGTTAAGTCGGGCGCGTACTATGCTGCCGTCGTTATCCCCAAAACGTTTAGCGCTGACATGATGACGCTTTTCTCGACCGAGGTGAAGCACGCCGATATCGAGTTCTATGAGAACCAGAAGGCCAACGCCATCGCACAGATCGTGACTGAAAAGGGTTCGAGCGCCGTCCAGAGTCAGGTCAACGAGACCTTTACCAAGACCATCACGACCATCGGCCTTAAGACCGTGTCCAGCCTGCTCGACTATATGAGTACCGACCAGGTGAGCAACTTTATCGCCAATCTGTCCTCGACGCTGGGCGATTCGGTCGAGGACCTGCTGGACGTTCAGGCGAGTGCGACGTCGCTCGCGGGCATTTTGAGCTCCACGTCCGATTCACTGACATCGGCGGGCGGCATGCTCAAGCAGACGGGCACCGTTGATGAGTCGACGAAGCAGCTGATGGAGCACGCCAAGAGCGGCATCAATGATTCCAAGGAAGCGCTCAAGGCCGCCAACGATGCCGTTGACGCAGCGATTGACGGAAGCGCGGGCTCGTTCGACAACGTGTCCGCCGAGCTTGCGAAGGCATTCGATGCCGCGAATCAGCATGTTGACCTTACGGTGTCTCAGCTCAACGAAGCCGCAGCGGCGCTCAATACGCGTGCTGACGATATCGATGCGATGGCCGATCAGCTCCGCAACCTTGCCGACCAGGTGAGTGATGACAAGCTCAAAGACGGTCTCGAGTCCGCTGCGACGTCGCTGGGCAGAATTGCCGTGGAGTACCGCAACAATGCGAAGGACCTGACGGCGACCGCAAAGTCCCTTTCGGACGGCATGGCGGAGGTCAACAACTCGCGTGCCGAGGTCGACCAGGCCATCGCCGATGCCAAGGCGGGTATCTCGGGAGCCAAGTCCGACTACGATTCCACGTTCTCGGTTAAGGCCAAGGAGCTCAAGAAGACCATTTCGGGCGTTCTGGATTCCCTGAACGGTATCTCGGGTGACTTGGATAGCGCCGTGAGCGGTCTGACCGACGCCTCTGGTTCGCTCGCGAAGGGTCTCTCCAAGGCTGCAGGGCTCGTCAACAAGGCTTCTGACCAGCTGGGTGAGGCATCGGACAAGATCAGCGCGTTCAAGGACGAGCTCGACGGCGCCCTGATGTCGGGTGACCTGGCGACGATCAAGACGATGATCGGCAACGACCCCGAGGGTTTGGCCGTGTCGCTTTCCGGTCCCGTCGCGCTCGATCGTAAGCCGGTCTATCCAATCCGCAATTACGGTTCGGCCATGGCGCCGTTCTATACGATCCTGTCGCTGTGGGTGGGCTCGATCGTGCTGGCAGCCATGATGAAGGTCTCGGTTGACGACGAACTCATCAACGAGCTGATCCCCGTGCGCCTGCACGAGATCTACCTGGGCCGCTACCTGTTCTTTGGAGGTCTGGCCCTGCTGCAGGCGACACTCGTGTGCGCGGGCGACATCCTGTTCTTTGGCATCCAATGCGACAACCCGCTGCAGTTTGTACTTGCCGGCTGGGTCGCGAGTCTCGTGTTCTCCAATATCGTCTACACGCTCACCGTGTCGTTTGGTGATATCGGTAAGGCGCTCGCCGTCGTGCTGTTGGTTATGCAGGTCGGCGGTTCGGGCGGTACGTTCCCCATCGAGATGACCGGCCCTGTGTTCCAGGCGATCTATCCGTTCCTGCCGTTCACCCACGGCATCAACGCCATGCATGCCGCCATGGCTGGCGCCTACCATATGGAGTACTGGGTTGAACTTGGCATTCTGGCGAGCTATCTGATTCCGTCGCTGGCACTGGGCGTCGTCTTCCGCCGCCCGGTCATCAAAGCCAACGACTGGATTATCGAAAAGCTGGAGTCAACAAAGCTTATTTAGTTACGCGGTTTTACCAAACCGCGTAACGGCTCGACGCTGCAAACGTCCCTAAGCGGCAATCTGACGTTCAATTTCAAGGGCGCGACCAGAAGGTCAGCGCCCTTTCATTTCACGTCACCTTGCTCGCTTAGGGGCGTTTTCGCTGACGTTGCCGGAACATCGAGGTTTTCTGTACCGACGCTTTAGCGTAGTGAATTGCGTGGGTTGCTTGGTTGTTGCTACAGTAGCGGGGCGTGCCGGGGGTCCGGCGCGTCCCGTTTTTATTTGACCATGAGGCGGCATGCGGTCACGCGCGTGCGGACACCACGCCCAGATTGAGCACGAGGATGTTCCATGGCCCAATACGCTGCCAACGAAATCGAAAACTTGCCCGATAGCCCAGTAGCCCGTGAGGATTTGGGCGCGGGCGGTATTCCCCGGGGCGCCGGCGCGCGCTCTCCGCTGTTCTGGAAGGTTCTGCTCCTTTCGGTGGCGGTCATCTGGGGCTACTCCTTTACCACTATGAAGGACGCACTCGGCACCATTCCGGTGTTCGCGCTGCTCTATGTACGTTTTCTGCCCGCAGCGTTGGTCATGTTTGCCGTCTTCCACAAGCGCATCATCGCGCACCTCAACGCTCGCAACCTGATCGTTGGCCTGAGTATGGGCGTGCTCATGTGGGCGGCCTATGCGTTGCAGACGGTCGGTCTGGCACATACTACGGCGGGCAAGAATGCTTTTTTGACGGGCACGTATTGCATCCTTGTACCGTTCGCGAGCTATTTCCTGAGCGGCGAAAAGCTCACGCGCTACAACTTGGGTGCCGCGCTGCTGTGCCTAGCGGGCATTGGCCTCGTCGCACTCGATAGCGTTGAATTCAACATTGGTGACGTCATTACGTTGGCGGGTGCGGCCTTTTTCGCCATCCAGATGGCGGTGACTGCCGAGTACGGTCGCAAAATGGACATCAACGTCATCACGTTTTGGATGTTTGTGGGCAACGGCGTGCTGAGCCTGGCAACGTCGCTGCTATTCGAGACCCAAGCGCCTCTGTCCGTGTGGACGCCGAGCTTTATCGGTGCGATGGCGTTTCTCTCGGTGGGCTGCACATGCGCGGCTCTGCTCATCCAAAACGTCGGCCTGGCGCATGTCCCGGCCTCGACGGGCTCGCTGCTCCTTTCGATGGAGTCGCCTTCGGGTGTGCTGTTCTCGGTGCTGCTGATGGGGGAGGCGCTCACCTCGCGCCTGCTCGCCGGCTTCGTGCTTATCTTCCTGTCGATTATCTTGAGCGAGACTCACTTCGATTTTTTGCGTCGAAAGCCGCGCCCGCAATTGTAAACAACTTGTTGCGCCGCCCTCCCGGGGCGGCATTTTTTATGCCTCGCCCTTAAAGTAGTACCTTGCACTTTACGCTATCAAAGTGCTTGCTGCAAAAACGATACTGGAGGGCATCTATGGCACCAGCTTTGTCCGATCTTCAACCGCAATCAGCGCCCAAGGCCACCGCAGCGGCGCAGACCGCTATCGGTGACGGTCTTGTTGCAGAAGCTCAGGCTTTTGCAGACGAGCTCGCTGCGTGGCGACACGATCTCCACCAGATGCCCGAGCTGGGTAATAGCCTCCCACAGACCTCTGCGTATATCCAAGCGCGCCTGACCGAGATGGACATCCCATTTGCCACGCTCGTTGATGGTTCCTGCGTTGTGGGCCTTGTCGGCGCCGGTGCCGCCGCGGCCCAGGGCAATGGCGTCTGCACGGACGAACAGGCCGGTACGGTCATCATGCTGCGTGGCGACATGGATGCCTTGCCCGTTGCCGAGGAATCCGGCGAGCCCTTTGCATCCACCAACGGCTGCATGCACGCTTGCGGTCACGATATGCACGCGACGGCGCTGCTTGGTGCGGCTCGTATGCTCAAAGCGCGCGAGGCAGAGCTTGTTGATGCCAACGCCACGGTTAAGTTGCTGTTCCAGCCGGGCGAGGAAACCTTTGAGGGTGCCCGCGCCGCCATCGCCGACGGTCTGCTACAGAACCCGCGTCCTCAGGTCGCCTTTGCCATGCATGTCAATAGCCAGTCGCCGCTTGGCCTGGTGCTTTACGGCAGTCCGGCGCTCTCGGGCGTGTACGGTTTCCGCGTCACGCTGCAGGGCAAGGGCGGTCATGGCTCGAGCCCCGAGATCTGCATCGACCCCATTACGGCGGGTGTGCACGTGCATCTGGCACTTCAGGAGCTCATCTCCCGCGAGGTGCCGGCGGCCAAGGAGGTCGCGCTTACTGTGGGTAAGTTCGCCGGCGGCCAAGCGGCCAACGTCATTCCAGATACCTGCGTGCTCGAAGGTACGCTGCGCGGCTTCGACGTCGAGCTCATGGAGCACCTCAAGACCCGCATCGCGGAGGTCGTCAAAGGTGTTGCCACGACCTATCGCACGCCGGCGACTATCGAGACGCTCTCGGATGTTCCCCCGCTCGTACTCGATGACGACATGACCCAGGCGTCGCTTGGCTACGTGGGCGCGGTGCTGCCCAAGGCCGCCTTCCTGCCGCTGTTCCACGCCATGGCGAGCGAGGATTTCGCGCTGATCTCGAGCGAGATCCCGAGCGCGTACTTTACCGTGGGCGCTGCCGTGACTGATGCGGACGAGCATTTTGCTCAGCATCATCCCAAGGCACGTTTTAGCGATGCCGAGCTGCCACTTGGCGCCGCGGCTTACACGGCGGTCGCTTTGGGCTATATCGCCGACCACCGGTAGCACCCAATCTTGCCTTTCAAGCCTGCGGGCATGGCCATAAGGCCTATGCCCTTGTCTTTCAAGGCAATCTTGGGCACTACCGGCGCCATCGTCTCGGGTGTGCTGTTCGATGCCACGGGCTCCTTTGCGAGCGCCTGGATTGTGTGCCTGGCGTGCTCTGTGGTCATGCTCGTGTTTCTGCTGGCATCCGAGCCCATCGCCGCCAAGCTGCGCGCGAGCGTGGCGGGGGAGTAGACTCCGTCGCTCTTTTCTGTTCGCCCCGTTCTGTCCGTGGCTGCCTTGGAAGCCGAATGGATGCTCGTACCATCATTCGGTTTCCAAGTCGGCCACGGGCCTACGAAATGATCCGTTTTCCTCCGTCCCCAACAGATCACGTGATCCGAAGGGGACGGAGGAAAGCGCATCATAAACAGCGGCGGCGCGTCTGGCCGAACGAGCCCCCATACCCTCGTTCGGTCAGACGCGCCGCCGCGCTTTGTTTTTGTGCCGTATAATGACCACTACCTATGACGCGATACAAAAGAAAGGTGTTTGCCCATGCAGGCACAGAAGGCGGAGGGAACCCGCGACCTTATCGGCGCCGAGATGCGCGCCTGGCAAAAGATGCAGCAGATTGCGGCCGGCGTGTTCGAGCCGTTTGGCTTTAAGCCCATCGAGACGCCCGCCATCGAGCAGGTGGACGTGTTTGTCCACGGTATCGGCCAGTCGACCGACGTCGTGCGCAAGGAGATGTTCCGCGTGTTTAGCGGCGCCAACCTGGAGCGCGTCTTTACCGAGGGTACCGACACCAAGCTCAAGCCCAAGCAGCGCCTGGCCCTTCGTCCCGAGGGCACAGCCGGTGTGGTGCGCGCCGTCGTGGAGAACAACCTGGTGCCCCAGGGCTCCACGCCGTTTAAGGCCTATTACGCCGAGGCCATGTTCCGCGGCGAGCGTCCTCAGAAGGGTCGCCTGCGCCAGTTCCACCAGGTGGGCATCGAGTGGCTCGGCGCTCCCGATCCGGCTGCCGACGCCGAGTGCATCATCATGCTCATGGAGTTCTACAAGCGCCTGGGCTTCGATCTTTCCAAGCTCCGTCTGCTTATTAACTCGATGGGCGATGCGCAGTGCCGTCCGGCATATCGCGAGCAGGTCAAGCAGTTTATCCTCGATCACGCCGACGAGATGTGCGACGAGTGCCGCGAGCGCGCCGAGCTCAACCCGCTGCGCGCCTTCGACTGCAAGAACGACCATTGCCGCGAGATCATGTCCGACGCACCGCTGATGGGCGACAACCTGTGCGACGAGTGCCGCGAGCACTACGAGCGGGTCAAGCGCTATTTGGATGCGGCGGGTATCGAGTATGTCGAGGATCCCACCTTGGTGCGTGGCCTGGACTACTACACCCGTACTGTCTTTGAGGTCGAGGCTCCCGGCGCCGGTGTCGGCTCCATCGGTGGTGGCGGTCGCTATGACGGCTTGGTCGAGCTCGAGGGCGGCAAGCCCACGGCAGGCGTCGGCTTTGCCGTCGGCTTTGAGCGCGCCCTGCTGGCCCTGCAGGCCTTTGGCAGCGACCTGGGTGCCGAGGAGGTCCCGTGCGTCTACGTCGCCAACGCCGGCAAGGAGCTGCGTCAGAACGTCTTTACCATTACGCAGCAGCTTCGCGCCGCAGGGATTGTGACCGAGGCCGACTATCAGGGCCGTTCCCTTAAGGCCCAGTTTAAGCAGGCCGACAAGGTGGGCGCTAAGCTCATCCTAGTCCTGGGTGGCGACGAGCTTGCCGCCGGCAAGGTCAAGGTGCGCGACATGCAGAGCCACGACGAGGTACTGGTCGATTTGGCCAACGTTGTCGAGGCGGTTCGCGAGCGCCTGTAGCGTATCTTTTTGAGCTGCGGGCCTGCTAACGTGCCCTGCTCATGGAGAGCGATTGTTACGGGGGCGTTTCGCATTTATGCGGAATGCCCCCGTTTGCATATGCCGTCCACCGAGAAATACGACCATTTGGGGCAAAAAGCCTTGCAATGCAGAAAATACTTTTGTGTGGTAAAGCGCAATCAGCTTCGAAAGTTTTTGCCGAGTGCCTATAATAAATACCGCATGTTACGTGCATAGAAGGAGGAATGGGAGGAAACGTGGCTGAGAACCTAAGCAACCAGTCTGTACCCGAAGCCGCGGCGCGTGTCGCTGCCGTGGTCAACCGCCTCGTTAACCGAATCGGCTCGAATGCCGAATCCAAGGAGCGTCTCGCCGAGATCGAGATCCCCGAGGAGCTGCGCGACAATCTGGCGCTGTTCTTGCGCCTGGAGCGCCGTGTGCTTAGCGAGTATGATCCCGAGATCGCGGACCTGTTCGACAAGATTTTGACAGCCGAGATTGTGGCCAACGCCGGAAACCCCGGCACCCGCGCTGCCGACGAGTCCGTCGACGAGCAGGGCGTGCCCACTGCCGACGAGCCCACCGCCGTGGCGTTTCGTGAAGTCGTTGATCTGATCGACAGCCTGCCGCTCGATAAGCAGCAGGTCATTGTCCGCGCCTTTACGAGCTTCTTCCATCTGGCTAACCTGTCGGAGGAGAACTACCGTGTGGCGCAGCTGCGCGAGCGCGAGGCCGGTGCGTCGACCGATACCGAGGTCGATCCCGCCAACGAACTCACCGTCGCCTATCACCAGTTGGTAAACGAGATGGGTGTCGAGGGTGCCAACGAGCTGCTCGGCAAGCTTGAGTTCCACCCTGTCTTTACCGCACATCCCACCGAGGCCCGTCGCAAGGCCGTCGAGGGCAAGATTCGCCGTATCTCCAACCTGCTGGAGGAACGTCCGCGTCTGGGCGGCTCCGACCTGGTGGAGAACGAGCGCCATATGCTGCAGGAGATCGACGCCCTGGTACGCACGAGCCCCATCGCGTTGAAGAAGCCCACGCCGGTCGAGGAAGCCGATACCATCATCGACATCTTCGATAACACGCTGTTCGACGTTATCCCCGTCATCTATCGTCGTTTTGACGACTGGGTGCTGGGCGACAAGGCCGGTACCGTGCCGCCGCTGTGCCCGGCATTCTTCCATCCCGGCAGCTGGATCGGCTCCGACCGCGACGGTAACCCCAACGTCACCGCAAAGGTGAGCCGCGAAGTCGCCGCCAAGTATTTCACCCATATGGTGCTCAAGCTCGAGGACAAGTGCCGCCGCATCGGCCGCAACCTCACGCTCGAGGCCACCTACAGCAAGCCGTCTGCCGAGCTCATCAACCTGTGGAACCATCAGGTCGAGATGAGCACCCAGTACACCGCACGTGCCGAACTGATCTCCGAGCACGAGCCGCATCGCGCCGTCATGCTCGTCATGGCCGATCGTCTGAACGCCACCGTGCGTCGTATCACCGACACCATGTACCACAGCGCCGATGAGTTCCTGGATGACCTGCGCGTCGTCCAGCGCTCGCTGGCCGCCTGCGGTGCCGTCCGTGCCGCCTACGGCCCGGTCCAGACCATCATCTGGCAGGTCGAGTCCTTCGGCTTCCACATGGTCGAGATGGAGTTCCGTCAGCACTCCGTGGTGCACGCCCGCGCCCTTAAGGATATCCACGAGAACGGTATCCATGGCGACCTGCAGCCCATGACGCGCGAGGTCATCGATACCTTCCGCGCTATCGGCTCCATCCAAAAGCGCTACGGCAAGAAGATGGCGCACCGCTACATCATCTCGTTCACCAAGAGCGCCCAGCATGTGGCCGACGTCTTTGAGCTGGCACACCTGTCCTTTGCACACGAGGAGGATGTCCCCGAGCTCGACGTGATCCCGCTGTTCGAGCAGCTCGAGGACCTCGAGGGCTGCGTCGACGTGCTCGACCAGATGCTTACGCTGCCCGTGGTGCAAAAGCGCCTTGCCCAGACCAACCGCCGCATGGAGGTCATGCTGGGCTATTCCGACTCCTCCAAGGATGCCGGTCCTACCACGGCCATGCTTGCGCTGCACTCCGCGCAGGAGCGCATCGCCAAGTGGGCAGAGAAGAACGATATCGACCTGGTGCTCATGCACGGTCGCGGCGGTGCCGTGGGCCGTGGCGGCGGCCCGGCCAACAAGGCCGTGCTGGCGCAGCCCAAGGGTTCGGTCAATTGCTTCTTTAAGCTCACCGAGCAGGGCGAGGTCATCTTTGCCCGCTACGGCAACCGCACGCTGGCTCAGCGCCATGTTGAGTCCGTTGCCGCCGCAACGCTTTTGCAGTCGGCTCCGAGTGTCGAGAAGACCAACACCGAGACCACGCGGAAGTTCTGGGATATGGCCGAGAAGCTCAACGCCGCAAGCCACGAGCGCTATCTGGACCTGCTGAACACCGAGGACTTTACACCGTGGTTCTCGACCGTGACGCCGCTGACCGAGGTCGGTCTGCTGCCGATTGGCTCGCGTCCCGCCAAGCGCGGCTTGGGCGCCAAGTCGCTCGACGACCTGCGTACCATTCCGTGGATCTTCAGCTGGAGCCAGGCGCGCATTAACCTGGCCGCTTGGTACGGCCTGGGCACCGCTTGCGAGCAGCTGGGCGACCTTGACCAGCTTAAGGCTGCCTACCAGGAGTGGCCGTTCTTCCGCACCTTTATCGACAACATCGAGATGTCGATCGCCAAGACCGACCAGCGCATCGCCAAGATGTATCTGCACCTGGGCGATCGCCAGGATCTGTCCGAGAAGGTCTTCACCGAGATGCAGCTCACGCGTAAGTGGGTCCTTGCCATCGTCGGTGACGAGTGGCCGCTGCAGCGCCGCCGCGTGCTCGGCTGCGCCGTTCGCGTACGTAACCCCTACGTCGACGCCCTGTCCATCGCCCAGGTCCGCGCCCTTCGCGAGGTGCGTATGAACCAGGACGAGATGGCCGAGGAGAAGAAGGCCGAGTACATGAGCCTGATTCTTTCGACTGTGACCGGCGTCTCGGCAGGTCTACAAAACACGGGGTAATAGATAGCCCTGGAGTCGTCCGGGCCCGCCATAGGTTTACTTTTAGGCACGTCCTCGGACATGCAAGAAGCCCTCGCTGCGCACTTCGTGCGGCGAGGGCTTCTTGCGTCCTGCGGAGTGTGCCTAAAAGTAAACCTATGGCGGGCCCTACGATGTTCGGTCTTCTGCGGATTACGGGCTGAGGGAAGAATGGTGCGCTTCGCGCGTTTTGGATGGGGGTCTGTCCCGGCGGCGCGTGCGGCGCTTTGCGCCTAGCGCCTTTTCGACTGAGTTGGAGATGCATTGGCGTTTGTGGCGCTATCGCGCCTCGCGCCTTTGTTGGTGGTCGTGGTTCCTCTGGAATCGCGGCCGTTTTTATATCACTTAAATGTGAACGTTTTGTTAATGGGTTGGTGGGTGGTTGGTTGTTGTCGGTAAGCGGCGTATCCTTCCAACGGTTTATCTAGTGTGTTAGATGAAAGGAAGAGGGCGCTCGTCGTTGTTTGAATGTGAATTGCCGTTTGACCACAAGACGCTGCATCTGGAGCTTGAGGACAAGAACTTCGCAGGTGTGATGGAGGGTCATCAAAACGAGTTTAAGACCACGAAATCGCAGGAAGAGCTGGTAGAGGAGTCGCTTGCCAACCCTTATGGCTCGCCTTCACTCGAGGAACTTTGTACTGGCAAGAAGGATATCGTCATCATTAGCTCCGACCATACGCGCCCCGTTCCCTCGCGTGTGACGATGCCTATTCTGCTGCATCACATCCATTCCGCTGCGCCCGAGGCTCGCGTTCGCATTCTGGTTGCTACGGGTATGCATCGTCCGTCGACGCACGAGGAACTCGTCAACAAGTACGGTGAGGAAATCGTTGCCAACGAGGAAATCGTTATGCATGTCGCGACTGACGACAGCATGATGAAGAAGATCGGCACCCTGCCTTCTGGTGGCGAGTGCATCATCAACAAGATTGCCGCCGATTGCGATCTGCTGCTTGCCGAGGGCTTCATTGAGCCGCACTTCTTTGCCGGTTTTTCTGGTAGCCGCAAGTCCGTCCTGCCCGGCATCGCCAGCTACAAGACCATCATGTACAACCACAACGGTCAGTTTGTGAACGATTCTCATTCGCGCGCCGGCAACCTGTGCCACAACCACGTGAGCGAGGACATGTTTGCCGCTGCCGAGATGGCTCACCTTGCCTTTGTGCTGAACGTGGTTCTCAACGGCAAGCATGAGGTCATCGGCTCCTTCGCCGGTGACATCCACAAGGCACACGAGGCTGGCTGCGAGTTCGTGAAGAGCCTTGCCGGCGTTGAGCCCGTCGAGTGCGAGATTGCCATCACCACCAACGGCGGCTACCCGCTCGACCAGAACATCTACCAGGCCGTGAAGGGCATGTGCTCTGCCGAGGCCACGCTTCCCGAGGGCGGTGTGATTATCGACGTTGCCGGTTGTGCCGACGGTCACGGTGGCGAGGGCTTCTATCACAACATCGCCGACAACGATCCGGCGGAGTTTGAGCGTGCCTGTATCGATCGTCCCAAGGACGAGACCCTGCCCGATCAGTGGACGAGCCAGATTTTCGCCCGCATCCTGGCACATCACCCGGTGATTATGGTTACCGACCTGTGCGATCACCAGATGATTAAGGATATGCACATGACGCCGGTCAACACCCTCGATGAGGCGCTCAAGCTCGCCTTTGAGATGAAAGGTGCCGATGCCAAGGTGGCCGTCATTCCCGATGGCCTGGGCGTTGTCGTCGCGCAGCACTAGTGCGCGGCCTAAACGAATCGTTTATAACCGAAAAGAAAGATAAGGTTTTATGCTTACCAAACTCCTCTGCGAATTCGGCGCAACGGCCCTCATGATTATCTTTGGCGTGGGCGTGCACTGCGATACCGTGCTCAAGGGCACCAAGTATCAGGGCTCCGGCCATATGTTTGCCATCACCACTTGGTCTTTTGGCATCTCGGTCTGCCTGTTTGTCTTTGGCGGCGCCGTGTGCATGAACCCGGCTATGGTGCTTGCCCAGTGCATCGTAGGCCTGGTGCCGTGGAGCAGCTGCATCCCCTTCATGATTGCCGATATGCTCGGCGGTTTTGTGGGCGCCGTAATCGCTTGGCTTATGTATGCCGATGAGTTCAAGGCTTCCGAGGGCGTCGTCGACCCCATTGCCCAGCGCAACATCTTCTCGACCAACCCCACCACCGAGGGCACGAACTATGCCCGCAACTTCTTCTGCGAGGCTATCTGCACCTTTGTGTTTATTAGCGCTATCCTTGCTGCCGCTAGCCGCGCTGGCGAGAACGTTCTGATGCTCGCTATCTGCGTCGGTCTGATCGTTTGGGCTGTTGGCATGGGCATGGGCGGCATCACCGGCTTCGCCATGAACCAGGCTCGTGACCTTGGTCCTCGCATGGCCTATCAGGTGCTGCCGATCAAGAACAAGGCTGACAACAACTGGAAGTACGGCCTGCTCGTTCCTGGCATCGCTCCGTTTATCGGTGCCGCTCTGGCCGCGCTGTTTGTGCACGGTTTCTTGGGCATGTTCTAGTCCAAAACAATTGATATAACGCCCGGGTCCGGCATAGGTTAACTTTCCGCCGCGTCCTCGGACATGCAAGAAGCTCCCGCTGCGCACTTCGTGCGGCGGGAGCTTCTTGCGTCCTGCGGAGTGCGGCGGAAAGTTAACCTATGCCGGACCCTGCGGGAATCCAGTTGCGTTCGAACAAGCAACCAACATATATATCTGAATTTGGATGTGGTGGGCACTTTGTTGTTAGGCGCTTTGAGGTGCGAGTGACACTTTGGGATGCGTGGCGGCCTGGGTTGGGGCGATGCTTTGGGATGAGTTTCTTACTTAGTTGAAAAGGGGTTTTATGGCTGATAGGTAGTCTTTGGCTACGTCGGCCTTATCTGCTTGGAAGTTGTGCCAGGCCCACCATTGGACCATTCCTACGAAGCTTGAGGCTATGTGGTGTAGTAGGAAGCTTCGGTCCATGGTGGCGGCGGGGCCGTTTGGGTCGGTAGGGACGGTTTCGGCTGCTCGTGACATGATGGTCTTGCGGAGGCAGTCGGCGAAGACGCGTGAGCCGGCGCCGGCTACGAGGGCGCGTACACCCTGACGGCGTTCCCAGAGGTTGTTGAGGATGTGCTCGATCTGTACGAGCGGGTCGTCGAACGGCGTGCCATTGTCGTCGAGGGCGTGGGCGCAGATATCGCTTACAAGCTCGGAGAGTAGGTCGTCTTTGCTCTTAAAGAGGCCGTAGAACGTCGCGCGGCCCACGTTGGCGCGCACGATGATGTCGCCGACGGTGATCTTGCCGTAGTCTTCCTCGCGAAGGAGCTCGGAAAACGCCGTGACGATAGCGGCGCGGCTTTTGGTTTTGCGAGCATCCATTCTTATGCGTCCACGTGGACGAGCAGGCAGCGGAGCGTGCCCGAGCAGCCCTCGTAGGGACGCTTGCCCGCGCCGTAGCCTACGGCTTCGATGCGATAACGGGCCGGCAGGTGCTCGGACGTGAGCAGTGCGGCGACGATGGCGGCGCCCGTGGGCGTCACGAGCTCGCCGGCGACCGGTGCGGGCGTGAGGGCGATATTGCCTGCCTGGCACAGGTTGACGACGGCGGGCACCGGGATGGGCATAAGGCCGTGGGCGCAGCGGATGGTGCCGTGGCCCTCGGAGAGCGACTCGACCACAATATCCTCGATGCCCAGGTCGTCGAGGCAGATGGCGACTGAGCAGACGTCGACGATGGAATCGACGGCGCCTACCTCGTGGAACATGACGGTCTCGGGCGTTTTGCCGTGGGCCTTGGCCTCGGCGGCGGCGAGCGCGGTAAAGATGGCGAGCGCGCGACGCTTGGCGCCATCGCTCAGCTGCGAGTCGTCGATAATCTCGGTGACGTCGGCTAGGGAGCGGTGGTGATGGGCGTGGTGGTGACCGTTGTGGTCGTGGGCGTGCTCATGCGTGTGCTCGTGGCAGTGGACATGCTCGTCCTCGTGATGATGCTCGTGCTCGTCGTGTTCGTCGTGGTCGTGATGGTGGTGATGAGCGTGCTCGTGCGTGTGCTCGGCAGTAGCTTCATTGCCATAGAGCCAGGCCATGTCGTGGTCGTGATTCTCAAGTTCGCTGGCGAGCTGAACATCGAAGTCACAAGCATCGATGCCGTGCTTGCTCACGCGCGTCACGGCAATCTCAAAGCCGTCGACCGGGAGCGTGGCGAGCTGCTCGCGCAGGTGCTCCTCGCTGGCGCCCAGATCGAGTAGCGCCGCGACGGTCATGTCGCCGCTGATGCCCGAGGTGCCGTCGATGATAAGCGTGTGCTGATGGTTGGACATGGAATGCTCCTTAGCGGGCGCAGGGTGTACCGGCGCTCAGATGATTGATAAGACTTGCCTGGTAGGCGGCGCCAAATCCGTTGTCGATATTGACGACCGAAACGCCGCTGGCGCAGGAGTTGAGCATGGCGAGCAGCGCGGCCACGCCGCCAAAGCTCGCGCCATAGCCCACACTCGTGGGGACGGCGATGACCGGGCAGCTCACCAGGCCGCCGATGACGCTTGCCAGGGCGCCCTCCATGCCGGCGATGGCGATGACCACCTGGGCTTGGGCAAGTTCCTCGGCATGTGCGAGCAGGCGGTGCAGACCGGCGACGCCCACGTCGTAGAGACGATCGACTTCGTTGCCGTAGAACTCGGCCGTCAGTGCGGCCTCTTCGGCGACGGGCAGGTCGCTCGTGCCGGCGCAGGCCACGACGATGCGTCCGTTGCCGGTGGGGGAGGGCATGCCGCCCACGAGGGCGAGCTGGGCGTCCGGGACATAACCCAGGTCGATATTGTCATCAAGAAGCTCAGCGGTGCGCGCTGCCTTGTCGGCATCGAGACGCGTGACCAGGACGTGCTCCTGGCCTGCGTCGCGCAGCGCCACGATAATGGCGGCAATCTGCTCGGCGGTTTTACCGGCGCCGTAGACAACCTCGCCGGCTCCCTGGCGCACCCCGCGCGAAAGATCGAGCTGTGCAAAGCCCAGATCGGCGGTCGGTGCCGTCTGGATGCGCGTGAGGGCATCGGCCGGTGCAACGCTTCCGTCTGCCACGTCACTTAGCAATTGCTCAAGATCACGTTTGTCCATATAAGTTCCCTTCGACGCTTAAAAGTTTAGCATGCGAAGGGTTGTTTCCGAACATTATGGCAAAATTGTTCGGAAATCTAATATGTCAGATTTGATGAAGTTGTGAGGCAAACTGACTAGTCGCGCAGGATAATGTCCATAGCGAGCATGAGGTTGCGCTCGTCGATGGCAAACGGAGCGGCTTCGCGCGTCTTGGGCTTGGCGCAAAACGCGATGCCGGTGCCTGCGGCCTGAATCATGGGGATATCGTTGGCTCCGTCGCCAATCGCCACGGTGTGGGCCATATCGACACCGCACTCAACTGCCCAATCCAGCAGTTGGATGAGCTTGGACTCCTTGGTCACGATGTCGGCCGCCAGCTTGCCGGTGAGTTTACCGTCCACGACCTCCAGGCGGTTGGCAAGGCAAAAATCGATGCCTGCGGTAGCCACGATCTTGTCGGCGACCTCGTGGAAACCACCGCTCACCACGCCGACCTTCCAGCCCTTGCTATGCGCCGAGCGCACAAGCTCCAACGCACCGGGGGTAAACGTTACGCGCTCAAAGGTGCGCTCGAACACGCTCTCGTCCAAACCCGCAAGCAGCCCCACGCGCTCCTCAAGTGCCTGCTTAAAATCCAGCTCGCCGCGCATGGCACGCTCGGTGATCCGCGCCACCTCCTCGCCCACGCCGGCCTCCTCGCCCAGCAGGTCGATGACCTCCTGGTTGATGAGGGTGGAGTCGATATCCATAACGATGAGGCGTGCAGTCATGACGGGCCTTTCCGGGTGCTGTTTTATTGGGGCATATTGTCGCACGTGACGCGTACGGGCGGGTGCCGCAGTGCGGCAATTGTTTCGTCTCCGTCAAGTCTTTGGGCAGGAGCTACTTTTCCGCGGCACATCGACACAGGTGCGATAAGATAGAACGTCATGTCTGGCTGCGCGGTTTACGCAGGCTGGGCAAATCTGTACGACGCCGCCCGGAACGACACGGGGCGGCACAGATCCATAAAGGAGGATCACTGGTATGAGCCAGACCCGTCCCATCGACGAGCATTCCATGCACACCCGTACCTGCGGCGAGCTTCGCCGCGAGAACGTGGGCGAAGAGGTCACCCTCACCGGTTGGGTGAGTCGTCGCCGCGACCACGGCGGCCTTATCTTCTGCGACCTTCGTGACCGCGAGGGCATCACGCAGCTCACCTTCGACCCCGAGCACTCCGACGGCGACGCCTTTAAGATCGCCGAGACCATGCGTCCCGAGTGGCCCATCAAGATCCACGGCGTCGTGCGCGCCCGTGGCGAGGAGACCACCAACGCCAAGCTCGCGACCGGCGAGATCGAGGTCCTGACCGACCACGCCGAGGTGCTCAACACATCCGTCACCCCGCCGTTCCAGATCGAGGACGGCATCGAGACCAGCGAGGACACCCGCCTGCGCTATCGCTATCTGGACCTCCGCCGTCCCGAGATGATGGCCAACCTCAAGCTGCGTTCCGACTTCACCTTTGCCATTCGCGAGGCGCTGCACAACCGTGAGTTCATGGAGGTCGAGACGCCCTCCCTGTTCAAGTCTACGCCCGAGGGCGCCCGCGACTTCATCGTCCCCAGCCGTATTCAGCCGGGCAACTTCTACGCCCTGCCGCAGTCCCCGCAGCTTCTGAAGCAGCTGCTTATGGTCGGTGGCGTCGAGCGCTACTACCAGGTTGCCAAGTGCTTCCGCGACGAGGATCTGCGCGCCGACCGTCAGCCCGAGTTCACTCAGGTCGATATCGAGATGTCCTTCGTGGACCAGAACGATGTCATGAGCGCGCTCGAAGAAGTCCTGTCCGATGCCTTCGGCCGCATGGGTGTCGAGATGCCCACGCCGCTGCGTCGCATGAACTACTGGGAGGCCATGGACACCTATGGCTCCGACAAGCCCGATACCCGCTATGGCATGCACCTGGTCGACCTGACCGACATCTTTGCCAACTCCAAGTTCAAGGTCTTTGCGACTGCCGCAAACGAGGAGGGCTCCGTCGTCAAGGCCATCAACGCCAAGGGCGCCGGTGCCTGGGCACGTGCCAAGATCGATAAGCTCGCCGGCGTGGCCTCCACGTTTGGCGCCAAGGGCCTGGCCTGGATCGCCTTCCGCGAGGACGGCTCCATCAACAGCCCCATCGTCAAGTTCTTCTCGGACGAGGAGATGGCCGCTCTGCGTGAGCGCATGGACGTCGAGCCCGGCGACCTTGTGATGTTCGCCGCCGGTCCGCGCCTGCTCTCTGACGAGATCCTGGGCGGCATGCGCTCGCACATGGCCAACGCCCTCGAGATTAAGCGCGAGGGCCACGACTTCCTGTGGGTCGTCAACTTCCCGCTGTTCCACTGGGATGAGGACCGCAAGGCTTACGCTGCCGAGCACCAGCCCTTCACCCTGCCGACCGAGACCGACATCGCCAAGATCGAGGCCGATCCCCTGGCAGCCGGCTCGTGCACCTACGACTTTGTCATGGATGGCTTTGAGGCCGGCGGCGGCGGTATGCGTATCCACAACGCCGAGATGCAGATGTCCATGCTCAAGCTCCTGGGCTTTACCGAGGAGCGCGCCGAGTCTCAGTTTGGCTTCCTCATGGAGGCGCTCAAGTTTGGTGCGCCCCCGATGGGCGGTTTTGCTCTGGGCCTGGACCGCGTGTGCATGCTGCTCACCGGTTCCGACTCCATCCGCGACGTCATGGCGTTCCCCAAGACGGCCAGCGGCTCCGACCTTATGTCGGGTGCTCCGAGTGCCGTTTCCGGCGCCCAGCTCAAGGACGTCAGCCTGCGCCTGATGTAGGCGAGCGGCTATATATTGCTTGCAACGAGGGAAGGACGCGTGCCTTCCCTCGTTTTTTATACGCCGAGATCGTGAGGGCATGGGATGACCAGGCGTCGCGGAAAGCGCGTCCCGGAATCTGCGTCCGGAATGGGTCGCGCTTTCCCAAAGGGGTCCTCTGGGAAACTGCGACCCAGACTCCAGCCAAATAACGGGACGCACTTTCCGGTTGAGCTGTCTAACGGAAACTGTGACCCAGAATGAGCGCTCAAAACGGAACAGGCTTTCCGCAACAACTGTCAGGCGGAAAGTGCGTCCCAGTTTCTTATAGCGAGTCTCTCTGGATCAGCTGCATGTGCATCACGGAGGTGGTGGGCTCGGCACCCTTGATCATGTCGAGCGCAATGTTGGCGGCCATGTGGCCTTCTTCGCGCAGGGGCTGACGGACGGTCGTGAGCGCGGGGACACAGCGCGCCGCAATCTCGTGATCGTCGAAGCCGACGACAGAAACGTCCGCAGGAACGGATAGGCCTGCCTCGTTGAGCGCGGTGATGACGCCAGCCGCGATACGGTCCGATCCGCAGAGCACGCCATCGAAAGCAATCTCGCGCGCGAGGATCTGGTGCATGGCCTGATAGCCGTCTCCGTTGTTCCAGCCGGTATAGATAACGTTTGCGTCTGGGAGGTCTTCGCCCAAGACGGCACGGTAGCCGCGCAGGCGGTCGACAACAGCGGGGTTGTCTTGCGGTCCCAACACGGCGACGATATCTTTGCGCCCGCGTTCCTTCATGGCGAGTGCCGCAAAGTGTCCGCCCTCTTCGTCGTCAGAGTAGACTGTCGAGAACACATCGCGATAGGGGTGGCCCTCGAGCTGGCCGCACAACACGGTGGGTACGCCCAGCTCGCGCAGCACCTCGAGCAGCTCGCTGCCCTTGTAGGGGGAGACGTCGATCACGACGTCGAACGAGCGGCGCTCAAAGTGCTCGCGTGCGCGGTTGCGCTCATGCGTAGAAGACGCCTGCAAGATAACGGGCAGATAGGACGACTCCGACAGTTCCTCGGTAATGCCGCTCAAAAACTCGCTATAGGTGGGGTCGCTGAAGAGTTCACTTAGGGGCTCGGTCACGAGCACGGCGATGATTTCCGTGCGCCCGACAGCGAGCGCTCGGCCACGAGCGTTGGGGACAAAATTGACTTCCTTGGCCGCCGCGCGGACGCGCTTTTTGGTTTCCTCGCTAATGCGGGGCGAATCGTTGAGAGCGCGCGATGCCGTGGAGCGCGACACGCCGGCAGCTGCGGCAACCTCGGCAAGCGTAGGTGCGGTGCGAACTGGTTGGGTCATGGCGTCTCCTGGAGAATGCGGTCGATGTTGTCGCTGATACGGGTTGGTGCGGATACAGCTTACTATAGTGCGCCTGAACAGCGTTCATGGTATCCGGTGACCGGTGTCGTTTTGCAACCAAGCCACAATCGAATACGTCTCGTGTGGGTGAGATATCAGCGGGCGTGGTGGTTGCCTACGAGCTTAAGAACGATGTCTTGCGCTGAGTGTCGATACTCAGGGTGACATAAGTGTCCCGGTTGTACAACCGGTTGCACCGTTAACCCGACCAAATCGACCGTTCAGCGGACAACCGGTTGCACAGTTTTTTGCATCGACCGTAAGATAAGGACAACCGGTTGCACAAGAATCACTACGATGACGAAGGAGCATCACCATGGACGCCATTAACGATTGGGAAAACCAAGCGCTCACCCACAGGAACCGCCTGGCACCCCATGCGTACTTCATGGGTTACGAGACCGCCGATCTCGCCGCTACGTACAGCCGCGAGCTGTCGCGCGGGTTTGTCCAGCTGTCCGGCTCGTGGCAGTTCCGCCTCTTTGAGGGGCCTGCTGCCGTCTCTAACGAGGAGCTTTCCACGTACGAGCCCGAGTGGGATCACGTGGAGGTTCCGCACCTGTGGCAGGTGGATGGTTATGGCAACCTTGCCTACACCGACGAGGGTTTCCCGTTCCCGGTGGATCAGCCGTTCGTTCCCTCTGACGATCCCACGGGCGTGTACCAGCGCATCGTCAATCTTCCCGCCGTGCCTGCCGGCGCTCGCGAGATCATTCGCTTTGACGGCATCGAGAGCTATGGCGAGCTGTACGTCAACGGCAAGTTTATCGGCATGACCAAGGGCTCGCGCCTGTCTGCCGAGTTCGACGTGACCGACGCGCTTGTCGAGGGCGACAACCTGTTTGCGGTCAAGGTTCTGCAGTACAGCGATGGTAGCTATATCGAGGACCAAGACATGTGGTGGGCATCGGGCATCTTCCGCGATGTGTACCTTATGCAGCGTCCCGCCGCACACCTGGTCGACTTTAGGTTCCGCACGCACCGCGAGGGCGATGCCGCTCTGATTACGCTCGATACGGTGGCCGAGGGCGCTTCCCGCGTCGTGTTTACGCTCAGCGATGGCGAGAACGTGGTGGCTACGGGCGAGTGCGTCGACGGCCATGCCGAGTGCAGCGTGACCGATGCCCACTTCTGGAATCCCGAGGACCCCTTCCTCTATGACCTTACGTTTGAGGTCTACGACGGTGACCAGGTCAGCGAGTACGTCCCGCATCGCCAGGGTCTTGCCGAGGTGACGGTCGAGGGCAATCATATCTACCTCAACGGCACTTACTTTAAGATGCATGGCGTCAACCGCCACGATCACGACGATCACAAGGGCCGCGCCGTGGGCCTCGATCGCATGCGCCGCGACCTGGAGCTCATGAAGCAGCACAACATCAACGCGGTGCGCACGTCCCATTACGCCAACGACCCGCGCTTTTACGAGCTGTGCGACGAGTATGGCATCATGCTGGTCGCCGAGACCGATATGGAGAGCCACGGCTTCGAGAATATCGGCAATATCGCCCTGGTCACCGACGACCCGGCATGGGAGCCGGCCTACGTCGACCGCATCGAGCGCCTGGTGATGCAGGAGCGCAACCACGCCTGCATCATTATGTGGTCGATGGGCAACGAGAGCGGCTATGGCTGCAACATCCGCGCGATGTACGCCAAGGCTCACGAGCTCGATGGTCGCCCGGTCCATTACGAGGAGGACCGCAACGCCGATACCGTCGACGTCATTTCCACCATGTACTCCCGTGTGTCGCAGATGAACGACTTTGGTGAGCATCCGTTCCCCAAGCCGCGCATCAACTGCGAGTACGGTCACTCCATGGGCAATGGCCCCGGAGGCCTGTCCGAGTACCAGGAGGTCTTCGATCGCTGGGATTGCATCCAAGGCCAGTTTATCTGGGAATGGTGCGACCACGGTTTGGCTGCTGTGACCGAGGACGGCGTTGCCTACGATATGTATGGTGGCGACAACGGCGATTACCCCAACAACAGCAACTTCTGCATCGATGGCATGGTGTTCCCCTGGCAGCAGCCGAGTCCGGGCCTCACTGAGTATGGCCAGGTCATCTGCCCGGTTCGCATGGCTTATGACGCCGAGGCAGGCGAGCTGACCGTCACCAACAAGCGTTGGTTTACCACCCTCGAGGATGTCTGCCTGTCGGCCGAGACCCTGGTGGACGGCGACGTTGTGTGCCGCAAGACGCTCATGCCCGGTGCGGTTGCCCCCGGCGAGTCCGTCCAGCTGCCGCTGGTGATTCGCGAGGCCGCGGTAGGCGAGACCCTGCTGACCGTGCACGCCTACACCATGGCCGCTCACGTCTGGTGCGAGCCGATGTTCCAACTGGGTGCAAGCCAGTTTGCCGTCGCCAACCATCCGGCGCCAGCCATCGCGGCTCCCACTCGTCCTGAGCTTACGGTCGAGGAGACCGAGCAGGAAATCCGCATTCACTCCCTCAACGGTGAGCTGACCTTCAGCAAGGTCAACGGTACCGTGAGCGAGTGGAAGGCATCCGGCCGCGACGTCATGGCCTCTGGTCCCCAGGTTGGTTTTTGGCATCCGCTCGTCGATAACCATGCGCAGGAGTATGACTCACTGTGGAAGGACAACTTCATCGATGTGATGCAGACGTCTACCCGCAAGGTTTCTTGGAAGCAGGATGGCAATGCGGTCGTCGTGACCGTGAGCCAGCGTATCGCTCCTCCCGTCCGCGCGTTCGGCATGCGCGTCGAGCTCGTCTACACCGTGCTTCCGAGCGGTCGTGTCGACCTCAAGGTTTCCGGCGAGCCCTATGGCGATTACTCGGATATCATCCCGCGCATCGGCATCTCCTTCGAAGTCCCCGGTTGCGATCGTGCCGTCGAGTGGTATGGCCACGGCCCGGGCGAGAACTATCCGGACTCGCTGCGCGCCAACCCGGTCGGTCATTACCGCACCACAGTCGACGACATGTTTACGCCCTACGTTATGCCTCAGGACTGTGCCAACCGCGAGGGTACCCGCTGGGTTGCCCTGCGCTCTAGCCACGGTGACGGTCTGGTCGTGACACGTCCGAGCGACGCCGCTTCCAACCCGTTCTCGTTCTCGGCATGGCCCTATAGCTGCGAGGCCATCGATAACGCCAAGCACGTCTACGACCTTGTTCCGGGCGACACGGTCACGGTCAACATCAACGACCAGTTGCTCGGCCTTGGCTCGAACTCTTGGGGTTCCGAGGTGCTCGATTCCTATCGCACCCGTTTTGAGAGCTTCAGCTTTGAGGTGTCCCTGCGACCGCTGACGTCTGCCGATCTGGCTCAGGCGCTGGCACCCATTAAGGAGGCATAAGTCATGCATGTCTTTAACTCGCGTGCCGACTTCGATGCTCAGATGAAGTCCGTCAAGAAGTGGATGCGCACCGGTCAGGCGCTCGATGGTGTTGCCGACCTGCAGCACGACGTGGCGTACTCTATCGGCGACTCGCTGGTGTATTGGTGGGTGAACGCCCACGAGGCGGCTACTGCCGATCTGGTCGGTCACCGTCGCTACCATGCCGTGCTCGCTCCGCTCGACGGCGCCCTGACCGTCGAGGTTGCCCCCAAGGCAGGCCTCACCTGCGCCCGCGCTTACAGCGATATCGATGATCGCGAGCGCTTTGAGGGTGCGGGGGAGACCGTGACGATTCCCGCCGGCGGCGTTGCCGTCGTCGAAATTGACGAGGCCTACCGTGTCGTGGCCAATGCCGCGGATTCCCGCGTCGTGGTATTGCACGTGACGGTCGAAGGTTATTCCTTCCCCAACAAGTAGTATTCGTCCGTTTGGACGTTTGCTTCGCGCCGTTAAGGGGGATGGCTTTGTTGACTCCCTTTTCCCCATTCCCCTTAGCAGGTGCGCCGTCCGTGTTTGCACTTGCAGCTCGGACGGGTTTAGATGACATTTAATAGATGATTGGGAGGGCTTATGAGCTCTGAAAAACGAGGAACGATCGGTTCGTTCGCTCTGCTGGGCATGACGGTTGCCGCCGTGTTCGGTATCAAGAACATCATCAACAACAACGCGGCCATCGGCTTGGCAGCTGCGCCGTCGTTCTTCTTCGCCACGCTTTTGTACTTTGTCCCCTATACCCTGGTTACCGCCGAGTTCGTCGGCCTTAACAAGGACTCCGAGTCGGGTGTGTACGCATGGGTTAAGACCTCGATGGGCGGCCGCTGGGCGTTTCTGACGGCATTTAGCTACTGGTTCGTTAACCTGTTCTACTTTGCGTCCGTCCTGCCCAACGTCATCATCTACGCGAGCTACGTGTTCTTTGGTGCCAATGCCGAGCTTTCGCAGCTGTGGATCACCATTATCGAGATCGTCGTCTTTGCTATCGCCACGTGGGTTTCGACCAAGGGCGCTAAGTGGATCGGCTCTATTTCCTCCTTCGGTTCGACCGCGGCTCTCGGCCTGACTGCCGTGTTCATCCTGCTGTCCCTGGCTGCTGCCTTTGGCGGCGTTGAGTTCGCTACGGCTCCCACGCCCGCCAACATGGCTCCCGACATGAGCAACTTCGCCACTATGTGGGGCTTCTTCGGTACGCTTGCCTGGATCATCCAGGGCGTTGGCGGCGCTGAGTCTGTCGGCGTGTTCCTTAACGACCTTAAGGGTGGCGTCAAGGCCTTCGTGCGCACCGTCGTTATCGCCGGCCTGACCATCGGCCTTCTGTATGCAGGCGCTTCGCTGCTGGTTAACCTGTTCATCCCCGAGGGCGGCGTTGCCATCTCCACCGGCATCTTCGACGTGTTCGGCGCTGTCTTTGCCCACTTTGGCATTCCCATGGAAGTGTCTACGCGCGTCATCGGCCTGATCCTTCTCGCCGCTACGCTGGGCTCCCTCATGATGTGGACCTCCGCTCCCATCAAGGTGTTCTTCACCGAGATCCCCAAGGGCGTCTTTGGTAGCGAGATCGTCGAGCTCAACGAGCATGGCATTCCTGCCCGCGCCGCTTGGCTGCAGTTCGCCATCGTCGTCCCCATCCTGATCATCCCGGCCCTGGGCTCTGGTAACCTCGACGACCTGCTCATGATTGTCACCAACATGACGGCTGCCACCGCTCTGCTCCCGCCGCTGCTGATCCTGCTTGCCTACTTTATGCTGCGTAAGAACTTCGACGCTGCTCCCCGTGGCTTCCGCATGGGTTCGCGTACCTTTGGCCTGGTCATTGCTGCATTCCTGCTTGTGGTCTTCTGCTTCGTGCTTATCTGCGGCACCATTCCGCTCGATCAGCCTCTGTGGCTGACGCTGGTCTACAACGTTGGCGGCGTGGTTGTCTTCCTGGGCCTTGCCGTGATGTGGTACAACCGCTACATTAACCGCCTGCGCGAGACCGATCCCGAGGCCGCCGAGAACGAGCTTCGCCCCTCCGTCCTCGACATGATGGAGTAGCGGCTAGGATTAATCTACGGCTGTGGAATAAATCGATTCCCTTTCCTAAGGAGGGGCCTTACGAGGCCCCTTCTTTTGTGTTTTGGGGCATGGTTTTGGACCCCGTGTTCAAAAAATGCCAAATATGAGTACTGTTGCAAAAGAGGTGTCATATTTTTTGGCCTGTTCTGAGCGAAAATGGGCTCATAATCAATTTATCTAACCCCCTTTAAAGGGCGTTTGACGGCATTTAACCTCTTCAAATCGCTCAAAGTAGGCAAATGGCTCTCGATTTTGCTGCTACTAAATTGGTGACAGTACTCATATTTGCCACTTTTTGCCCACGAGGTGTTCAGAGGAGCTCTCGACAAGCATCTAACGCTACAATAACTACCACGTGGCTGTGTTTGCCGGCCGAATGTGCGATGTCGTGGGAGGGGACATGGTCGAGTTTACAAAGACGATTAAAGATCCGTTGGGACTGCATGCCCGCCCGGTTGCGTTGCTCTATGACATTATTGCCAAGCATCGTAGCGGCGTGTCGGTCAGCATCGGCGACCGCCATACCGACGGTCGCGACGTTATAGGGCTCATGGCACTCTGTGGCGAATGTGGCGAGGACATCGTGTTCCGCGTTTCGGGTGTGGATGAGGCTTCCTGCGTTACATCGATCAGAAATCTCTCGCTCTAAGCATGATAGGGCGCGGTAAAGGATGGTCCTTTGCCGCGCCTTTTTGTTTCGTATAGGAAACTTTTTCGAAATCTGAATGGGGACCCTTTCCAAAAAGTTAACCACGTGCTAGTTTACTATAGCGAACATAGACGTGGTTAACTTTTTACGCGTCGATGTTGAGGACGAACTGACGTTAGGAGCAACTCATGTCTTGCGGACCGCAGATGCCGGCCATGCCGCTTTCGATGGTAAAAGCGGGCGAAACCGTGCGCGTGTCTCGTGTAAAGGGCAATGAGGACATGAAGCACCACCTCAAGGACCTCGGCTTTGTCGAGGGCAACGAAATCCACGTGGTGAGCTCGAGTGGCGCCAATATCATCGTCACGGTGCTGGGCGCACGCTTTGGCATCGATTCCAAGGTTGCCATGCACATCATGACTGTCGGTTAGTCGACGGCATTTCTGTACGCACTGAAAGGGGGACAAGTAAATGAAGACGTTGGGTGACGTTAAGGTGGGCGAGAGCTCCACCATCGTCAAGCTTCACGGTGAGGGTGCGCTTCGCCGCCACCTTATGGACCTGGGGCTCATCAAGGGCACTTCGTTCAAGGTCGTGAAGGTCGCGCCGCTCGGTGATCCGGTCGAGATCAACGTGCGCGGCTACGAGCTTTCCATCCGCAAGGAGGAGGCGGCCGTCGTCGAGGTCCAGTAAGGGCTTGCGACGTATATTTCTGCAGATAAAGTTAGGTTTTTCTAACTTAATGCAGCATCTTTGAAGCACATTATCCAGCCTGCGCGGAGAAAGCAGTGCAGGCACACAAGGAAGAAGGATTGAATGGCGGATTCTCAGATCCATGTCGCGCTGGCGGGTAACCCCAACTGCGGCAAGACCACGCTTTTCAACCTGATCACCGGCGCCAACGGCTACGTTGGCAACTGGCCCGGCGTCACGGTTGAGAAAAAGGAAGCCAAGCTCCTAAGCGACAAGAACGTTACCATCACGGACCTCCCTGGCATCTACTCGCTTTCCCCCTACAGCCCCGAGGAGCAATGCTCGCGCGATTACCTCATGAGCGGCGAGCCCGATGTTGTCGTCCAGGTGGTCGACGCCACCAACCTCGAGCGCAACCTGTACCTGGCGCTTCAGGTTATCGAGACCGGCCTGCCCGTGGTCGTTGCCCTCAACATGGCCGACCTGGTCGAGAAGAACGGCGATAAGATCGACACAGACAAGCTCTCCAAGAAGCTCGGTTGTCCGGTCATGATGATCTCGGCTCTTAAGAACAAGGGCATCAAGGAGCTCTTCGAGCAGGTCAAGAAGTCCGCTGCTTCTAAGGGCCAGGTGCCGGAGCACAAGTTCGATTCCTCCATCGAGGACGTTCTGGACCACATCGAGAACAACCTGCCGGCGAGCGTTCCCGCCAACAAGCGTCGCTACTACGCGGTCAAACTGTTTGAGCGCGACGCGGACGCCTGCAAGCTCATCAACCTCACTAAGGAGAAGGCCGCTCGCGTGGAGCAGCTGGTCGCCCAGTGCGAGCAGGACTGCGACGACGATGCCGAGTCCATCATCACCGGCGAGCGTTACGGCGTGATTGCCCACATCATTGACGAGTGCCTCGCCAAGGCTCCGGCAAAGATGAGCACCTCCGAGAAGATCGACCGCGTGGTTACCAACCGTATCCTGGGCCTGCCGATCTTTGTGGTCATCATGTTCTGCGTGTACTACATCGCCGTTTCTACCTTGGGCGGCACGGTGACCGACTTCACCAACGACCAGCTCTTCGGCACCGACGGTTGGTACGTGCTCGGTCAGGGCCGCGACGCCTACGACGCGGCCGTCGAGGCTGCGGGCGACAATGCCGACTCGGTCGACCCGGCACAGTACGGCCCCTATGTCCCGGGTATCACCACCGTGGTGCACGACGCCCTTGTGGCGGGCGGCACCGAGGACGGTGGCCTGGTCGATTCGCTGGTCTGCGACGGTATCGTTGGCGGCCTGGGTGCCATCTTTGGCTTTGTGCCGCAGATGTTCCTGCTGTTCGTGATGCTGTCTTTCTTGGAGGACTGCGGCTACATGGCCCGCGTCGCCTTCATCATGGACCGCGTGTTCCGCCGCTTTGGCCTGTCCGGTAAGTCCTTCATCCCCATGCTCGTGTCCTCGGGCTGCGGCGTCCCCGGCGTCATGGCCACCAAGACCATCGAGAACGAGAAGGACCGCCGTATGACGGTCATGACCACCACGTTCATTCCCTGTGGCGCTAAGCTGCCGATCATCGCCCTGCTCATGGGTTCCATCATCGGCGATTCTTCCACCACCGCGGCGTGGATCAGCCCGCTCTTCTACTTCCTGGGCGTCTTTGCCGTCATCGCCTCGGGCCTCATGCTCAAGAAGACGAAGCTCTTCGCCGGCCGCCCGACGCCGTTCGTTATGGAGCTTCCTGCCTACCACTTCCCGGCGATCCGCTCTTGGGCGCTGCACGTGTGGGAGCGCTGCTGGGCCTTTATCAAGAAGGCCGGCACGGTCATCTTCGCGTCCACCGTCGTGGTTTGGTTCCTCTCCAACTTTGGTAGCTACAACGGCTCCTTTGGCTTCCTGCCTGCGATGGACGGCATCCCCGAGGAGTTCATGGACTACTCCGTGCTCGCCATGCTGGGCAACCTGGTCGCTTGGATCTTCGCCCCGCTCGGCTTTAGCACCTGGCAGGCAACCGCACTGACCGTCTCTGGCCTCGTCGCCAAGGAGAACGTCGTCGCCACCGCCGGCTCGCTGCTGTCCGTCGCCGACGCGGGCGAGACCGACCCGAGCCTGTGGACCGCGTTTGCCGGCATGTTCCCCACCATGGGCGCTTGCGTTGCCTTTGGCGCGTTCAACCTGCTGTGCGCTCCGTGCTTTGCCGCCATTGGCACCATCCGCAACCAGATGGACTCCGGCAAGTGGACCGCTATTGCCATCGGCTACGAGTGCGCTTTCGCTTGGGTCATCGGCCTGTTCATCAACCAGTTCTATAACCTGCTTGTCCTTGGGCAGTTTGGTATCTGGACGGTTGTGGCCATCGTGCTGCTGGTTGCGATGCTCTTCCAGATCTTCCGTCCCATGCCCAAGCACGCTTGGACCGACGAGGACGAGACCAACACCGCTTCTGCTGCAGTTTCCGCTTAAGTCCGAATAAGGATTAACCCCTTTCCACGAGCCCGGGTGTCCCAGCGACACTCGGGCTTTTTGGTGGGGGAGATGTGGCGTTTCCGCAGATAAAACTGATCAAAATAAGCCCGTCCCTTTTTTGTGGGTGGAGAATGGGGTAAAGTAAGTGGTGGTTAACTAGAGGAGGCTTGCTATGGCACCTATCGATATTGTTGTACTGGCTGTTATCGGTATTACGTTTGTTGCCGTGTGCGTGCGCATCTACCGCAAGGGCACCTGCGCCGACTGCGCTCAGGGTGGCGTTTGCACGGGGCATTGCTCCAACAAAAAGACGTGCGCCGCACTTAAGGGCGTGGACAAAATCGCCGAAGACCTGGGCCGCGGTATTAAATAAGGTCTAGGCATCCAAGCGCCTCGCGAGCATCCGTTCGCGGGGCGCTTTGCACATTTGGGGGCGAGCGCGGCGAGTTGTAGAGTGATTTTGGGGTATCGTTACCTGTACTGTTAATTGGCAACTTATCTATAACGGAGTATCCCCATGAGCGCTCGCGTAACCATGAAGGACATAGCCGCCGAGCTTGGCGTTTCCATCAATACCGTGCACAAGGCCCTGACGGGTAAGGCCGGCGTGAGCGAATCCGTGCGCTCCAAGGTGAATGCTAAGGCCGAGGCCATGGGTTACCATCGCAATACGAGTGCCTCGAGCCTGCGCCGCAAGGATATCAACCTGGTGTTTTGCCTGCCCCGCGCATCGCGCGAGGGAGCGTACTTTTTCCGTTACCTGTGGGAAGGCTGCAACCGCTTTGAGCAGGAGGTCATCGACCGGGGCATTACGGTTGAGCGTGTTGAATTTGGCGTGGGTGGCTACGCTGATGCGCTCGAGCAAATCGACGAGCGTTTGCAGGTGGGCGAGAAGATCGATGGCTTGCTCGCCTATGCGCCGGGCGACGATCGTGCAACTGAGCTTTTGGGGCAGATTGCCGAGGCGGGCGTGACGATCGAGCTCGTCGACGGCGACCGTCCGCACCTCGACCGTCTGGGCGCCAGTCTGGCTGATTATTCAACGGCGGGCAGCCTGATGGCCGAGCAGGCGGTCAACTTGGTTCACGCCGCTGGTGTCGATGCCCGCGTGCTCCTGCTAGCGGGCGACCCCTATACCGATTCACACTATCTAACCGCCCGTGCCTTCCACAATTACCTGCGCGAACGAGATATTCCATGGCAGGTCGAGGACCTTGCCGGTGCCCATGCGCAAGTCAAACAGCTCAAGCATGAGCTCGAAAAGCGCTTGAGTGCGCCGGACGCCCCTGAGCTCATTTGTAGCGTTTTTGCCGTTGGTTCCGAAGTGGTTGCCGATGCGCTTGTCTCGAGCGGCAAGGCCGGTCAGGTTATGGTGATCGGCAACGACCTGTTTCCCGAAAGCGCCCTGGCCTTGCGCCGCGGTATCTTTACCAATATTGTCTATAAGGACCCGACGAGCCTGGCGTATCGCGGCGCTAAGACGCTGGGCGATTATCTGCTGTGGGGAAGGACCCCGACGGTGCCCGTCCAGAAGGGCGCCGTCGAGATGGTATTTGCCAGCAATGTCGATCGCTACTGCGAACTTGCGGGAATTTAGTCGATCGGGCAGGTGCCCCCTCTTGCGACGTGCATTTTTGGGAGTATTCAGCATTGGCATGCCCTGAATGAGGCGCAGAACGACTGTTTTAAGTGCCGCCGGTGGCGTATTTCGCCGTCGGCGGCACTTTTTATGCCGATCGGACGCAATATGCGCACCAAACGGGGCGCCGAGGACGGCGCGCGGCGCGCTTCGATGCTGAATACTCCCAAAAATGCACGTCGGAACATGACCCACCTGAGCAAAAGCGCTCAAGTTCGGTGTTCGGGGACGCCAACCGGTCCGCAATACATGCAAGTCACAGCTCCGGCAACCGTTGAACGGGCAAAACCTACCGTTCACCCCATGGTGGTTAGGTGAACGTTCACCTTTTGAGTTGCAATGGATTAGTATAGTGAACGTTCACCTAAAGGATAACGAGCGCGCCGTGCGCCCGCCTTGCCAGCAAAGGGGCTGTTTGATGAAAAACTTTATGGACGATCAGGATTTCCTGCTGAGCACCAAGACCGGCGAGGAGCTGTTCCACAACTTTGCCAAGGGCATGCCCATCGTCGACTACCACTGCCACATTTCGCCCAAGGAGATCTGGGAGGACAAGCGTTTCGAGAACATCACCGAGGTTTGGCTGGGCGGCGACCACTACAAGTGGCGCCTGATGCGCGCCAACGGCGTCGACGAGCGTTTTATCACTGGCGATGCCCCTGCTCGCGAGAAGTTCCAAAAGTGGGCCGAGACCCTGGGTCGCTGCGTTGGCAACCCCGTCTTTGAGTGGAGCCACCTGGAGCTTAAGCGCTACTTTGGCTACGAGGGCGTCCTCAACGGCAAGACCGCCCAGGAGGTCTGGGACCTTGCCAACGCCAAGCTCGCCGAGGCCAGCTTTACCTGCCGCAACCTAATCAAGCAGTCCAACGTCCGCATGATCTGCACTACCGACGACCCCGCCGACAGCTTTGAGTGGCACAAGAAGATTGCTGCCGATGACAGTTTTGACGTTCAGGTCGTTCCCGCCATGCGTCCCGACGCCGCTCTGCGTATCGAGCGCGGTCAGGAGTTTGCCGACTACTGCAAGCACCTCTCCGAGGTTGCCGGCGTTGAGGTCAGCGACTTCGAGGGCATGAAGTCTGCCATCTCCAAGCGCTACGACGTTGCTCACGAGCTGGGCTGCCGCGCCTCCGACCACGCACTCGATTACGTTATGTACGTCCCGGCTACCGCCGATGAGATCGAGGCCATCTTTGCCAAGGGTCTGGCTGCTGAGCCGCTTACCGAGGAAGAGATCCTCAAGTACAAGACTGCCTTTATGCAGTTCGTTGCCGGCGAGTATGTCCGTCTGGGCTGGGCCATGCAGCTGCACTTTGGCTGCAAGCGCGACAACAACCGCGCCATGTTTGCCAAGCTCGGCCCCGATACCGGTTACGACTGCATCTCCAACTACACGCCGTCTGACCAGCTCGCCGATTTCCTCAACTCCATCCAGGAGACCTGCGGCCTGCCCAAGACCATCCTGTACAGCCTGAACCCCATCGATAACACCATGATTGACACCGTCATGGGCTGCTTCCAGGAGGCCCCGACTGCCGGCAAGATCCAGAACGGTTCCGCTTGGTGGTTCAACGACAACGAGGTCGGCATGCGCGAGCAGCTCACGGCCCTGGCAAACGAGGGCGTGCTGGGCAACTTTGTGGGCATGCTTACCGACTCCCGCTCCTTCCTGTCCTACCCGCGTCACGAGTACTTCCGTCGCGTGCTGTGCAGCGTGATCGGCGAGTGGGTTGAGCAGGGCAAGTATCCGGCCGACATGGAGCTGCTGGGCACCATCGTGCGCGACATCAGCTACAACAACGCGGTCCGCTACTTTGGCTTTGACCTGGATACCGTCGAGGCTTAAACCCGCATCGAATCACACCGAACTCGGGAGCGCCGTTGCCACACGCGGCGCCCCCGTTTTGCCTGCACGCTAACAGCAATCTAAGGAGAGACATCGATGGAGAACATCAGCTACGAGACGCTCGAGAAGATCGGCTACAAGGGCTACCTGCTGCCCAAGGACGCGCCCGAGAAGGTTCTGCAGTTTGGCGAGGGCAATTTCCTGCGCGCCTTTGTCGACCGCTTCTTTGACATGGGCAACGAGGCAACCGGCTGGAACGGCAAGGTTGTCATGGTGCAGCCCATCAGCGGCGCTTTTGGCTTTGCCGACGGCATCAATGCCCAGGATGACCTGTACACCGTGCTGGTGCGCGGCAAGGAGAACGGCAACACGGTCGACGAGTCCCGTGTGATCAGCGCCTGCAGCCGCTGCCTCAATCCGTATCGTGAGGACGACTACCGCGCCATGATGGAGGTCGCCGTCTCCGACGATTTGGAGATTATCGTCTCCAACACCACCGAGGCTGGCATTGCCTACGATCCGTCCTGCAAGGCCGACGACATGCCGCCCGCGAGCTTCCCCGCTAAGCTTGCCCAGGTGCTCCACACCCGCTGGGCCGCCGGCAAGCCGGGCGTCATCGTGCTCGCCTGCGAACTCATCGATCACAACGGCGAGGAGCTGCTGCGCATCATGAACCAGTACGTGAGCGACTGGGGCTGGGAGGACGAGTTTGCGCAGTGGATGGCCAACGACTGCACTGTCTGCACCACGCTCGTCGACACTATCGTCCCCGGCCGCATCCGCGACCCCAAGGAGGCCGCTGCCGTGGCCGAGCGCCTGGGCTACGAGGATCCTTTCCTGGCCGTGCGCGAGCCCTTCCAGATGTGGGGCATCCAGGGCGATGAGTCGCTCAAGGAGCGTCTGCCCTTCGTGAAGGCCGGCCTGCCGGGCGTCTTTGTGACCCCCGATGTCACCCCGTACAAGAAGCGCAAGGTCCGCATCCTCAACGGCGCCCACACTGCCTTTGTTCCGGGCTCCTGGGTTGCCGGCTTTGACATCGTGCGCGATTGCATGCATGACGAGACCGTTCGCGGCTTCATGAACACCATGCTCTACGACGAGGTCATCCCGACGCTTGCCGCCGATCTTGATGTCGAGGACTGCAAGGCCTTTGCCGCCGCCGTCGAGAACCGCTTCGACAACCCGTTTATCGACCACGCGCTGCTCTCCATTTGCCTCAACTCAACCGCCAAATGGCGCGCTCGCGACCTGCCCACGCTCAAGGACTATGTTGCCGAGACCGGCAGCCTGCCCAAGTGCCTGGCGACGAGCCTCGCTACGCTCATTGCCTTCTATACGCAGGAGCTCGTTGCTCGCGAGGGCGATGGCCTGCACCTGCGCCGCGCCGACGGCACCGAGTACACCGCTCAGGACGATGCCTTCGTGCTCGACTTCTACGCCGCCCACGCCGGTGCAGACGATGCCGAGCTGGTGCACGACGTGCTCAGCAACGAGCAGATGTGGGGCGAGGACCTTACGCAGATCGCCGGCCTTGAGGAGTTTGTTGTCAACGCGCTTGCCGTTGTGCGCGCCGAGGGCGCCAAGCAGGCATTTGCCAACGCCCAGGCCTAAATCCTTCTGTGCGTCCGCCGGGCAACTGGCGGGCGCCCGCTGACTTCTGCTCAACCTGTAGGGTTAGGACCATTTGTAATGAACACTATCCAGATCAATCCGGCCGACAACGTGATCGTCGCGCTGTCGCCGCTTGCCAAGGGCACCGCCGTCGCGGTTCCCGGGGTGGGCGAGGTCGTTGCCGCGGAGGATATTCCGCAGGGCCACAAGATGGCCGTGCGTGCCATTGCGGCGGGGGAGGACGTCGTCAAGTACGGTCTTCCTATCGGTCACGTGACGGGCGACATCCAGCCCGGTCAGTGGCTTCATACGCATAACGTCAAGACCAACCTTTCGGGCGAGGTCGAGTACGCTTACAACCCGACGCATCCGGTCGTTGAGCCGGTTGAGCCCGAGACCTTTATGGGCTTCCGCCGCGCTGACGGTCGCGCCGCCACGCGCAACGAGCTGTGGATCATCCCCACGGTCGGCTGCGTCAACGAGGTCGCACGTGCCATGTGCGAGCAGGCTCAGGATCTGGTCGAGGGCTCGCTGGAGGGCGTTTACTACTTCCCGCATCCCTTTGGCTGCTCGCAGACCGGTGCCGACCATGCCCAGACGCGCCGTCTGCTGGTGGCGCTCTCGCGTCACGCAAACGCTGCGGGTGTGCTGTTCCTGTCCCTCGGTTGCGAAAACTGCACGCACCAGCAGGTACTCGACGAGCTCGGTGACTTCGATCGCGAGCGCGTTCGATTCCTCGCCTGCCAGGATGTAGCCGACGAGCAGGTCGAGGGTCACAAGATCCTGTCCGAGCTTGCCGACCTGGCCAAGCAGGCCAAGCGTGAGCCCATTCCTGCCTCCGAGCTGGTCATTGGCCTTAAGTGCGGCGGCTCTGACGGTCTTTCGGGCATTACCGCCAACCCCACGATCGGTCGCGTGAGCGATATGGTTGTCGCCCGCGGCGGCACGTCGGTGCTCACCGAGGTGCCCGAGATGTTTGGCGCGGAGAGCATTCTGCTCGATCGCTGTGAGAGCCAGGACGTCTTTAACGCAGCTGCCGACATGCTCAACGGCTTTAAGGACTACTTTATCAGCCACGGCGAGGTCGTCTACGAGAACCCGAGCCCCGGCAACAAGGACGGCGGCATTACCACGCTCGAGGACAAGAGCTGCGGCTGCGTGCAAAAGGGCGGATCTGCCCCCATCGTCGACGTGCTGCCGTACGCCGGTCAGGCTACCAAGCATGGTCTGAACATGCTGTGCGGTCCGGGCAACGACATGGTATCCACCACGGCCCTGACGGCTGCCGGCTGCCACGTGATCCTGTTCTCGACCGGCCGCGGCACGCCGTTTGGTGCGCCGGCGCCTACGCTCAAGGTGTTCACCAACCAGCGCCTGTGCGACCACAAGGCCAACTGGATGGACTTTAACGCCGGTGTGGTGGCTACGGGCGAGCGTACGCTCGATGAGGCTGCCGGCGATCTGTATCAGCTGGTGCTGGACACGGCGAGCGGCAAGCTTACCAGCGCCGAGCGTCGCGGCTGTCACGAGATCAGCATCTGGAAGGACGGCGTCTGCCTGTAGCGATGACACGTTGAGCGCGTGATTGAATAAGCTGCTGCAAAGACTGGGCGACCCCGCCGAGGACAATCTCGGCGGGGTCGTTTTTCGTTTCTCGTTGCGTTGTCGTGCACGGCTTTTTTGGGGAAGGGTGCCCGGCACCTCCCTCATCTCCAGAGAACAATGAACGTTCACCTAGTTGTTGCGTGGTGCTGAATCGACTTGATAATCAAAAATGCAGGGATTTTTTCATTTTCAGGCCCGTTCAACGGCAAAAAACGACCGTTCAAGGATAATATACAAGTGAACGTTCACCTATTATAAGCAATCGCGCATAATCTAGCTAAACGTTCACCCTGAACGGCATGCAGACAGACGTCGGTATGGACTCCAATGTCTTGTTCCAAGACAATCGAGAAAAGAGAGGGAGCTCGATGACTAACAAGATCGGTAAAAAGCGCAAGATCACATTCTGGACGCGCTTGGGCTTTGGTATGGGCGGCATGCTCAACTCTGGTGCCCTGACCTTTACGCACAGCTACATGGTGCTGTTCCTGTCCACGGAGTGCGGTCTGTCCGCAGGCGAGGCTGCGTTGATCAGCTCGTTCGCCATCTATCTCAACGCCATTCTGTGCCCGCTCATGGGCTTTGTGGCCGATAACTTTTACGCTACCAAGATCGGCCGTATCTTTGGCCGCCGCCGTTTCTGGATCTTGCTGGCAATCCCGATGATGGTCGCCGAGCCGCTCATCTTTGTGGCTACGCCGTTTGGTTTCCCGTACTACTTTGTGCTGTACCTGATCTACAACGTCGCGTATACGTTCTGCACCGCCAACCTGTCGCCGCTTACCATCGAGATGACCGACGACTTCAAGGAGCGTACGTACCTCACCGGCTACAAGCACCTCTTTGGTAACGCCGCCGGCTTCCTGATGGCAGCACTCGTCGGCTTTGGCTTTGGCACCTTCGGCGAGACCAACCCGTTCAGCTACTTCATCATCGCTACGGTCAACGCTTCGGTCATGGCAATCTCGCTGCTGTGCGTGTACCTGTCCACGTGGGAGCACACCCCCGAGGAGGTGGCTCAGGAGAAGATCGAGAGCGTCGGCGAGGGTATCAAGAAGTTCTTCATCGACGTTGTCTCTACCTTCCGCAATAAGTCCTTCCGCAAGGTCCTGTATGCACAGGTCTCCACGAAGCTCGCTGCTGCCTGCTGGTCTGCGTGCCTGTCCTTCTTCATCGTCTACTGCCTGCAGATTCCTAAGTCCTATGAGTCCGTGATGGAGATGCCCGGCAAGGTCGTCGCTATCGTCTGCACCGCCATCTGGGTTGCCCTCATGGCCAAGAAGGGCTTCCACAAGTCTTGGTACCTGGCCAACGTCGGTTGCGCTGCGTGCATCATCGCCTACAACTACTTCGCCTTTGGTCAGATTAACGGCACCTCCACGGTCGCCATCGCCATGATTGCCTACCCCATCATCTTCGCCATCTGGAAGTTCTTCTACGTTGGTTTCCAGTACCTGCCCGATGTTCTGCTCAACTACATCCCCGATGTCGATGAGCTCATCACCCTGCGTCGTCGCGAGGGCATCTACAGCTCCGCTCAGCAGCTCTGCCAGCAGATCGCCCAGGCTATCGCCGTCAACGCATGGGCTATCGTCCTTGCTGCCTCCGGCTTCATTCAGACCGCCGGCAACAGCGACGCCGTGACCCAGCCCGCCACCGTGCCTCTGTACATCTGCGGCTACATGCTTATCGGCTGCGCCGGCTTCTTCCTGCTCGCGGCTATCCTTGCCCGCGGCATCAAGATCGACAAGGAGCAGTGCGACATCCTCTGCGACGAGATCAAGCGCGTCAAGGAGGGCGGCAAGATGGCCGACGTCCAGCCCGAGGTCAAGGCTCTTTGCGAGGAACTCTCCGGCTTCAAGTACGAGGACTGCTTCGCTCACAACAACGTTGGCTTCCAGGACGGCAGCGTAATCCCCGCCGAGTAAGGCAAGCGCATCGTCCACATCACAGGGCCGTGCCACCGGAGATCAACCGGCGGGTGCGGCCCTTTTTTAAAAACGAGTAGTATGAACTTCTGATTACATTTGAGGGAGAGACCCATGGAGACGAACGTTATCTGGCGCAATGCCCGCGCGGCCGTTATCGAGCTCGACGACGGTGGCTACTTTACCTGTGCCGATACGTGGGAGATCTTTGTCAACGATGAGCCCGTCGGTACCACGAATACGGTCGAGACCTATGTTGACGGCCTGGTTCCCGGCAAGCGCAACCTCGTCCGCTTTGTCTGCGGCGAGCGCGAGCTGAGCGTGGGCGTCACCACGCCCGCGGAGCCCTTTACCATCAACGTTCGCGACTGCGGCGCCAAAGGCGATGCCGAGCACGATGACACCACCAATATCCAGGCTGCCATCATGGCTTGTCCCAAGGGCGGGCGCGTGCTGATTCCCGCTGGCAACTACCGCATCAAGTCCCTCTTCCTTAAGAGCAATATCAACATCGAGCTCGCCGAGGGCGCGGTGCTGCTGGCCCGTCACGACCGCGCGGCGCTTGCCTACATTCCGGGCACGGTCACGGGTGACAAGGGCACCGGGTATGCCGGCACCGATATGCTGCCCCTGGGCCGCTGGGAGGGCGAGAGCTTTTCGACCTACTGTTCGACCTTTACGGGTCTGAGCGTGCACGACGTGTGCATCTATGGCCGCGGCGCCATCGACGGCCAGACCGATTTTGCCGAGGATAACTGGTGGAACAAGGACTTTAAGAATATCTTCCGCCCCGAGGAGGGCCGCGAGATCGCCCGCCCGCGCATGATCTTCCTGTCCGAGTGCCAAAACGTGAGCCTTGCCGGCTTTACCGTCCGCAACAGCCCGGCATGGAACATCCATCCCGTTCTGTGTGAGCACGTTGATGCGCTTTGCCTGTCCATCGAGGGTCCCAAGAACTCCCACAACACCGACGGCTTCGATCCCGAGAGCTGTGGCTTTGTCCGCGTCCTTGGCTGCCAGTTCTCGGTGGGCGACGACTGCATCGCCATCAAGAGCGGCAAGCTGGGCATCGAGCCCGAGCTTCGTCCCGCTACGCACGATATGCTCGTCTCGCACTGCTACATGCACGATGGCCACGGCGCCGTGGTGCTGGGATCCGAGGCTGCCGGCGGCATCAAGGACCTCACCGTGAGCAAGTGCCTCTTTGAGCGCACCGACCGAGGCCTGCGCGTCAAGACCCGCCGCGGTCGCGGCAAGGACGCCGTCAACGAGGGCATCACATTTGAGCACATTCGCATGGACGAGGTGCTCACGCCTTTCGTGGTCAATTCGTTCTACTTCTGCGACAAGGACGGCAAGACCGATTATGTCCAGAACCGCGAGGCGCTGCCCGTCGACGACCGCACGCCCGGCTTTGGTGCCACGACGTTCCGCGATATCGAGGCCACCAACTGCCATGCCGCCGCGGCCTACATCACGGGCCTGCCCGAGAGCAAAGTGACGCGCCTGACGTTCCAGGATGTCCATGTGACCTTCGCGGAGGATGCCGAGCCCTTTGTCCCGGCCATGGCCTGCGGCGTTGAGCCCATGGTGCGCCAGGGCATCATCGCTCAAAACGTCAAGGTACTTGACCTGCAAAACGTGGTTGTTGAGGGCCAGGACGGCGAGGAGCTGCAACTCCAAAACGTTGACAAGATCGTCCGTTCCTAACCCGGATTGATGACCAGGGCTGCATTGTCGGATAGACCGGCAATGCAGCCCTTATGCGATGCGGCCGTGTGCGCTGCGCAACGCATTATGGCGAAAGGGAATTCATGCTCAATAAAACGATTCCTGTCGGGGTCGATGGCTCGTCTGCCACGATTACGTCTTATGTTTTTGCCCCGACCGAAGATGCTTATGCTTTAAAACCGCTGCCTGCAGTTGTGATCGTGCCTGGAGGCGGCTATGATCACGTTTCGCCGCGAGAGGGCGAGCCGGTGGCACTCCGTTTGTTGGCGATGGGCTACCAGGCATTTGTGCTGAACTATTCGGTTGCTCCGGCTGTCTATCCGCTGGCGTTGCAGGAGCTTGCGCGAGCGGTCGATACCGTCCGAGGCCATGCGGCGGAGTTCTGTGTCGACCCCGACCGGATTACGGTCATGGGTTTTTCGGCCGGCGGGCATTTGGTTGGCCTGCTTGGGGCGCTTTGGAACCAGCCCTGGCTCGCAGAGTCGATCGCGGCATCGCCTGAGTCGATTCGGCCTGATGCACTTTGCCTGGGTTATCCGGTCGTGAGTTCGGGGTCCTATGCCCATCGCGGTTCGTTTGTACACCTAACGGGGGGCGACGGCGCCTTGGCTCAAAAGTTGTCGGTCGAGAACATGGTGAGCGAGGGCTTTCCCCGAACGTTTTTATGGCATACCGCCGAGGACAAATCGGTGCCGGTCCAAAACAGTCTTTTGCTTGCGCAGGCGCTTGCCGACCACGGGATTGGCCTTAGTTTGCATGTCTTTCCCCATGGAAAGCATGGGGCAGCGCTTGCCACGGCCCAAACGGCTTTTAAGGGCTGTGCCGAGCATATTCAGCCGCAGGCTCAGGGCTGGCCTGAGCAGTTCGCTGCCTGGGAGCGTGATGGTCGATGAGTGAAAACATCTATACGCTGCGCGTTTCGAGGGTCGCAGCAGGAGCGTATCCAACGATTTCTGATGCCTTGGCGGCAGCCGATCAGCTCCGTCCGGATGCCGAGCAGCCGGTGAGGATCCATATCGATCCGGGCGAGTATCGCGAGCGGGTCGAGATTCGTCGGCCGCATGTGACGCTGGTGGGCGAGACGGCTGACAGCGTGCGCATCGTGGGCAGCCTGGGTGCCAAGATGCCCTCGAAGGATGGTTCGAGTGTCGACGGTACGCTCGGCACGTTTAGGACCTATACCGTTTTGGTCGATGCCGACGACGTGCGGCTCGAGAACCTCACGATCGTCAACGATGCCGGCGACGGTCGCGAGGTGGGGCAGGCGATTGCCCTGTACGCCGACGGCGACCGTTTAGTGGTCGACGCCTGTTGCATTACGGGACGCCAAGACACCCTGTTTTTGGGCCCGTTGCCCCCGCGCGAAGTCAAACCGGGCGGGTTCATTGGGCCCAAGCAGTTCGCACCGCGCCGGGTGGGTCGTCAGTATTTCCGACGTTGCCGGATCGAGGGCGACGTCGACTTTATCTTTGGCGGCGCGCGTGCCTATTTTGAGGGGTGCGAGATCCGCTCGCTCAACCGCAATATGGACGTGAACGGCTACGTGACGGCGGCATCGACACCCGAGGGTGAGCCGTACGGTTTTGTGTTCCACGGCTGCTCGTTTACGGCCGCGCAAGATGTGACGCCTGGTTCGGTTTACCTGGGACGTCCTTGGCGTGAGTGGGGCCAGACCGTGCTGATCGATTGCTGGCTGGGGCAGCATATCAAGTGCGAAGGCTGGTGGGATTGGAATAAGCCGGAGGCACACGAGAGGGCATGCTACGCCGGCGCAATCCTGCATGGCCCAGCAGGCGATGTTGCTGGCTGGGTGCCATGGGCCCGCGAGCTTGATGCTGCAGCCACTGCCCGGTATGCCCGCGAGCAGGTGCTTGCCGGTGCGGACGGTTGGGACCCCGAGGGCGGCTCGGGTGGCGCCGTGGAGACCGCCAGTCTTTCCGATAACGGTCGCACGGTGCATATCGACACCTATTACGAAGACGAGCCGGCGTTTCGCGACCGTCTTAAGCGAGAAGGCCGCTCCGCCGCGTTTAAGGGCGCGACGCCCGGTGACTTTGAGACATGGCAGATTGCGACGAGGGCTCGGCTGTTTGACCTGTTGGGCTTATCACTGATGGACCGCGTGCCGATTGAGGTACGCGAGCTCGATCGGGTGCAGATTGCCGGCGGTATCGTGCGCACCCATGCGATGCTGCAGGTGGAGCGCGACGTTTGGATGCCGTTCTACCTGCTCGAGCCGCAGGCGCCCAAGCTCGATGCGCACGGCCGCAAGCGCTGCTATATCTGCCCGCATGGTCACCAGGGCGCCGGCGCCGCAAGTGTTGCGGGCGTGACAGGTGTGCCGGCAGTCGACGACGCCGTACGCAAGTTCAACTACGACTACGGTCTGCGTCTGGCGCGCATGGGCTATGTGACCGTCTGCCCCGATGCCCGCGGCTGGGGATACCGTCGCGACTGGAAGGGCCAGGGCGACGACGAGAACAGCTTCCTGCGCGGGACCTGCCTAAACCAGGCGCGCATGGCCGAGCCGCTGGGCCTTACGGTTGCAGGCCTCAACGCCTGGGACAACATGCGTCTGATCGACTACCTGGAGGCGCGCGGCGACATTGCCATGGATGACCTGGGCTGCTTTGGCTTTTCGGGCGGCGGATACATGACGTTGTACCTGGCGGCGCTCGACCCGCGCGTGCGCAAGGCGTTTGTCTCGGGCTATCTGTACGGTGTCGACGATTCGCTGCTGCACCTCAACGGCAACTGCAGCTGCAACTATGTGCCGGGGCTGTGGCGCCTGCTCGATATGGGCGATATTGCCTCGCTCATCGCGCCGCGCCCGCTGTTGGTGCAGAGCTGCGAGGGCGATCATCTTAACGGTGCCCGTGGGCTTGCGAACGTGGACGAGCAGCTCGATATCGTTCGGGACGCCTATGAGCTTGTGGGACATGCCGGCGACTTGTCACACGAGGTCTGCCCGGGCGGGCACCATTTGGGCGTTGCTTACCTTGCCGAGGATATCGAGTGGCTTGACGAGCGTGCTGCCGGGGTTTGCTCGTAGGCCATGGGCAAAGCGCGAGCAAGCGGTAATGACTGACAAGACCAAAGACCGCCGTTTGGGCGGGGAGGAGTATAACCATGAAACCGATGAAGACATTGAGTGAATCGACCATCTGCTGCTTTGGCGATTCGACCACATGGGGTGACAACGGATGCGGCGCAGGCGGCAACGACATCTCCTGGACCACGCACCTGGGCGCGCTGCTGGGCGGTGCGACCGTTGAGAACTTTGGCATCAAGGGTTCGCGCATCGCCATTAAGGCTGACCGTACCGATTCGTTTGTCGAGCGTCTGGACGGCATCGATGACGCGGCCGATGTCTATGTCGTCTTTGGCGGCGTCAACGACTTTAGCCGCAACGTGCCGCTCGGCGAGCTGGGCAGCACCGATGTGCATGAGTTCTATGGTGCGGTCGATTATCTGATCCGTACCATCACGGCGCGCTCACCCCAGGCAAAGCTCGTGTTTATGACGCCGTGCAAGACGAGTGGCAAGCACGAGAAGGATATTCCGGCGAGCAATGAGCTCAACCATCTGGGCCTGACGCAGATCGCGTACGTGCGGGCGATGCTCGAGGTTTGCGACCGCTACTCGGTGCCGGTAATCGATCTGTACGCGCAGAGCGGCATCAGCCCGTTTTTGCCGGAGCATCGCGAGCTCTATATGCCGGATGGTTTGCATTACAGCCCGGCTGGTTATGAGCGTCTGGCGCATCGCATTGCCGCGGGCTTAGCTGCCGTTTGCCGCTAAAAGTCTGCCGTTCGCGGGGAATGTAGGGTTAACGTTCACCCTACATTCCCCGTTCGCGTTACACTAGGGTTAACGTTCACCCATCATTAACGTCAGAGGGGACAGCAATGGGTTGCAATCAGATTCTGGACCGTTACATCGAGCAGTTGATCGAGACCTCGACGCCGCAGGCGCCGGCCTGGAACATCGAAAAGCTCCGTGCCGGTAAGGAGAACACTTGGAACTACATCGATGGCTGCATGATCAAGGCGCTCATCGAGCTGTACGAGATCACGGATGAGCAGCGCTACCTGACCTTCGCCGACGACTATATCGACTTCTTTGTCCAGGACGACGGCACCATCAAGCATTACAACCCCGACGAGTACAACCTCGACAACGTCAATGCCGGCAAGACCCTCTATAAGCTCTACGATCTGGTGGGCAAGCCCAAATACCGTGCCGCCATGGACACCATTTACCGTCAGCTCGAGACCCAGCCGCGCACCAAAGAGGGCGTCTTCTGGCACAAGGCCGTCTACCCCAACCAGATTTGGCTCGATGGCATGTACATGGCGCAGCCGTTCTACATGCAGTACGAGCTGAGCTTCCACAACCGCCGTGCCTGCTCGGACAGCTTCCATATGTTCCAGGTCGTGCACGATCTGATGCGCAATCCGCTCAACGGCCTGTACTATCACGCCTACGACGCAAGCCGCAAGCAGTTCTGGTGCGATCCGGTCACCGGCCTTTCGGCCAATTTCTGGCTGCGCGCCGAGGGTTGGTTTGCCATGGCGCTCATCGATACCTGGGAGCTCATGCCGCCTTCGATGTCGGCCGAGAAGGACGAGATCCGCAAGATGTTCCACGACCTGATCGATGCCATGCTGCCGTATCAGGATGAGAAGACCGGCATGTGGCACCAGGTCATCAACCTGCCCAACATCGCCCCCAACTATCTGGAGGAGAGCGGTAGCGCCATCTTTGCCAATGCCATCATGAAGGGCGTGCGCTTGGGCGTGCTGGGCGAGCGTTATTACCAGTATGGTCGTCGTGCCTTCGACGGCATCTGCGAGACCTGCCTGTCCGAGCATGATGGACAGCTGGCGCTCGACAACATCTGCCTGGTTGCGGGCCTGGGCAACACCACGCACCGCGAGGGCACGTTTGGCTACTACATGAGCGAGCCCATCGTCAAAAACGACGCGAAGGGCGTGGCGCCGCTGGTGCTGGCCTATATCGAGACCATGCACCACGACAAGCTAGCCGGCAAGCGCGATCCGCTGGCCCCTTCGGGCGTGTGCTCCATCGAGGACCCGTTTGGCGGATACACCCCGGGCATCAACGCTTGCAAGGGATGTGAATAGCGTGGGAGCCATTACTCCGGGCGTGCGCCTGCACGACCTTCCGCAGGGAACGGTCGAGGAGCGCATTCGCATGGCGGGCGAGCTGGGCTTTTCGTGCATCCAGCTGCCGAGCAAGGTGCTCTATAAGTCGATGGGCATCAACCGTTTGGGCCTTACGCGCGAGCTTGCCGACCACCTTCGCGCGGTGCTCGACGAGGCGGGGGTTTCGGTTGCTGTGTTCGGTTGCTATAAAAACCTGGCGACCCCCGATCGCCAACAGCTTATGGACAACTTTGCCGAGTACGAGGCATGCCTGAATTTTGCCAAGATGCTCGGCGGTTGCCCGGTGGGTACCGAGACCGGTCGTCCCAATGTGCAGAACGCCGTGGCGGACGACCGCATGACCGACGAGGCGCTCGACGCATTTGTGGAGGGTCTCAAGCATATCTGCACTCGTGCCGAGGCCATGGGCGGCCAAATCTTGATCGAGCCCGGCTGGAACGAGACGGTTAACACACCCCAGCGTTGCCGCGAGGTGCTCGAGCGTGTGCCGAGCTCGGCGCTCGGCGTGATTTACGACCCGGTGTCGCTGCTGCACCCCAGCGTTGTCGGTGAGGCGCAGGAGATTACGTCGCACATGCTCTATCTGTGTGGCAGCAAGGTTCGCGTGCTGCATGCCAAGGACTACGAAGTCGTGGATAACGAGGATGAGGCCGGCTGGTGTGACGGCACGGGCTCGCGTCTGGTGTGCCATGGCGTGGGCGAGACGGGTCGCTACGACTTTGAGCCCGTCGTTGCCTGGGCCGCTGCCGCCTGCCCGGGCATTCCGTGTGTGGTCGAGAACAGCGTGCCGGCGACGGCAGCCGGCTGCTTGACGACGCTCGAGCGTATGTCTGCTCGTTGCGAAGGTGCACATCGAGAGATGTAGCGTGGCTGGCGGCCGCTACGGGCGGCCGTCTTGCCGGTACTGGGCAGCATCTGGAACTGCCCGTTATTGTGTTGATGCGAATCAGAGGGGAATCGCGTGGCTATCCACATTGTCGAGGAAGCAAATCGTTGTCTGGGTTGTAAAAGGGCGTTCTGCCAGATCAAGGGCTGCCCGGTGCAGACGCCTATCCCGCAGGTCATCGATCTGTTTAAGCAGCGTCGTCTAGAAGAAGCGGGCGAGTTGCTGTTCCAGAACAACCCCATGAGCGCGGTCTGCTCCATGGTGTGCAACCATTCGGGCCAGTGCGAGGGTTCGTGCATTCAGGGTCGCAAGGGCACGCCGGTGCACTTCTCGAGCATCGAGAACTATATCTCCACGGCGTATCTCGATCGCAAGGAGTGGAAGCCCGCCCCGTCGTGCGGCAAGCAGATTGCCGTGGTCGGCTCGGGTCCTGCCGGTATTACCGTGGCTATTAAGATGGCCCAGCTGGGCTGCGCCGTTACCGTGTTTGAGCAGCGCCCCGAGATCGGCGGCGTGTTGGAGTACGGCATCCCCGAGTTCCGTCTGCCGCGCTCGCTGGTGCAAAAGTACCGCCACGTGATGTGCTCGCTCGGCGTGCGCGTGCGTCCCTCGACCACCATCGGCGGCGCGCTGCATATCGACGATCTGCTGCGCGACGGTTATGACGCGGTCTTTGTGGGCACGGGCACCTGGCGTGCTCGCAAGCTGGGGATTCCTGGCGAGTCGCGCGGTAACGTGCTGTTTGGCATCGACTACCTGGTCGATCCCACGAGTGTGGCGATCGGGCAGAATGTGGCAGTTATCGGTGCCGGCAATGTTGCCATGGATGTGGCCCGCACGGCTCTGCGCTCGGGCGCTCGCAAGGTTACCGTGTATGCCCGCTCGCGCCACATCTCGGCAATTGACGACGAGGTCGAGCTGACCGAGCTCGACGGCGCCGAGATCGTGTGCGGCAAGGCTATCTGCGCCATCGACGACAACGGCCCCGTGTTCGAGACGGCCATCTTCGACGAGGACAACAACGTGGTGGGCTACGAGGAAGAGCTCGACCATGCCGCGGCCGATACCATCGTCATCGCGGCCTCGCAGGTGCCCAAGGACAAGCTCGTGCTTACGACGGGCGGCTTGGAGACCGACCATCGCGGCCTGCTTTCGGTCGATGAGCACGGCATGACTACCGTGCCCGGCGTCTTTGCCGCCGGCGACGTGGTCAATGGCCCGCTCACGGTCGTCCATGCCGTAGCCGGCGCCAAGCTCGCCGTCGAAGGCATGACATCCTACCTGGGTCTCTAATCCATCCCATCCTTATCAGTTGCGGTGAAATACGGACTGTTTTGGCTGTCAAAGGCCTTATCTAATCCGTATTCCACCGCAACTTTTTGTGGGGTGGGCTAGAGACGCTGCATGCGGTACCCGACACCCATGTGCGTCTGAATCATCTTGGGATGAGAGGGGTCTGCCTCGATCTTCTTGCGCAGGGTGCGCATGAACACGCGCAGGCTCGCCAGATCGCTGTCCCAGCTCGTGCCCCATATCTCGCGGGTGATGAAGGTGTGGGTGAGCACCTTGTCGACGTTTTTCGCCAGAAGGACGAGCAATTTGTACTCGGTTGGGGTGAGCGAGAGCTCGCGTCCGTCTTTCGTCGCGTATCCCGCGGCGTAGTCGATATGCAGCGGACCGTTGTCGAACGTGCTCGCTTCTGTCGACTCGCTCGACGCCATCGAGGAGCGCCTCAAATTCGCGCGGACGCGCGCGAGCAACTCATCCACAGAAAAGGGCTTGGTGAGGTAGTCGTCTGCCCCTGCGTCAAGTGCTGCAATCTTGTCGGAATCTTCGGTGCGCGCCGAAATGACGATAATGGGGACTGCCGACCAGCTTCGGATCTTCGTGATGACCTCGATACCGTCAATGTCGGGAAGGCCGAGGTCGAGCATGATGAGGCTGGGGCCGTGCGACACCGCATCCATGATGGCGGCCTGGCCGTTGCAAACCTTGCTCACGACATAGCCGTGGAGGTCAAGCGCGGTCGAAACGAGGTTTTGAACGGTCAGGTCATCTTCGACCAGGAGGATGCGTGGCTTAGCGACATTATTCATGAATCTCGATCTCCTCAGCGGGCAGGGTAAAACGGAAGACGGCCCCATGGGGGTGGTTGTCGCGAACTTCGATGACGCCGCCATGCGCCTCCACGATGGAGCGGCAGAGCGACAGCCCAAGGCCGATGCTTCGACGCGAATCCACGGGCCGCGTATTGCCTGAGGTAAAGAAGCGCTCAAAGATATGAGGCTTGTCGCAGTCTGCCACACCCGGCCCATCGTCTGCGACGTCCACCACGACGAACGCACCCTCGCGACGCGCGCTGATGGTGACAGTCGAGTCCTCGGGCGTGTACTTGAAGGCGTTCATGATGAGATTCGTAAGCACCTGCATGATGAGATGGACGTCGATGCGTACCAGCAGGATGTCGTCAGTGTGCTCGATGGTGACGGCACGTCCATGCGATGCTTGGGCGACATGGCTGAGGGCGGCCTCGATGACTTCGTCGATGAGCTCGGATGTTAAGTTGAGGCGAATGGTGCCGTCCTCGACGCGTGTGATGGCGAGGAGGTTCTCCACGGTATCGATAAGCCAGAGGGAGTCGTCGTAGATGGCATCGGCAAGATCGCAGCGTTGTTCGAGGCTGAGCTTCTCGTCGCTCTTCCGAAGGATTGCCGCAGATCCGGATATAGCCGTGAGGGGTGTCCTCAAATCGTGGCCGATGGAGCGCAAAAGGTTGGCGCGCAGCTGCTCGTTTTTCGCCAAGACCGCAGCCTCTTCGCGCTCTTGCGCCGCCCGGTCGCTTTCGAGCGCCAAGGCGCATTCACCTACGATAGATAGGACGATCGAATGCTCGAAGGCTTCGATTTCGCGCCCCTCCAGGTCGATGCCGATGACACCGAATACCTTGTCGCCGGTACGAACCGCGAGGTAGAGACAGCGCGCCTCAGGCAGGGTCCGCGTGCTTGCGCCCGCGCGCTTGTTGTTGGTGTAGGTCCAGGTTGCAACGGCGCGCTCGTAGTCGGTGAACAGCGACGCGGATCGGTTTTCGGTGCCAGCGGACTCATAGAGGGTCTTGCCGAGCGTGCCGTGCTCGGCGGTGTAGAAGACCACGTCGAGTTTTAGCAGTTTGACGAGTTGGTTCATGGCGACGCGGGCACACTCCTTCGCGCTATGGGCTTGCTGCAAGAGCTGGTTCGTTTCGAGGAGTACGCGCGTTTTGAATGCGTTCTCGGCGGAGGTACGGGCGTTGTCGGCGATGCGCGCAGTTAACTCGCCGGCGACCATAGCGGTAGCGAACATGATGCCGAACGTGACCAGATAGCTTCGGTCGTAGCTGGCGAGCGAAAACAGAGGCGTGACGAAGCAGAAGTTGTAAAGCACTACAGAGAGCACGCTCGATACGATCGTGCAGATACGCCCCGTCGTGGTGACGGCGGTCAGCAGGGCCGTGAGGATATAGAGGGATATGATGCTGGAATCGGCAAATCCCAGATGGCGGAAAGCCGTGCCGATCGCCGTGGCGACAAGAGAGAGGGCCAGCGTGCGAAGCACGTTTCGGCTGTTGGGCGGCTGCAGGGCGACCGCGCGGCGGCGTCCTTTGGGCCGGGAGGGCGGAGTCGACTGGTCTGGAATGATGTAAATGTCGAGGTTCGGGGCGAATGTTATGAGCTGTTCTACGAGAGATTTGCGGCCGAAGAGGGCCTGACGGACGCTGCTGCGCTCGCCCGTGCGCCCCATGACGATCTTCGAAATACCCGACAGGCGCGCGAACTCGGAGATCTGAAACGCGATGTCGTCACCATAGACGGTTTCCATATGTGCTCCGAGCTGCTCGGCTAGGGCGATATTGGCTGCAAGCTTGGCGCGCTCATCATCGCTCATGGCCTGCGTGCGCGGGCTCTCTACGAACAGGGCGACGAGCTCGCTGCGAAACGCTTTCGCCATGCGTGCGGCGGCACGGACGATGCGGGGATTGGTCGGCGCCGGGGAGACACAGACTAAGATACGCTCCCTGGTGTAGTAGTCACGGTTTCCCAGCACGCGTGCGGCATCTGTGAGGTGGCCGGTGCGATCGGCGCAGCGGCGCAGCGCGATTTCTCGGAGTGCGGTGAGGTTCTCGACGGTAAAAAAATGCTGTTGCGCTCGGTCGGCTTGTGCGGGACGGTAGACGAGGCCGGCGCGAAGGCGCTCAAGTAGGTCTTCGGGCTCTATGTCGACGAGCTCGACCTGGTCGGCATCATCGAAGATACGGTCGGGGATTCGTTCGCTCACGACAACGCCGGTGATGGATGCAACCATGTCGTTTAGGCTCTCGATGTGCTGAACGTTCACGGTCGTATAGACGTCGATTCCCGCATGTAGAAGTTCCTCGACGTCTTGATAGCGTTTGTCGTGGCGAGACCCCGGCGCATTCGTATGGGCAAGCTCGTCGACAAGGATGAGCTGAGGGGCGCGTTCGATAGCCGTATCTAGATCGAACTCGCTGAGCGCAATGCCGTTGTGCTCGATGAGTTTACAGGGCACGTTCTCAAGCCCTTGTGCAAGATGGGCAGTTGCCGGACGTTCGTGCGGCTCGATGTATCCCGCGACGACGTCGACACCTCGCCGCTTGGCGGCGTGGGCGGCTTGAAGCATCGCATAGGTTTTGCCTGCGCCAGCAGCGTAGCCAAAGAAAATCTTGAGGTGTCCCCGGCTGGTTCGAGCGTCATCGGCGGCCTCGTCTTTCTCAATTGCCTTGAGGATGAGGTCTGGGTTGACGCGAGTGTCCGATGCGTCGCGCTGCATAGCGTAGCCTTTCTGAAACGTTGTCCATGCGTGCATACGCGGTGAGGACGCCACTGTATGCTCGCGAGGTCGAGTATAGGCGCACTGCAGCCGCAATAGTGCTTTCTACCTGCATCTTTACGGCATCTTAAGGACGTGAGCCCCGGCCCTCACGCCTCTTTAATCCCTAGAAGCGTTTACTGTCCCCAGACGCTTGCGAGAGCAGGCGTCCGAGACATCGGACCGCGCGTGAAAGGGGCGGTAAATGGACATCCTCATTCCCATCATCGGAGTCGTCTGCATTGGACTCCTTATCTATTACATCTACATTCTGATGAGGAGTGATTCGTAAACTATGGACGCTGCGATTCAGTACATCTTGTACTTTGCCGTGCTCGTCGTCCTGGCCGTTCCGCTCGGTCGGTTCATGGCCCATATCATGGATGGTGAGCATACGTTCCTGTCGCCTGTGATTGCTCCTGTGGAGCGTGGCGTCTATCGTCTGCTTCGCATCGACGCGGCAGAGCAGATGGGGTGTAGGCGCTATCTGGCGAGCGTGCTGGTCTTTTCGGGGATCGGCCTCGTGGCTCTTGTGGCACTCCAGGCGTTTCAGTCCTTCTTGCCAGGCAATCCCCAGCACCTGCCGGGTGTGTCATGGGACCTGTCGTTCAATACGGCTGCTTCCTTCATAACCAACACCAACTGGCAGTCCTACTCCGGTGAGACCACCCTGTCCTACCTTGTGCAGTTCATGGGTCTCACCGTGCAGAACTTCGTTTCCGCCGGCACCGGTATCGCGGTCATGTTCGCGCTGATCCGCGGCTTCCGTCAGGTCAAGGAGCAGGGTCTGGGTTCCTTCTGGGTCGACCTCACCCGCACCGTCCTGTATGTGCTCATCCCGCTGAACCTCGTGTTCGGCATCTGCCTGGCTGCCGGTGGCGTCATCTCCAACTTCCAGCCGGCTCAGAAGGCTGAGCTCGTAGAGCCCGTCGCTGTCCAGCCTAATGCAGACGGCGGCTGGAGCGTCATCGACGGCGCCGAGATCGAGGGCGACACGGTCAAGGTCGACGGCAAGGTTGTCGAGGGCGCGCGCGTGGTCACCGAGCAGTTCCTGCCCCAGGGTCCCGCGGCTCCTCAGGTCGCCATCAAGCAGTCCGGCACCAACGGCGGAGGCTTCTTCGGAGTGAACTCCGCTCATCCGTATGAGAACCCCAGTGCCTTCACCAACATCATCGAGATGACCAGCCTGCTGCTGATCCCGGCCGCCTGTTGCTTCACCTTCGGTATCGGCGTCAAAAACACCAAGCAGGGCAAGGCCATCTTTGCCGCCATGTTCATCCTGCTGGTGATCTTCGCCGGCATCATCGCCCTCAACGAGCATGCGGGCACCCCGCAGCTGGCAGATGGCGGCGCGGTCAACATCGAGATGACCGATGGCCAGGCTGGCGGCAACATGGAGGGCAAGGAGAGCCGCTTCGGTATCGCCTCCTCTTCCACCTGGTCCGCTTTCACGACGGCTGCTTCCAACGGCTCGGTTAACTCCATGCACGACTCCTACACCCCGCTGGGCGGTTTTGTCCAGATGCTCCAGATGGCTCTGGGCGAGGTCGTCTTCGGCGGCGTGGGCTGCGGCCTGTACGGCATGATCGGCTTCGCCATCCTCACAGTGTTCATCGCCGGCCTCATGGTCGGACGCACGCCTGAGTTCCTGGGCAAGAAGATCGAGCCGGGCGAGATGCGCTGGGCAGTTGTCCTGTGCCTGGCAACTCCGTTTGCCATTCTGGTGTGTTCGGCCATCGCCTGCATGGTGCCCGGTCTTGCCGACCAGCTCAACAATGGTGGCGCGCACGGCTTCTCCGAGGTGCTGTATGCCTTCACCTCATGCGGCGGCAACAACGGCTCGGCGTTTGCAGGCATGAACTGCAACATTCCCTGGATCAACGTCATGCTCGGCCTCGAGATGCTGTTCGCCCGCTTCATGCCCATCATCGGTACGCTGGCTATCGCCGGCTCGCTGGCCAAGAAAGGTAAGGTCGCCGAGAGCGCCGGTACCCTGTCTACCACCAACGGCATGTTCGTATTCCTGCTCGTGTTCATCGTTCTGCTGATCGGTGCCCTGAGCTTCTTCCCGGCCCTGGCGCTTGGCCCCGTTGCCGAGTTCTTCCAGATGATTGCGTAAAGGAGGGCGCAGATTTATGGCTATGCAAAAAGACATGATGGGCCGCGCGGTCCGCGACTCGTTTGCCAAGTTGGATCCTCGCGTCCAGATTCAAAACCCGGTCATGTTCCTGGTGTGGCTTTCCGCCGGCATGACCTCCGTCCTGGCCGTCGCTTCCATCTTCGGTGTGCAGGACGCGGGTGTGCCCACCTACTATGTGGTCGCCATCGCGGTCATCCTGTGGCTCACAGACCTGTTCTCGAACTTCGCCGAGGCGCTTGCCGAGGGCCGCGGTAAGGCTCAGGCCGATTCCCTGCGTGCGGCCAAGAAGGATGTCGAGGCCCATCGCATCGAGTCCGTTGAGGACAAGGAGCACTTCACCGTCGTTTCCGGCACCGAGCTTACGCGCGGCGACCTGGTGATCGTACGCGCCGGCGAGCAGATTCCCGGCGATGGCGACGTCATCGAGGGCGCTGCCTCCGTTGACGAGTCCGCCATCACCGGCGAGTCCGCCCCCGTGGTCCGCGAGGCCGGCGGCGACCGCTCTGCCGTTACCGGCGGTACCACGGTGCTATCCGACTGGATCATCGTCAAGATCTCCAGCGAACCCGGCCAGAGCTTCCTGGACAAGATGATCGCGATGGTCGAGGGTGCCGCGCGCAAGAAGACCCCTAACGAGATCGCTCTGGAGATCTTCCTGGTGGCCCTCTCTATCGTCTTTATCCTGGTCACGCTGGCCCTGTATTGTTACTCCTGCTTCTCGGCCGGTCTTAACGACATGGTCAACCCCACGGCCGTGACCACGCTCGTGGCACTGCTCGTGTGCCTGGCTCCCACTACCATCGGCGCCCTTCTGTCCGCCATCGGTATCGCCGGCATGAGCCGTCTGAACGAGGCCAACGTGCTGGCCATGTCCGGCCGCGCCATCGAGGCCGCCGGCGACGTCGACATCCTCATGCTCGACAAGACCGGCACCATCACCCTGGGTAACCGCCAAGCCGCCGAGTTCATCCCGGTCGACGGCGTCGATCCCGCGGAGCTGGCCGATGCCGCCCAGCTTTCCTCGCTGGCCGACGAGACCCCCGAGGGTCGTTCCATCGTCGTGCTCGCCAAGGAGCAGTTCGGTCTGCGCGGTCGCACGCTCGAGGATAAGGGTATGGAGTTCATCCCGTTCACCGCGGCAACGCGTATGTCCGGCGTGAACTACGAGGGCAATGAGATCCGCAAGGGCGCTGCCGATTCCGTGCGCACTTATGTGGAGGCAGCCGGCGGCGTGTTCTCCCAGGAGTGCGACGAGGCCGTCGAGCGCATCGCCAAGGCCGGCGGCACCCCGCTGGTCGTGACCAAGAACTGCCGTGTGCTGGGCGTTGTGTACCTTAAGGACATCATCAAGTCCGGCGTTAAGGAGAAGTTCGCCGACCTGCGCCGCATGGGTATCAAGACCATAATGGTGACGGGCGACAACCCGCTCACCGCCGCGGCAATCGCCGCCGAGGCCGGCGTTGACGACTTCCTGGCCGAGGCCACCCCTGAAGGCAAGCTCGAGAAGATCCGCGAGTTCCAGCGTGAGGGGCACCTGGTCGCCATGACCGGTGACGGCACCAACGACGCGCCCGCTCTGGCCCAGGCCGACGTCGCCGTGGCCATGAACACGGGCACCCAGGCTGCCAAGGAGGCCGGCAACATGGTCGACCTCGACTCCAGCCCTACCAAGCTCATCGAGGTCGTGCGTATCGGCAAGCAGCTGCTCATGACCCGCGGTTCGCTCACGACCTTCTCGGTGGCCAACGACATGGCGAAGTACTTCGCTATCATCCCGGCCCTGTTTTCGCCGATCTACCCGGGCCTTGGCGCGCTCAACATCCTTGGTCTGGCAAGCCCGCTGTCCGCGGTTCTTTCGGCCATCATCTATAACGCGCTCGTTATCGTCGCGCTGATCCCGGCCGCGCTGAAGGGCGTTAAGTACCGCGAGGTCCCGTCCGGACAGCTGCTGACCCACAACCTGCTCGTGTGGGGTCTGGGCGGCATCGTTGCCCCGTTCGTATTCATCAAGCTCATCGACATGCTGCTCGCGTTCTGCGGCATTATGTAAGTGGAGGTTTGTATGTTCAAAGGTGTTGCATCGCGCGCACTGGGCGTGTTCGCGCTGTTTACCGTTGTCTGCGGCCTGGGCTATACGCTCGTCGTGACCGGCATCTCCCAGGTTGCGTTCCCGTATCAGGCGAACGGTTCGCTCATTACGGTCGACGGCAAGGTTGTGGGTTCCGAGCTCATCGGCCAGAACTTCGATGACGAAGCCCACATGTGGGGTCGTATCCAGAACGTGTCAATTGTCGAAGGCGAAGATGGCGGGCTCATGGCGTATGGTGCCCCGTCCAATTTGTCCCCGGCGAGTGATGAGTATCGGCAGCTTGTGGATGCGCGCGTGAAGAAGATCCGCGCCGCCAACCCCGATGCCGATATGGACGCTGTGCCCGTCGACCTGGTGACGTGTTCGGGGTCCGGCCTCGACCCGGAGATCTCTCCGGATGCCGCCGAGTACCAGGTCCCGCGCCTTGCCAAGGCCACGGGCAAGAGCGAAGGCGAGGTGCGCGAGATCATCGCCCGGTGCACCAAGGGCCGATTCCTGGGCGTCTTCGGCGAGCCCACGGTCAACGTGCTCAAGGTGAACCTTATGCTGGACGGCGCGCTGTAGGTGAGGGAGTGGCGGATGAGGGCATGACTGACTACCTGAGCCCTCAATTCCACTCCGCCCATCAGTTGCGGTGAAATACGGACTGTTTTGCCTGTCAAAAGCCTCATCTACTCCGTATTCCACCGCAACTTTTTTGTGAGGGTCGGGATTGAAGGTGGGGAGTGCGAGCGAGTGCGAATGCGGCGGATACTGATACGATAGGTACGTTAGCAACTGCCGCCGAGCGGCTCAAACGAAAGGAAGCCTGTATGGAGTCCTCTGCCTATCCGATGCTCTTTAGCCCCATCAAGGTTGGTACGACCGAGGTTAAGAACCGTGTCTTTATGCCGCCGGTATCCACTAACCTGGCCGACCATGGCTATGTGACCGACGACCTGGTCGACCACTACCGCGCTCGCGCCAAGGGCGGCGTGGGCCTCATCATTACCGAGGTTGTGACGGTCGAGCCCACCTATACCTACCTGCCGGGCGACATGTGCTGCTACGACGACACGTTCATTCCCGGTTGGGAAAAGCTCGCCGCCGCCGTGCACGAGTATGGCTGCAAGATCATGCCGCAGCTCTTCCACCCCGCCTACATGGCCTTTAATATCCCGGGTACGCCGCGCCTGATCGCTCCGTCCTTCGTGGGCCCGTCCTATGCCCGCGAGGCACCGCGCCCCATTACGGTTGACGAGATCCATGAGCTCACGCACCAGTTTGGCGACGCTGCCGTGCGCATGCAGAAGGCCGGCGTCGATGGCGTCGAGGTCCATGCGGCGCATGCCCACGGCATGCTCGGCGGCTTCTTGACACCGCTCTACAACAAGCGTACCGACGAGTACGGCGGCTCGCTCGATGCTCGCATGCGCTTCCTGCTCGAGGTCATCGCCGAGATTCGCGAGCGCTGCGGCAAGGACTTCATCATCGACGTCCGCATCTCGGGCGATGAGTACACCGATGGCGGCCTGACCCTCAACGACATGATCTATGTCTCGCGTCGCCTGGAGAAGGCCGGCGTCGACATGATCCACGTGTCGGGCGGCACCACCATCAAACGCGGCTCCGCGATTCCCGCCGCCGGTACCCAGCAGGCCTCGCACGCCGCCTGCTCGCGTGAGATCAAAAAGCACGTGAACATTCCCGTCGCCACGGTCGGCCGCATCAACGAGGCATGGATTGCCGAGGAGCTGATCGAGGACGGTGCCGCCGACATCTGCATGATGGGTCGCGCCAACCTGTGCGATGCCGAGTTCTGCAACAAGGCGGCTGCCGGCAACGCCGACGAGATTCGCCCCTGCATCGGCTGCCTGCGCTGCCTGAACGGCATCATGTTTGGCAAGCGCATCTCCTGCACCGTTAACCCCGATGTCGAGCGCGACGAGGCCGGTTACGAGCCTACCGCCGAGGCCAAGAACGTGCTCGTTGTGGGCGCCGGTCCCGCTGGCATGGAGGCGGCATTCATTGCCGCCAAGCGCGGACACAACGTGGTGCTCGTGGACAAGCAGGACGAGCCGGGTGGTGAGATGCGCATCGCGGCCGTCCCGCCGGCAAAGCAGGAGCTCACCCGCGTGATTAAGTACCAGTATCGTCGTCTGGCCGGGGCCGGCGTGAAGTGCGTCTTTGGTACCGAGCTTTCGGCCGAGGACATCCAGCGTGACTACGCCGGGTACGAGGTTGTCCTGGCCTATGGCGCCGAGCCCATCGCTCCGGCCTTTATGCAGGGCTTTAAGCAGGTCATGACGGCTGACGACCTGCTGGGCGGCAATGCCTTCCCGGGCAAGAAGATCGTCATCGTGGGCGGCGGCACCGTCGGCTGCGAGACGGCAGACTACCTGGCCCCGCTGGTCAACGACCTGTCGCCGGCCAACCGCGACGTCACCGTCATCGAGATGACCAAGACCCTTGCCGCCAACGAAGGTGGCGCCGGTCGCGCGGTGCTCATCACGCGCATGCTCTCCAAGGGCGTCCACGTGCTGACCGAGGCCAAGGTGACCGAGATCACCGAGGACACCATCAGCTACGAGAAGGACGGCGAGATCCACACCATCACCGGTGCCGATACGCTGGTGCTCGCTATGGGTTATCGTCCCAACACCAAGCTTGCCGACGACCTGGCAGCTGCTGGCGTTACCACCCACGTGCTGGGCGACGCCAACAAGTGCGGCAACATCCGCGACGCCATCGGCGACGGCTACAAAGTGGCCTGCGCCCTCTAGTCAACCCCTTGGTGCATGGGGGTCAGGTTACTTTGCACCAACCTGGCGCATACAAACCTGGCACCTTTGCACCAATCGACAGATAGGAAATAGCGGCGGCTGCCTTGCGTGTTGGGGCAGCCGCCGCTTGCGTATGCCGGAGTCGATGACCGTTCGCCCGTGAAAAGCTGCCGTTCACGGAGTGCAACAAAATGGGCAGCGTATTGGCTTCGCCCTTGCAGATGAAGCAGACATGCACCATGACCTGCGAAGATGTTCCAAACCACATCGAATTGCTCAATCGTTTAAAAACGATGAGGCAATAAACGCGTTCCCTTGCGGTTAACTGATAGTCGAAAGGAGGCGCCATGAGGCCAACGAAGCGACAGATCGATACCCTGCGTTATCTCAACGATTGCGGCGAGGTCGAGCTCAAGCAGCTTTGCTCGGTGCTGGGCGTCACCTCGGGCACGGTTCGCACCGAGCTCCATGCGCTCGAGGACATCACGGTCCCAGCCGGCGTGTCGGTCCACCTGACCCCCGGTAATGTCGTGACGGTCGAGGGCGCGCATAACCTTCTCAACCTTTTGACCGAGCTCGCGAGCGATGCTGCGATCGGCACCGACGAGCTTATCAGCCTTTATCTCATCTTTGCGGATGGCTTTGTGACCATGCAAGAGATTGCCAACGCGCTGCATGTGAGCAAGTCGCTTGTCGAGAAGCGCATCGCCCGTCTCAAGACCGATGGCGCCATGCCTATCAAATCCGAGCGCCGTCTGGGCGTCGCCTTCGGCGGCACGCCGTACGAGCGCGTCACGACCTGCGTCGACCTGCTGCTGCCCTATGTGCCCGGCGTCGACTTCCTCATGGAGCTGGCGGTTGTCGAGGGCGAGGGCATCCCCGTCTTCGAGGGCCTGTCCCGCAAGCGCATCGAGGCGGGGGTCGCGTTTGCCCGCGTGCTTCGCAGCGATGCCAACGAGAGCCTGACCGACGACGCCTACCGCCGCCTGCTGCTTTCCGCGGTGTTCCTGCTGAGCGACGGCGCTCCCGGCACCGACGATTCCGCGATGTTCGAGATCGGCGTGGACGCCGCCACGCCCCAGCCGTTCGACCTGGACGGCTCGCTGGTCCAGCTCGCGTCGCTGCCCGACGCGCTGCCGTATCGCCGCCGCGTGGAGAAGGCCGCGCGCGACAACCGCGCGAGCTTCACCGAGTCCCAGCTGCGTTTTCTCGCCGGCCTCATGGCTTCGGTCCGCAAATCCCGCAAGCTCGATCTCGACGAGGTCGCCCAGGAGATGGACGCCTTCGTTCTTGAGCTGCTCGGCGACATCGCCGACACGCTCGCCGTCGACCTGCGTTCCGACCGCAAGCTCCGCCAAGGTTTTTCGCTCCATATCTACACGACGGTCATCCGCCGCGACAACGTTCCCACGGTGCTCGATCCGTATCAAGAGGAGGAGATCAAGCACCGCTACCCGCTCGGCTTCGAGATGGCGACGGTCGCCGCCAACAAGATCGACGCGGCGTTCGGCTATCGCCTGAGCGAGACCGAGATCGTCTACCTTGCCCTGCACTTCCAGGTCGCGCTCGAGCGCCAGCTCTCGGACCGCCGCGAGATGACGGCCGCCGTGGTCTGCCATTACGGGCAGGCCGCCGCCAACCTCATCGCCGAGAAGGTGGGACGCCTGTTTCCCGCGCTCCATATCAAGGCCATCCTGTCGCTGCAGGACTACCTCGATTGCGAAGAATCCTTCGACATGGTGCTTGCCACCGAGCGCATCCCGCCCACCAAGGCCGAGGTCATCTATGTCTCGCCGGCCCTGCGCGGCAACGAGATCGATCGCATCCGCCAGTGCGTCAACGACCGCATCGATACCGACATGATCGTCAAACGTATCGAGGAGGCCGACGTGATCGACCTGCCCGAGGGCATCGACCGCGATGGCGTGCTGCGCCTGATGGTCGACCACCTCGTCGCCCTCGGCGCCGTCGGTGAGGACTTCTACGATTCCGTCCGTGCGCGCGAGGAGCTGAGCCCCACGAGCCTCAACTGCATCGCGGTGCCGCACGGCAACCCCGAGATCATTCGCGAGTCGCACCTGGTGATCGGCCGTGCGCCGGCTGGCGTGGACTGGGGTGACACGGAGGTCTCGTGCGTCTTTCTCTTCGCATGCTCGACCGATATCCTGCGCGAGCACGCGAGCGTCTTTTCCAAGTTTTACCGCAGGCTCGCGAGCCTCGATAAACAGGGTGCCATCAGCGACCTCAACGGGGTGCCCGCCGATATGTTTCGGCAGAAGCTGATCCAGGTCATGTCCCAAGAATCCGAATAGGAGGAACAAATGCTCGAAACCATGATGTCCCCGGGCGACGTCCATATCGGCGTGCGCCCCGTGGAGCCCACCAAGGAGGCGGCCATCAAGGCGGTCTCGGGTCTGTGTCTGGATTCCGGCGCGTCGTTCGAGGAGCTGTGCGACGCGTTCAACAAGAGAGAGGAGGAGGGGTCTACGGGGTGCGGCGGCGGTATCGCCATCCCGCATGCCAAGATCGCCGGGGAGGTGACCCCCAAGGTCGTGGTGGTTCGCTTTGCCGAGCCCATCGAATGGGAGGCCATCGATGACGAGCCGGTCAACGTGGCCGTCTGCCTGGTGATGCCCATGGTCGACGAGGGCAACACCCATCTGGCCGTGGTTTCGCGCTTTGCAAGGAAGCTCGCGTCGAGGGACTTCATCGAGAAGCTCAAGACGATTCCGACCGAGGCCGAGCTGTATCAGTATCTGATCGAGAACGTGGAGGACTGACAATGAAAGTCGTCGGTGTAACCAAATGCCCAACGGGCATCGCGCACACCTATCTCGCAGCCCAAAAGCTGGAGGAGGCGGGCAAGGATCTTGGCTATGAGGTTAAGATCGAGACCCAGGGTTCCCAGGGAACCGAGAACCGTCTGACGTCGGCCGAGATCGCCGATGCCGATTACGTGATCATCGCCGCCGATGTGGCGATCGATGAGAAGGAGCGCTTCGCCGGCAAGCAGCTCACCGAGATGGAGATCAAGCCGGTCATCAAGGATGCCGCGGCCGTGCTCAAGGCCCTGCCCGAGACGTCCAAGCAGATGGGTGGTACCGCCGTCGCTGCCGCAAGCGATGACGCCGCCAAGGTGAGCCCCGTCAAGGCACTGATGAACGGCGCCTCGCACATGATTCCGTTCGTCGTGGTCGGCGGCCTGTTCATCGCCCTGTCGATCGCGCTGGGCGGTACCGCCACCAAGGACGGCATGGCCGTCGCCGAGGGCTTCTGGGGCACCATGAACGCCATCGGTGGTGCAGCGTTCGGCCTCATGTACCCGATCCTCGCGGGCTACATCGCCTATTCGATTGCAGGTCGAGCGGCGCTCGCCCCGGCTATGATCGGCGCTCAGGTTGCAGTGACGCCGGCCATTCTGGGAACCGAGGCGGGTACCGGATTCCTGGGTTGCATCGTCATGGGTTTCGCTGCCGGATACCTCGTCAAATGGTTCAACAGCTGGCCCGTTCCGCAAGCCATTAAACCCATTATGCCCATTTTCGTCATCCCGTTGGTCGGCACCGGGCTTATTTCCGCCGTCTTCATCCTTGTTCTTGCCCAGCCCGTCGCTTGGCTCATGACGTCGCTCAACGCCCTGCTCGCGAGCCTCGCCGCCGATACGTCGACCTCGATCCTGCTCGGCCTGGTGCTCGGCGGCATGGTCGCCGTCGACATGGGTGGCCCGGTCAACAAGGTCGCCTTCCTCTTCGGTACCGCCGCCATCGCCGAGGGCAACCCCGAGATCATGGGCATGGTCGCCGCCGCGATCCCCGTGCCGCCGCTGGCCTGCGGTCTCGCCACGCTCATCTACAAGAAGGGCTTCAATGACGAGCAGAAGAGCTCCGGCGTGTCCGCCCTGCTCATGGGCCTGATCGGCATCACCGAGGGCGCTATTCCCTTTGCCGCCGAGGATCCCGGCCGTGTGCTGCCGAGCATCATCGCCGGCTCCGCCGTCGCCGGTGCCGTCGCGGGCGTCTTCGGCATCACCGACGTCGTGCCTCACGGCGGTCCTATCGTCGGCGTGCTTGGCGCTACGAACAACCTGCTGCTGTTCCTGGTTGCCATCCTCGCCGGCACGCTGGTCGCTGCTGCTCTGATCGCTGCCTTCAAGAAGGCTGCAGACTCCAAGAAGGCTGCCGCCTAGTAGAGTCTTTCTCGATTACTCGAATCGAATTCCTTCTTCAGCCCCGTCTGCGTTCTACGGCAGGCGGGGCTTTCAGTTGTCGCATATGTTCGTCTGGTTTAACGTATGATATTGTATGAGTAGTGTCATACAGGAGGTTGAGATGAGCGCATCGGTTTTGAGTGTCCGGGTCGACGCTTCGGTCAAGGAATCCTTTGCCCAACTTTGCGAGGAGCTCGGCATGACGTCCTCGGTGGCAGTCAACATGTTCATGCGCCAAATGCTCCGCGAGCGTTCGCTTCCCTTTACTCCCTCGCTTTCATCCGATAAAGACCGGAAGAAAGCTGGTATTTTGACGATTGACGAAATCAAAGATGCCGTTTCTTGTGCTGCGAATGCGCGGAAAGCGATTCGGTCAGTCACGCTGTTCGGCTCGTATGCCAGACGAGAAGCGAATGCCGATAGCGATATCGACCTGCGTATAGAGGTCGACCCCGATGCGGCATTCGGGTTGTTCGCCCTTTCCTCGTTCGCGGAGGAGATCAAAGAAGCCACGGGCAAGCAGGTTGACGTCCTTTCGAGTGAACGCTTGCGAGAAGACATTGCGCAGGCCATCGAGAGGGAGGGTGTGGTGCTGTATGTTCGCCCGTAAATCAGATGCGTTGCGCGCCCAGGAGATTCTCGAGGCGATTGATGAGACGACCGAGGGAATCAAAGCGTTCGGTGTGACGGAAGACGAGTTCCTCCACGCGGATGACATCAAGGCCAGGACGCTCGCCGATTCTCTCCTTATGTGTGCCCTTAGGGTGACGGAGGAGGCGGGTAAGCTGTCCGAGAAGGCGCAGCGACTGCATCTCGAGATTGAGTGGCGCGGTATCATCGGGATGCGTAACTATCTTGCCCATGATTACGGCAACGTTGATCGCGCCGTGGTTTGGGACGCGGTGACATCGGAGTTTCCCGCTCTTGCGGCGGCCTGCCGGCAGATTATCGAGGAATCTTAAACGGGCTGCCCTTGCGGTTTTGGTGCATGCAAACCTGACCCCTTTGCACCAGTCGATAGATAGCAAAAAGCGGCGGCCGTCCCGTGTTGGGGCGGCCGCCGCTTGCGTTCGCTGCGATGGGTCGTGCGATTAGAGCCCCAGGAGCTCCTTGACCTTGGCGATGATTGCCTCGTCGGTGGCGTTGGCGAAGAAGTACTCCTGGAAGTGCTCGCCAGCCAGGGCGCCCTTGACCAGATCCTGGTCGATCTCGCCCAGGACGTCGACGAGCGGACGCATGGTCACAGCGCGGACGCCGTCGAGGATCTTCTTGTTGCGCTGCTCGGGCTCAACACGCTCGGCAGGATAGCCGTTGCCGGAACCGAAGCCAAAGAGCTTCTCGAAGGTGTACTCGAGGTTGAGCTCCTGGCCCCAGCCGTTCTTGAGGGCGAAGGGCATGGCGACGGCGTTACCGTCGTTGACCTGGGCGAAGGTGTAGGCATCAAGCGGGTCGGCGACATGGCCGCAGAGCACGCCGGGGAAGGAGTTGCAGGCGAGCATGGCGCCCTCGCCGGTGCCGCAGCCGGTCACGACATAGTCGGCAGCGCCGGAGTTGAGCAGCACGGCGGCAAGGATGCCGTTCTGAACGTAGGTGAGCGGCTTGGAGTCGGCATCGGCATACATACCGTAGTTAAAGACGGTGTGGCCCATGGGCTCGACGACCTTCTTAAGGGCAGCCTCGATCATGGGGTTCTTGGAGTTCTGAGAATTCTCGTTGATGAGAGCGATCTTCATTGCGAAATACCTTTCCTATTTCTAACTTGCGGTGGGATACAGACTGTTTTGCCTGAAAGAAGCCAAAATTAATCCCTATTTCACCGCAACTTTTGAACGAACGATTGGGCGAGACCCAATGTGGGCAGTTGTGGCGAGGGCGCGTGAGGTGCGTCAGCTCGCCGCGAAAGAGGAGGGCATAGGCCTTTTGGCCATGCCCGACGAATGAGCCGCGAGATGGCGTGGCTCACGCGGCCGCAGCCTACTGGGGCTGCTTGCCGATGTATGCGAGGATGCCGCCGTCGACGTAGAGGATGTGGCCGTTGACGAAGTTCGAAGCGTCGGAAGCCAGGAACACGGCGGGGCCCTTCAGGTCCTCGGGCGTGCCCCAACGGGAGGCCGGGGTCTTGGCGATGATGAACTGGTCAAACGGGTGACGGCTGCCGTCGGGCTGCGTCTCGCGCAGCGGCGCGGTCTGCGGCGTGGCGATATAGCCAGGCCCAATGCCGTTGCACTGGATGTTGGCCTCGCCAAACTCGGAGCAGATGTTCTTGGTGAGCATCTTCAGACCGCCCTTGGCGGCGGCGTAGCCGGCGATGGTCTCGCGGCCGAGCTCGCTCATCATCGAGCAGATGTTGATGATCTTGCCGTGACCCTTGGCGATCATGCCGGGCAGGCAGGCCTTGGACACGATGAACGGGGCGTTAAGGTCGATGTCGACGACGCGACGGAAGTCCTCGGCGCTCATGTCGAGCATGGGGGTGCGCTGGATAACACCAGCGTTGTTGACCAGGATGTCGGGCGTGGTGCCAAAATCGGCCTCGATCTTGGCGACGAGCTCGGCGACAACGGCCTCGTCGGTGACGTCGGCCACGTAGCCGTGAGCCTCAAAGCCCAGCTCGCGGTAGTGCTTCTCGGCCTCGGCGACCTTGTCGGCGTGGCGTGCGTTAAAGGCGATCTTGGCGCCGGCCTCGCCGAGCGCCTCGGTAATGGCCATGCCAATGCCATAGGTGGCGCCGGTTACGAGCGCGACCTTGCCATCCAGGCGGAAGCTGTCCATAAGATCAGACATAGCGATCCTTTCAAAAGAAACGTTCATCTATATAAGTCTTGCTTCTAATACAAGCTCAGTATAGGAGAAGTGAAGGAATTAACGCCCCTATTCTCCTAAAAATAGGTGAACGTTCACTTTTAAAAGGTGAACGGTTGAAATTGGTTGTTGCGATGCCCTCTACTCGCTTTTCGCCTGCGCGCCTTCCGCGATCATGTTGCGGTTGTAGACCAGGTGCAGATACATGGCATCGTGCGCGGCGGTGGGGTTGCGCGCCTCGATGGCGTCGGCCACGCCGCGGTGCGTGCGGATGGTCTCCTCGACGAGCTTTTTGCCCGTAACGTCGATAAAGAGGGGGACGGATGCCTTGAGCACGCCCATCAGACGGGGAACGACGAGGTTTCCGCCATTCAGGGTGGCTACATGGAGTAGCGCCCGTACGCATCGAATTTTCCCTCTCATAGATGCGTGGCACAAAGAGCCCCGAGTTCATACGAGCTCGGGGCTCTTTTCGTCTGGATTGCAGACGTATCGCCAGACGAAAGTGTGTTACGTCTGGCGCAAAACCGTACGAAAACGCAATTTGCGTCTTAAATCAGGACGCAAATCAAGACGAAAACCGTTTACGTCTGGCTTAAATCCGTACGCAAACGGTTTTCGTCTTGCAGGGCAGTTGCCGCTTCTACAGTTCAACTTCCAGTTCGGCTTTGTGTTCGTTGAGGTAGTCGCGCATGTAGGGGATGGCAAATGAGACCTTGCCGTACGAGGGAGCCTCAATGATTGACTCTCTCAGCAGGCGACTGCGGATGGAACTTACCTGTTGAGGTGTCTTGTTTAAGTCATCGGCAACCATGCTGGTCGAGCTCGTCTGCCCCAAAGATGCCATGCTCAGCAGATAAGCGATGCACGTGGGTGGAATGCGCTGCAGCGCGGGCTCGATTACCATGGCGCAGAAGCGTTCGCGCGCTGTTGCGATGCCTCGCTTTGCCTCTTCCTCTCCAATAACAGTTGTATGGGCGCGTCTTGCTAGCTGCCATGCGTAATATCCAACGAGTTGGATCATGAAAGGATAGCCTTGCGTTGCCTCGGCAAGTTGCCCGGCAATACCCGGCTGCAACTCCATGCCTGATGCTTCGATAGTCTCTTCGAGTGAGTACGACACTTCGGTTACCGCCACAGCCTTCAGGTCAAAGGGGAGGGCGCGGCGCAAAAACGTAAGCGTCTTTCCGTTGATGACGCTTTCTATCATCGAGGGCAGCCCTGCAAAAACGAAGGCGATATCAAGATCCTCGCCGATAACCTGCTGAATCGCAATGGAGAGCGTTCGGACCTCATCGAGTTCTGCGTCTTGAACCTCGTCGAGGGTGATGAGCAGGCCATTTCCATTCTTGGATATAGCCTGCCTCATGGCGTCGCGTAGCGATGGGCCGATTCGCTCAATGTCTATGCTGCCGATGGATACGCCAGCTACGGTGGGCTCAAATCTGGCGTGTTTTGCCTGGAGTTTGGGCTGCAGCTGTTCGAGAATACGCTGGCAAAGCCCCTCGGTTGCGACCTCTTTTATGACCGTCCAACCATGGCTTTGCGCCAAACGTGAGCACTCGTCAAGGAGGACCGTCTTGCCCGTTCCACGGACGCCGGCTATGCGCATTAGGCGCCCCGGGGCACCAGGCCCGTTGACGAGGCCTTCATTGAATTCCTCGAGTACATCTTCGCGGCCGATAATCGTAGGAGGTGTTTTACCTGCCGTGGGCTTAAAAGGGTTTGTTTGCATGTGAGCCACCTTTGCTCAAGATATAGCAAGATATAGCAAAGTATAGCAAGATATAGCAAAGTATAGTGAGATATAGCAAAGTATAGTGAGATATAGCAACATATAGTGCTGCTCGCGGGTCCTTGCGGTGGCGCTATTTTCCGAATGCTGCGCGGATAAAGCGCTGGGCGAACAGCTTGTTGGCGACGTTGATGACGTGGCCCAGGAACAGTGCCGAGATGGCGGTCGTGACGCCAAAGCCGCCCAGGTTGTGCATAAAGACCAGCGACAGCGCGAGCGAGGCGGCGACGTGCGAGCAATCGAATACGACCTTCACATCGCCAAAGCGGCGTTTGAGCTTTTCGGCAATGACCTGCACCAAGCCGTCGGGCGCATTGGGAACGACGCCCATGTTGACGACGAGGCTTACACCAAACGCGGTGATGGCAAGCGAGAGCAGCATGGTTACGACTTGTGCCGGCAGCGCGGTGGGGTGCAGGGGGTTAACGGTCATAAAGAAGTCGGTAAAGCCACCGATCAGTGTTGAGAAAAAGAGCTCGAGCAAAATGCGCGGCTGAAACTCGCGGCGCAAGATAGCTGCCTGTGCGGCGATGTAGGCGACGTAGGTCGCGGTGATCCAAAAGCCAAGCGTCTTGCCGGTGAGCATGGACAGTGTCGTGGCAAAACAGGTGAGTGCGGCAACGCCCAGGCCCGATGCGGTTTGGATACTCATGCCGAGGGCGAGCGTCGCGACACCTGCTAAATACATCAGCATTCTGATGACGGTATGGCACCAATCGATCTTCTCGCCATTCATGATGATGAGCGGTCGCATGCTGCTGCCCGTCCTTTCGGTTGTGAAGAAAAAGGCTGACCTGGGCCGGCAGAAGAGGGTTATCGGAGGCACTGCTGTATAAGCAGAAAAGCCGGCCCCAAGGTCAGTCGTCTAGGAAATGTCTCGCTGTGCCGGAATGGGACTGAAGGGCCAACGAGACGGGAGGAAAGCAAATGACATAGCGTGGGCAATAGGATGCCAAGATGGTAGGGTGCGTCTTAGCATCCTATTGCCCACGCTTAACGAAATCGGTTTCGTTTGAGCCTTAGTATACGCACGGGATTCTATTTGCAAGAGAAAAATAATAAAAAGGTGAACGTTCACCTAATTGCAACAACTCCTTGGCGGTATCATGACAAAGACATGCTCGAAACCGATTTCGCAACGGTTGGAGAGCGCATTGTTCGTTCGTCGTAGATTGCCGGGCAGCTTGGTCGCGCTCGCCAGTCGCATTGCGGCGAACGTCTTCACCCAGATCGAAAGGATCACCATGGAACAGCACACCGATTGCTCGTACTGCATGTGCGGGACCGACAACACGCTCGTCGATGCCTTTGGCATCCCCATGCTCGACCTGCCCGCCAGCAAGCTTATCCTGTTTAAGGAGCAGAGCCACAAGGGCCGCGTGATTGTGGCCTCCAAGCAGCACGTCGACGACATCTCCTGCATGTCCGAGGAGGACGCCGCTGCCTTTATGGCCGATGTCCGCCATGTCGCCGCCGCGCTGCACAAGGCGTTCAACCCCGACAAGATCAACTTTGGTGCCTACGGCGACACCATGCATCACCTGCACGTGCACATCGTCCCCAAGTACAAGGACGACACGTTTGAGTTTGGCGACGTGTTCGCCATGAACCCCGGCCGCGTCACGCTCGAGCCGGCTCAGTACGACGAGATCGCCCAGGCAATCATCGCCAACCTGTAAAGCCACTTCGTCCCCCATAAGTTGCGGTGAAATACGGACTGTTTTGCGGCTTAGCTGGCTGCAATAGTCCGTATTTCACCGCAACTTATGGGGGAGCGGGGGATGCGATAGTATTACGTGTTGGTATTCGACTAACCGAGGACATATCCGAGGGCTTTATGGAACAGCACCAGCATTATCAGAGTCTGCAAGACCAGGCATACAACGCATTGCGCTCCAAGATCATCTATGCCGAGCTCAAGCCCGGCACGCGCCTTTCGGCGATTGGTCTGGAAAAAGAGACGGGGATCGGGCGCACGCCCATCCGCGAGTCCTTTGTGCGCCTGCGCGAGCAAGAGCTGGTGGAAACGCGTCCCAAGAGCGGTACCTATGTCTCAAAGATCAGCATGGAGCGTGCCGAGAACGCCTGCTTTTTGCGCGAGAAGCTCGAGAGAAGCGTGCTGATCAAATGCTGCTCGGCTGCCACGCCCGAGCAAAAGCGCCGGCTTGAGCAGATTCTCGCCGAGTCCGAGTCGCTCGACCACAGCGAGACGCGTCGCTTCTTTGATCTGGACAACCTATTCCACGAGACGTGCTTTGAGATTGCCGGCCGCCATATGCTGTGGGATTGGATGAAGAGCATCAACACGCATTTTGAGCGGTATAACTGGCTGCGCGCGGTGTCTCAGGATCTGGACTGGGAACCGATTCGTCGGCAGCATCGTCGAATTCTTGAGGCCATTAAAGAGGGCGATACCGATGCAGCGAGCTATCTGGCGCAGACGCATCTGCATCTGATGCCCGAAGAGCAGGGTCCGGTTATCGCCCTGCATCCAGATTACTTTGAGCTGCCCAAAGGCTCGTCCATTTAATCTATCCCCTCATAAGTTGCGGTGAAATAGGGATTGTTTTGCGGCCCAGGTGGCGCAAACAGTCCCTATTTCACCGCAACTGCGTTGGGGCATGGCCGGGGCACAAAGATGCGGTGTCGTTTGGAGGAACAGACCGGAAGCAAGGGGTCGATTCCTCCAGACGGCACCGCATTTGTTTTGGCGCTCTGGGCTATGTTGAAGAGGTTAATCGGTCAAGAAAAAGCGGCTCGGGGGCGTGTCGCTTCCGTCACGTTCTATCAGCATACAAGACGGTTTCGGTTCTTGTCCGTGACGGAAACGGCACGCTTCCGAGCCGCTTCAAAAATGGGGGGTGCGGTCTAGGCCGCACCCCTAACGATAGAGAGCTAGGTCTAGGCGCGGACCTTCTTGACGACGTCCATGGCCTCGCGGGCGATCTGCTCGACCTTGGAGAAGTCGCCGTCGGCGAACAGGGCCGGCTTGACCATCCAAGTGCCACCGCAGGCGATGATGGCGGAGGAGCTCAGGTACTCCTCGACGTTTGCGGTGCTCACGCCGCCGGTGGGCATAAAGCGGTGACCGACAAACGGAGCAGCGAGGGCCTTGATGGTATTGAGGCCGCCGTACTGGGCTGCCGGGAAGAACTTGGTGACCTTGAGGCCCAGGTTGACGGCAGCGGTGACCTCGGAGGGGGTCACCGTGCCGGGCAGCACGGGCAGGTCGATGTCGATGCAGTGCTTGACGACGTCCTCGTTGTAGCCCGGGGAGACGATGAACTTGGCACCGGCGGCACGGGCCTGCTCAACCTGCTCGACGGTCAGGACGGTGCCGGCGCCCACGCACATCTCGGGCTCGGCCTCGGCCATAGCGGCGATGCACTCGGCAGCGCAAGCGGTGCGGAAGGTGACCTCGGCGGACTTCATGCCAGCGGCCATCAGGGCGTGAGCGAGCGGAGCGGCGTCCTCGACCTTGTCGAGCACGACGACCGGCACGATGCCCAGGGACTCAAGCGTGGTGTAGAACTGATCGAACATGATGTTCCTTTCGATGTGCGGCGCGCGAGTGCGCGTAATTGCTAAAAGGGCTGGTCATGAGCCGGTTTCGGACTGGTTATCGGAGGCACTGCTTGGGGTCACAAGCAATTCCAAAACCGGCTGCGCGACCAGTCGTGTAGGAAATGCCAGGCAAAACCGGAATGGGACTGGTGGTTTTGCCCGACCGGAAGAATCGGGGAGCGGGCTGCAGAGGTATGGGTATGGGAAACTGCAGCCCGCGGAATGGGGAACGAATTAACGGGCGACGCGGGTGCCACCGTCGGCAGCGTTGGCCACAGCGGCGATCTCATCGGCGGTCACCAGGTTGGAATCGCCCTTGATGGTGAGCTTGAGGATCGAGGCCGCGATGGCGTAGTTGACGGCGTCCTGCGGGTCGAAGTCGTTGATGAGGGCATGGACGAGGCCGGCGTTGAAAGCGTCGCCGGCGGCAACGCCCTCGAGCACGTGCACATCGTGAGCAGGGGAGAACCAGTGCTCGCCGCTCTCGGCGTCATAGAGCATGCCCATCCAGATGGAGCGCTCGACGCAGGAGATGTTGCGGACGACCGAGGCGACCTTCTTGCAGCCGTACTCGGCGCAGATCTGACGGGCCATCTCGACGTAGGTGTCGCGCTCCTCGATGCCGTGGGCAAGGGAGCCGGAGACGCAGGTCATACCGAGGCCGGCAGGTGCGTCCTCGTCGTTGGCGATGCAGATGTCGACGAGCGGCAGGAGCTCCTTCATGGTTGCCTGCGACTTCTCGGGCGACCACATCTTGCCGCGGTAGTTAACGTCGCACACGGTGGTGATGCCCTTGGCGCGGCAAGCGGTGAGAGCGTCCTTGCAGGCGGCAGCCATCTCGTCGGAGACGGCGGGCGTCACGCCAGAGAAGTAGAAGACGTCGATGCCCTTGAGGATCTCGTCCCAGTCAAAGACGTCGCGCTTGGCCATGTTGATGGCGGAGTACTTGCGGTCGTAGACGCAGCCGTTGCCGCGCTGCGAGGCACCGACCTCAAACACATAGGAGCCAAGACGGTCGCCCTGACGCACGACGCGCGTGGTGTCGACGTCGTAGACCTTCAGCGAGCGCAGGGCGCACTCGCCCAGGCGGTTGGCCGGAACGACGGAAACGTAAGCGGCCTTGTCGCCCTGATAGGCCAGGGAAAGCGCGGTGTTGGCCTCGGCGCCGCCGTAGCGGACGTCGAACTCGGTGGCCTGCTCAATACGCAGGTGATCTTTGGGCGAGAGCCTCATCATAATCTCGCCGAAGGTAAGAACCGTTTTACCCATGGTCGCGTAGCTCCTTCTTGACTGTGCGTACACCTTTGATATGGCGTTGGCACGGAGGTGCCAAGACGGTAGGGTGCATCTTTGCACCTCCGTGCCAACGCTTACCGAAATCGGTTTACGAAATCGGTTTCGTTTCGAGTTGTAGTATACTCACCTACAACGTATTGCAAGCGAGATTTTTAAAAAAATGCCTAAAATGGCTAAGATTGCCGACACATGGGAAACGGGGTGCGCCATGGCGCAGATGAGAATCAAAGACATTGCCGCCGAGGCGGGGGTGAGCCCGGCCACCGTTTCGCGCTATCTCAACAACCGCCCCGGGCAGATGACCGAGGATACCCGTGCCCGCATCGCCGAGGTCATCGAGCGCACGGGCTATCGTCCCCGTGCCGCCGCGCGCAACCTGCGCAGCTCGCGCACCAACCTCATCGGCGTCATCCTCGCCGACATCGCCAACCCGTTCTCGAGCGCCATGCTCGAGGGCCTTTCCGCCAGCGCCGCCGCGCGCGGCTGCTCGCTCATGACGGCCATCAGCGGCAACGACCCCGCCAAAGAGGCCGAGTCGCTCACTAGGCTCATCGATGCGGGCGTGGATGGCTTGGTCGTCAACACCTGCGGCGGCAACGACGCGGCGATCGCCACGGCTGCGGGGCGCCTGCCGGTCGTGCTGCTCGACCGCGACATCGAGGACGGCGGCATCGACCTGGTGACGTCTAACAACCGCGAGCTCGTCGCCGGCCTGGTCGACGCCCTGGCTGCCGCGGGTAGCGAGCGTCTGTGCCTGCTCACCGAGGCAAGCGACGACAGCCCCGTCCGTCGCGAGCGTGCCGAGGCCTTTACCGATGAGCTCTCGCGTCGCGGTCTTGCCGGCGAGGTCGTCACGCTGGCCGACGGCGGCGCTGAGGGCATCAGCCGTCTGGACGAGGCCATTCGCGATTATGCGGGTAAAAAGCTCGGCCTTATCGCCGTAAACGGCTTGGTCTTCTTGCGCCTGACCGAGGCGCTGGCCCAGCTTGGCCCCTCGCTGCCGGCGGGCCTCAAGATCGCGACGTTCGACGACTATCCCTGGAACCACGTGCTCTTTGGCGGCGTGACCACGGCCGCGCAGGACACCCTGGCGATTGCCGAGCGCGTTGTCGAGCGCCTGTCCGAGCGCATCGATGTCGTCACCACCACGGTGGGCGAGGCCGCAAGGCTCGCGCCCAAGCACATCGAGATCCCCGGCCACATCGAGTCCCGAGCCTCCACGTCGCGCTAGGCCACCGACCAGCACTCGCCTGCTCGCGCACGTTTTTTGAGCGCCGGACACGCTTTAACCCTGCGGAAACATTTTTCTGCGATAGTATCTGCGATATAGAACAGTCGAAACCCGCCCGAAAGAAAGGGGAGCGACATGAACCAGCAGAACATCGATTACGTACTCCGCTCTGTAGAGCAGCGTGACATCCGCTTTGTGCGTCTGTGGTTTGTCGACATTCTCGGTCGCCTCAAGAACTTTGCCATCAGCCCCGAGGACCTCGAGGTCGCTTTTGAGGAGGGCATTGGCTTTGACGGCTCGGCTATCGAGGGCTTTGCCACGCCCGAGGAAGCCGACATGCTCGCGTTCCCCGATGCCTCGACCTTCCAGATTCTGCCGTGGCGCCCGAGCCATAACGGCGTCGCCCGCGTGTTCTGCGACGTGTGCACTCCCGATCGCAAGCCTTTCGCCGGCGATCCGCGCGATGCCCTGCGCCGTATGTTCCACAAGGCCGAGAAGGCCGGCTACCTGCTCAACGTGGGCGCCGAGCTGGAGTATTACTACTTCCCCGACGAGCGCACGCCCGAGCCGCTCGACAACGTTGGCTACTTTGACCTTTCGGTGAGCGACGCCGCCCGCGACCTGCGCCGCAACACGGTCCTTACGCTCGAGAAGATGTCCGTGCCCGTGGAGTACACCTTCCACGCCGCCGGCCGCTCGCAGCACGGCATGAGCCTGCGCCATGCCGAGGCCCTGAGCATGTCCGACGCCATCACCACGGCCAAGCTCATCATTAAGCAGCAGGCCTACGAGAGCGGCTGCCACGCTTCCTTTATGCCCAAGCCGCTGGCGGGCGAGGACGGCAGCGCCATGTTCCTGTGCCAGTCGCTGTTCGACCACGACGGCAACAACGTCTTTTGGGGCGAGGACGACGAGAGGTACCATCTCTCCGACGTCGCCAAGCACTACATGGCCGGCATCCTGGCGCACGCGCGCGAGATCAGCGCCATCACCAACCCCACCGTCAACTCGTATAAGCGCATCACCACCGGTGGCGACTCCGTGCCGCAGTACGCCACGTGGGGCCTGCGCAACCGCGCGAGCATGGTCCGCATCCCGGTCTACAAGCCCGGCAAGCAGCTGTCCACGCGCATCGAGCTTCGCAGCCCCGACCCCATGGCCAACCCGTACCTGGTCAACACCGTCACGCTGGCGGCTGGTCTCGATGGCATCGAGCGCAAGCTGGAGCTTCCGCCCGAGGCCACGGCCGAGACGCTCAAGCTCAACGGTCGCCAGATGCTCGAGGCAGGCTACACGCCGCTGCCGCGCTCGCTCAAAGAGGCACTTGACGTGTTTGAGGACTCGCAGTTTATGAAGGATGCCCTCGGCGAGCACATCCACAGCTTCTTCCTTAAAAAGAAGCGCGACGAGTGGCATAAGTTCGAGTCCACGATCACCGAGTGGGAGATCAAGCACTACCTGGCGAACTCCTAATCGCGCTGGCTTGTCCCAGTACGATTGAGCTCATTTCTTTGGAGGCCGATATGTCCGAAAAGAGTGCCCTGTTCATGGCGCGCACGACGCGCTTCCACGAGTTTGCCCGCAGCCTGACGACCACCCTGGGTGTCGAGGTGAGCCTGGCCACTCCCGATTCGCCGACTGCGGCGCACGACTTTGACCTGCTGATCCTCGATTCCGACGGCATCCGCAGCGACCGTATCGATCAGATTGCCAAGTGGCTCGACGATCGCGGCGGCGTTCCCATGCTGGTGATTGTCGACGACGAGGCGCTCGGCACCCTGCGCCTGCCGAATCACGCGCATGCCGACTTCGTATGCCCCACGGCGACGCCCAACGAGCTCAAAGCTCGTGCGCAGCGCCTGATGGGCGAGGAGGAGACCGTCACCGCCGACGATGTGCTCAACATCGATAACCTCGAGATCAACCTGGCCACCTACCAGGTGACGCTCGACGATGAGCCCATCGACCTGACGCTGATGGAGTACTCGCTGCTGAGCTTTTTGGCGACGCATCCTAACCGCGCCTACAGCCGCGAAGTGCTGCTGCACCGCGTATGGGGCTTCGAGTACTGCGGCGGCACGCGTACCGTCGACGTGCACATCCGACGCATCCGCTCCAAGGTGGGCCCGCAGATCGCGGCGCACATCACCACCGTCCGCGGCGTGGGCTATCTGTTTAAGGACTAGATTTCCACCATAAAGGGGACAGGCACCTTTTGTGGTGGTTTTACCGCAGGTACGGGTCCCTTTCGGGTTTGCAACAGTACTTAAGCCTTCCTAAAAGATTGCGTTCTCATACACGTGCACCCGCATATTGGGGTACAACTCAACGTGAACAATGATGGCCCGCCACATGTTTGGCGGGCCTTTGGTTATTAGACGAAAGGATCGCAGCTATGAGCGAGTACGATTCCCAGCGTCCCCAGGATGCGGGCAACGCCGGCGAGACTCAACAGCAGCCGCGCGTGCAGGTGGAGTCGACGCCTGCCGGCGGCAACAACATTCCCTATGTGCAGGCCTACGACACGCAGACCGGCCAGCCGCTGGGTGGCCAGCAGGTCGTGAACAAGCACACGGTGGTCAAGACCAAGACCAAAAAGCTGCCGATCTTTATTACGGCGCTCGCCGGCTGCGCGTGCGGCGCCCTGCTGGTCATCGCACTTATCATGAGCGGCACGCTCGATATCGGCGGCGGCAAGAATGCCGTGACGGCGGGTGCTTCGGGTTCGTCGACGCAAAAGATCACGATCGACTCCGAGGACACCACGCTGGCCGAGGCCGTCTCTGCCAAGGCACTGCCCTCCGTGGTCTCCATTACCGCTACTTCGAGCGGCAGCCAGAGTGGTTCGCTTTCGCAGTCCGCTGACGAGTCGGACAGCTCGGGTAGCGTCGGCTCGGGCGTGGTGCTCGATACCGAGGGCCACATCCTCACTAACAACCACGTGGTCGACGGCTACGACCAGTACGTGGTGACCATGGACGACGGCGCCACCCACGAGGCCGAGTTCGTGGGCAACGATGCCTCGAGCGACCTCGCCGTCATCAAGCTCAAGGACGCCGACGCCTCCAAGCTCACCCCGATCGAGATCGGTGACTCCTCCAAGCTCAACGTTGGCGAGTGGGTCATGGCGATCGGCTCGCCGTTCGGCAACGAGCAGTCTGTCTCCACGGGTATTGTGTCAGCGCTCTATCGCTCCACGGCCATGAGCTCTACCAGCGGCAACACCATCTATGCCAACATGATTCAGACCGATGCCGCCATCAACCCGGGCAACTCCGGCGGCGCGCTCGTCAACGATAACGGCGAGCTCGTGGGTATCAATTCGCTCATCGAGAGCTATTCGGGCTCTAGCTCGGGCGTGGGCTTTGCCATTCCGGTCAACTACGCCAAGAACATTGCCGACCAGATTATCGACGGCAAGACGCCGGTTCATCCGTACCTGGGTGCCACGCTCTCGAGCGTCAACGCGCTCAACGCCCGCACCAACAAGCTGAGCACCGATAGCGGCGCGTATGTGGCGAGCGTTGTCGAGGACGGCCCCGCTGCCAAGGCCGGCATCCAGGAGGGCGACGTCATCACCAAGCTGGGTGACGACGAGATCACGAGTGCTGACGGCCTGATCATTGCGCTGCGTAGCCACGAGGTGGGCGAGAAGGTCGAGATCACACTCGTGCGCGGCAAGGAAGAGAAGAAGGTCACCGTCGAGCTGGGTTCCGACGAGGAGCTGCAGAACCAGCAGCAGGACGACAGCTCGACTGACACCGGCAACGGCGGCATCACCGACGAGCAGCTGCGCCAGTACCTGGAGGAGCTGCTGGGCCAGCAGGGTCAGGGTCAAGGCCAGGGTCAGGGTTACGGCCAGGGATTCTAGCGAGCCGTTTCGCACACATTAAAGCCAGAGGGGCTGTCCCGCCATGCGCGAGACAGCCCCTCTTTCCATAATGATCCCCCGGGGACGGAGGAAAACGGATCATTTTGAGCTGGCGAGCAGCTTTGTTTGGAAGGGCCTGGACAGTTAGTTCAGATACGTATAAATCTGGGGCAGTCTGGGATGTGTTTTGAGCTGTTTTGGGATTGAGATAGAGCTTGAATGGGTGTTTCAAAGGGAGAGCGGGACGTTTACATGGTCTCTAGAAGTCCAAATTAGCTGAAATAGGGCTATTCGTGTCCGATCTGGCTCGCAGATTTATACGTATCTGAACTAACTGTCCACCCCGATCCGACGGCTGCCGATTCGGTGCGGTTTGAGACCGCTATTCGGCCCCATCGCGACCGGTGGTACTCTTGTATCCGTTTGAAATCGAGCGAAGGAGTGCCGCTATGGAGCAATCGAGCCTGTTTGGTGACGGCGTGGACATCGATACCGAAACGCCCACGAGCGCGGATGCCACCGCACCGACCGATGCCCGCGCCAAGGCAGCAGCGCGCGCGGCCGAGTTGCGCCACGAGCTCGACTACCATGCCTACCGCTACTACATGCTCGATGCTCCCGAGATTACGGACGCCGCCTTCGACAAAATGCTCGTTGAGCTGCAGGAAATCGAGGCGGCCTATCCCGATCTGGTGACGCCCGACAGCTATACCCAGCGCGTGGGCGGCTACGTGAGCGAACAGTTTACGCCGGTCACGCACATGGCACGCATGTATTCCATGGACGATGCCATGGATCTGGACGAGCTCGACGCATGGCTCCAGCGCACCGAGGATGCGCTCGGCGCCGGCAGCGTCACCTATACCTGTGAGCTCAAGATCGACGGCCTGGGCGTGGCGCTTACCTACCAGAACGGCACCTTTGTGCGCGCGGCTACGCGCGGCGACGGCACCACGGGCGAGGACGTTTCGCTCAACGTGCGCACCATCAAGGACGTGCCCATGCACCTGTCCGAGCCGGCACTCGCCCACATGGGCGCCGATCGCGAGCGTACCATCGAGGTGCGCGGTGAGGTCTACATGCCCAAGGGCAGCTTTGTACGCCTGAACGATGAGGCCGATGCCGAGGGCCGCGACCCCTTCGCCAACCCGCGCAACGCCGCCGCCGGATCCCTGCGCCAAAAGGATCCCAAGATCACGGCGCGTCGCGACCTCGCTACCTTTATCTACGCCATCGCCGATACCGATCCGCTGCACGTCCATAGCCAGCGCGAGTTCCTTGACTGGCTGCGCAGCGCCGGCTTTAGCGTCAACCCCAACGTGGCCCGCTGTGCCACGCCGGCCGAGGTCCACGAGTTCTGCGCCCAGGCGCTTGAGCATCGCGGCGACCTGGACTACGACATCGACGGCGTGGTCGTAAAGGTCGACGCCTTCCAGCAGCAGCTCGACCTGGGCTTTACCGCCCGTGCGCCGCGCTGGGCCATCGCCTTTAAGTTCCCGCCCGAGGAAAAGCAGACCGTCCTGCGCGAGATCCGCATCCAGGTTGGCCGCACCGGCGTGCTCACGCCGGTCGCGGAGTTCGATCCGGTGACGGTCGCCGGCTCCACCATCGCGCGCGCCACGCTGCACAACATCGACGAGATCCGCCGCAAAAACGTGCGCGAGGGCGACACCATCATCGTGCACAAGGCGGGCGACGTGATCCCCGAGGTCGTGGGTCCGGTGCTCGACAAGCGCCCGGTCGATTCGGTCGACTGGCACATGCCCGAGGTCTGCCCTGTCTGCGGCAGCCCGGTCGTGCACGAGGACGGCGAGGTCGCCTACCGCTGCGTCTCCATCGACTGCCCCGCGCAGCTCAAGGAGCGCTTGCTCCACTGGGTGAGCCGCGGCTGCATGGACGTCGACGGCCTGGGCGACGAGATCGTCGACAAGATGATCGCCGCCGGCCTGATCCACGATGTCGCCGATTTCTATCAGCTTACGGTCGACGACATCGCCAGCCTGGACACGGGCCGCGTGTACGCGAGCTCCAACAGCAAAAAGGGCGTGAAGAGGGGCGATCCCATTCCGGTTGGTCTCAAGACGGCCGAGAAGATCGTCGCCGAGCTCAACAAGTCCAAGACTCAGCCGCTCGGTCGTGTGCTGTTTGCCCTGGGTATCCGCCACGTGGGTAAGAGCGTGGGCGAGGTCATCGCCGAGCGATTCCTGTCGATCGACAAGCTCATCCTGGCGAGCGAAGAGGACATTGCCGAGTGCGAGGGCATCGGTCCCAAGATCGCGGCGAGCGTCAAGCAGTTCCTGGCCGTGCCCGAGAACCTCGCCGTGCTGGAACGCCTGCGTCAGGCGGGCCTGTCGCTCGAGGTTGACTTGGGCGCCGCACATGCGCAGGCCGCAGCCGATGCCGGCGTAGCGGGCGAGCTCGCCGATGCGCAGCCGCTCGCGGGCCTGACGTTTGTGCTGACCGGTACGCTCGTAAACCGCACGCGCGACGAGGCGGGTGCCGCGCTCAAGGTGCTTGGCGCCAAGGTCTCGGGCAGCGTGTCGAAGAAGACGAGCTACCTGGTCGCAGGTCCCAAGGCGGGCTCCAAGCTCACCAAGGCCGAGCAGCTCGGCGTGCCCGTGCTGGATGAGGACGCGCTCGAACAGATTCTCGCTACCGGTCAGGTGCCAGAGGCGTAATGGATATCGAGAACCACAATTACTCGCAGGCGGAAGGGCACACGAGGCGCTCCCAAACGCAGGCAAAAGAGCACCTGATGGCGCGAATTCGCGTTGCCGAGCGCGAGCGCGCGGCAGGCACATCTCGCGATGCATTTGAGGCGTTGGCCGAGCTAGAAGCGAAGCTCGGTCTAGCCTAGCGACACAGGCACCGTGATCTGCGTCACGTAGGTCGCCGGATCGTCGCTGATGATGTCGTCGATGAGGGCGATTTCGCGCGAGGGGCCGGCGGGGGACAGGTTGTGCTCGCGCATGTAATCGAGTAAGCGCTCGTAGCGCGGAGCCGCCTGCCCGTGCGTGCCACGGAAGCTGACCGTCAGGCAGCGCGCGGCGGGCCGAACTTCGACGTCCCCTAGGTAGTCGTCCGTGTCATCCAACAGCAGAAAGACCTCGTCATAGCCATCAAAGTCGCCGGCGGCAAGGCGTTCGGGTGAGATGCCCACGCCCAGATTGCCTAGATACGCAAACGTTTCGTGCTGCCCCTGCTGCAGTTGGCGGATATGCCACCCAAGCGCATAAGCGTCGGTGGGGTTGACGCGCTCATGCAGCACGGCGCAGCGAAGTTCGGGCGCCTCGATTTCGCGGATGGTATCGAGCTCGGCATGCAAAGCGTCGTGCAACAAGGCAAGCCGCTGGTCGATCTTGCGCGACATGCGCTCCAGCTCGCGTCGTTTATGCTCAATTAACTCCTGCTGCCGGGTCAGCTGCCGCTGCATTAAATCCATGTCGCGCGTAGTGACAAACTCGCGAATCTGCGCCAGCGGCAAGTCGAGAACGCGCAGGTTGCCGATGGTGTTGAGGGTGGAGAGCTGCCGCGATCCGTAGTAGCGGTACCCACTCGCCGGATCGACATATGCTGGCTCTAACAGCCCCATCTGCTCGTAATGACGCAGTGTGCCCACGCTCAAATTGAGCAGGCGCGCCACCTCGCCAATGCGGAGCAGGCCCTCGGTGTGTTCGCTTGGCATGTCGGTCACAGGACCGCTCCTTTCGGTAAAAACAGGGGAGAGGTGCTAGGCATGCGTCGCCCCGCTACGCTACCAGTTTGTCAAAAGCCCCACGGCGGTTGAGCACGGTAAATGCAATCACGCAGATGACCGCCGACAAAATCGATCCGCATGGCGAGGCGATGCCCATGGGAAACAGCGTGTCGGAATAGGCGTTCGACAGCAGCCACGCACCGGGCACGCGAATGAGCGCCACCGCCAGCACGTTGTGAGCAAAGCCGATGTAGCTCTTGCCATACGCAGCGAAAAAGCCGCTAAAGCAAATGTGAATGCCGGCAAAGATTGCGTCGAAAATATAGCTGCGCATATAGCCGGTACCGGCGGTGACTACTGCAGCGTCCTTGGCAAAAAAGCCGATAAACGCCGGCGCCACCAGCCACATCAGTACCGTGATCAGGCAGCCGTATACTACCGAGATTGTCATGGCATCCTTGAGCACCTGACGCGCGCGGTCGCCCTTGCCCGCGCCGGCGTTTTGCGCCGTGAGCGCGCTGACGGTGGCACCCATGGAACTCGGCACAATGAACAAAAAGCTGATCATCTTTTCGACCAGGCCCACGGCGGCGGCGTCGACCAGACCGCGGTGGTTGGCGATGACGGTGATAAACATAAACGCCACCTGGATGCAGCCGTCCTGCACGGCCACGGGCACGCCGATCTTAAGAATGCTGCCGAGCACCTCGGACTGGGGGCGCAGGTCGCTGCGCTTAACGTGGATGTTTGTGCGACGGCTCTTGAGCCACACGAGCGCGAGGGCAACGCTGGCTGTCTGCGCGGTCACCGTGCCGAGCGCCGCGCCCACGGGGCCGAGCCCCATGTGGCCGATAAACAGAAAATCAAGCGCGATATTAATGATGCACGCCACGCCGATCACGTACATGGGCGAGCGCGAATCGCCCAGCCCGCGAAAGATGGCCGAAAGAATGTTGTACGCGGCGATAAAGGGAATGCCGATAAAGCAGATACGCAGGTAGGCGGCAGTGCCTTCGACCGCTTCGGCCGGCGTGCCAATGAGTGCCACGATCTGCGGACACAGTGCGAGCAGGGCAGCGGCCAGCACCACCGAGACACCCATAAAGAGCGTGATGGTGTTGCCGATGGCGGTCTCGGCGCGGTCGAAGCGGCGCGAGCCCACGGCGTGGCCGACGATGACCGTCGTGCCCATGGCCAGGCCCACGAGCGTCACGGTAATGATATAGAGCGTCTGTGCGCCATTGCCTACGGCGGTGATGCCGGCGGCGCCGCTAAACTGCCCCATCATGTACAGGTCGGCCATGCCGTAGAGCATCTGCAAAAAGTACGAGAGCATATAAGGTAGGGCAAAGACCGCGATGGTCTTAAGGACATTGCCGTGTGTGAGGTCGTGTTCCATGGGCGGGGCGCTTTCTGGCTTAGTTCGTTTACGTACCAGTGTAGTGAAAACCCTACAACGATTGTAGAGTCAAGATTTGTGTTGGCAGCGGGGCGAAAAAGTCACGCTCGCGTTTATTTCTAATTGAATACGGACGTGCGCCCTGCGAGCATAAAGCCTGCGCCAACCTTACAGAAATCGATTTCGGAGCACTTGACACCGCTGCACGGCGCGCCATAATACGTAGGTTTGCGAACAATGTTTGATGGGGGATGAACCTGCGTGCGCAATCTCAAGATTCTGTTTTCCTATCTGGGGGCATATCGCCGCGATGCCATACTCGGCGTGTTCTTTGTGACGGCCGAGACGGCGCTCGAGCTGTTTATCCCGGTCATCATGGCAAATATCATCGATGTGGGCGTGCCCGCGGGCGACATCAACTACATGCTGTTGCAGGGTGCGTATATGCTGGTGTGCGCCGCATGTTCGCTGGCACTTGGCTTGGGCTATGCGCGCACGTCTGCTCGCGTTGCCTCGGGGCTGGGCGCTAACTTGCGTGAGGCCGAGTATCGCAAGATCCAGACGCTCGCTTTTGGCAATCTGGACAACTACGACGCCAGCTCGCTCGTCACTCGCATGACCACCGACATCACCGTGATTCAAAACGCCGTGGGCAACGGCTTCCGCCCCATGGTGCGCGGGCCGGTAAATCTGGTCATGGGCCTCGTCTACGCTTTCGCGCTCTCGCGCGAGCTCGCGGCGGTCTTTGCCGTAATTCTGCCGATGCTCGCCATCGTGCTCGGTATCATTACCGTGCGCGTGAGCCCGCTCTACCGCCAACTCCAGACCTCGATGGACCACCTCAACGGCGTGGTGCAAGAGGACCTTACCGCCGTGCGCGCCGTGAAGGCTTACGTGCGCGCCGAGCACGAGTGCGACAAGTTCGACACCGTCAATACCGAGCTCGCCGGCACGGCGACCAAGACCTTTGGCACCGCCGTGCTCAACCTGCCGGTGTTCCAACTCTCGATGTACGTGGCTGCGCTCTCAATCCTGTGGATTGGCGGCCGCATGATTATCGAAGGTCGCTTGGGCGTGGGCTCGCTCACGGGCTTTATGAGCTACGTGCTGCTGATCATGAACTCGCTCATGATGATTTCCAACGTGTTTTTGCTGCTCACGCGCGCTCTCACAAGTGTGGGCCGTATCGCAGAGGTGCTCGATGAGGAGCCCTTTATCGCCAACCCTGCGGGAGATCTCGCGATTGCGGCGCCAGCGGACGGCAGTATCGAGTTTCGCGACGTTTCCTTTAGATACCGCGCGGATGCAGCCGAGGATGTGCTCGAGCATATCGACCTTCGCATCGAGAGCGGCTCGACGGTGGGCATCCTCGGCGGCACGGGCTCGGGTAAGAGCTCGCTTGTGCAGCTGATTGCGCGCCTGTACGACGCCACCGAGGGCACCGTGCTTGTGGGCGGACGCGACGTGCGCGACTACGACCTCGCGACCCTACGTGACGCCGTGGGCATTGTGCTGCAAAAGAATGTGCTGTTCACGGGCACCGTGCGCGAGAACCTGCAGTGGGGCAATCCGCAGGCGCCGGACGATGAGCTCCTCGCGGCTTGCCGCGCGGCGTGCGTGGACGAGTTCCTTGATCGCATCGGCGGGCTGGACGGCGAGTTGGGCCAAGGCGGTGCCGGTGTTTCGGGTGGCCAGAAGCAACGCCTGTGCATCGCGCGCACGCTGCTCAAGCATCCGCGCGTGCTCATTTTTGATGACTCTACCAGCGCGGTCGATATGGCGACCGACGCTAAGATTCGCGAGCACATCGCTCGGATTCCCGATACGACCGTGCTCATCATCGCCCAGCGCATTGCGAGCGTCATGGACGCCGATCGCATTGTGGTGTTGGACGACGGTCGTGTCCACGGCGTGGGCACACACGAGGAACTGCTGGCGGGCGACAACATCTACCAGGAGATTTACGCCTCGCAGATGGAGTTTGCGGGGAACGCGGACGCCGGTGACGGCAGCGATGATGACCGCGCGAATGATCCGTTTTCTTTCGCCCCCAGCGGATTACCCTTGGAAGGGGGTGAGCGCCATGCCTAAGACCGCAGCCCAAGCACGCCCTGCCGACCTCAAGCGCACTGTGCGCCGCTTGCTCTCCTACATGGGGCATGCCAAGTTCTCGTTGCTCGCGGTGGGCGTGCTCGCCTCCGTTGCCGCCATCGCGAGCCTCGCCGGCACCTACATGGTGCGCCCCATCGTCAACGGTTTGGCAACGGGCGGGGAGGAACTGCTCGCCAAGCAGGTCATCCTGACGGCGATCATCTACGCTGCGGGCGTGCTCTCGGCCCTGGGCTACTCACAGATCATGGTGCGCGCGGCCCAACGCGTGGTGTCCGATATCCGCCGCGACCTGTTCGCGCACATCCAGACGCTGCCGCTCAGTTATTTTGACAGCACGCGCTCGGGCGACATCATGAGCTTTTTCACCAACGACGTCGACACCGTCTCCGAGGCGCTCAACAACAGCTTTGCCAACGTGATTCAGGCCGCCATTCAGGTTGTGGGCACCACGGCCATGCTCATCATCCTTAACTGGCAGCTCACGATTATCACGCTCGTGTGCGATGCGGCCATTGTGCTGTATGCGCGCTACTCGGGCGCGCGCTCTAAGCGCTTCTTTGCCGCCCAGCAGGCATCGCTTGGCGACCTGGACGGATATATCGAAGAGATGGTCTCGGGCCAAAAGGTCATCAAGGTCTTTAATCACGAGGCGGCGAATGTCGCCGGTTTCACCTGCCGCAACGACGAGCTTCGCCGCACCGGCACCGCCGCTGTGAGCTATGCCAACTCCATGGTGCCCATGACCGTGGTGATTGGCTACGTCAATTATGCGATCGTTGCGGTGGCAGGCGGCATACTCTGCATCAAGGGGCTCGCCGACGTGGGCGCGCTTGCAAGTTACCTGGTCTTTGTACGCCAGGCTGCCATGCCCATCAACCAGTTCACGCAGCTGGGCAACTTCTTGCTCAACGCGCTTGCCGGCGCTGAGCGCCTGTTTGCCGCCATGGATCTTGAACCCGAGGTGGACGAGGGCTGCGTGGAGCTGGTGCAGACGGGCGACGCCGCGTGGGCATGGAAGATTCCCGAGGGCCAGGGCGTGGGCGCGTACGGGCATCTGCATGATGTGGCTGCCGTTGATGAGTCGGGCCGCGCGGTGGCTGCCGACGGTACCGAGCTCACGTGCGGCTTGGTCCCGCTTGCCGGCGACGTGCGCTTCCATGCCGTGGACTTTTCCTACGTGCCGGGCACCCGTGTGCTCACGGATCTCAACCTGTTTGCCAAACCGGGGCAAAAGATCGCGTTTGTGGGCTCGACGGGCGCCGGAAAGACGACCATCACCAACCTCATCAACCGTTTCTACGAGGTCGATGACGGCGAGATCACGTACGACGGCATTGACGTCAAGCACATTGCCAAGGCCAGCCTGCGCGGGTCGCTCGGCATTGTGCTGCAAGACACGCACCTGTTTAGCGGCACCATTGCGCAGAACATCCGCTTTGGCAAGCTCGGCGCGACCGACGAGGAAGTGCGCGCCGCTGCCGAGGCCGCCTGCGCTGATTCGTTTATCCGTCGCCTGCCTAGAGGGTACGACACGCCGGTCACGGCCGACGGCGCCAACCTGTCGCAGGGCCAGCGCCAGCTGCTCGCCATCGCGCGCGTGGCCGTCGCCGACCCGCCGGTGCTCATCTTGGACGAGGCCACGAGCTCTATCGACACGCGCACCGAAAAGCTCATCGAGCGCGGCATGGACCGCATCATGCGCGGACGCACCACGTTTATGATCGCGCACCGCCTGTCCACCGTTCGCGACGCCGACGCCATCATGGTCCTCGAACACGGCCGCATCATCGAGCGCGGCACGCACGAAGAGCTGCTCGCTCAGCACGGCGAGTACTGGCAGCTGGCACATGGCTTAAAAGAGTTGGATTAACCCGTTCGAGCACGATGCTTTGACCCCTCCATGCTCCTCACCTCGCCTCAAACCATCACAACATTCGGCGTTTTTTGCCAAAATCGGGAAAAGCATCGAATGTTGTGATGGTTTTTCTACCACTCGACCGGGTGGAATCGCTTTCTTGCGCACGAAGGTGTGCGGACCCGGGGGCAGGGGAATAAGGTTGGTTATCCGACTCCATTGGAGGGCTCATGGACCTGCCGATCGTCCTGTCCCATAAGACTGCCTGGCTGTACCACAACGTGGCGCGCCCGTCCGAGCCGCTCTCGCGAGCAAGCAGCCTATACGATGAGGACTCGCTTGCTAACGAGGCGGAGCCGACCGCGGGCCTGCCCAAATTGGGACTCGATGCCAAGGGGCTGAGGGCTTCAACGGCGGTTGGGATCGTTACCGACTATCTGGTTTCGCTCGGTATTCCACGAGAAGAGCTCGATCATATCGACACACTCGTCAACTTTGATTTTGAGCGCTCGACGCCGGCTGGATTTAGGTGCCACGTGTTTGGGGCGCCGGTACCTCCAGCCCATCTTATCGAGGTGGCAGAGGGCCTTCTGGTGGTTGATGAGGCCATGTGCTTTGTCCAAGCGGGTTCGTGGATGAGCGAGCCCGAGCAGCTGGAATATGGCTACGAAATCTGTGCCCGATACCATTTGAACCATCTGTCGACAGGCGATTATATCGAGATGGGGCAGAGGTATACCGTTGCCGACTTGATTGCCTATTGCAATGAGAACCGATCTCGTCAGGGGGCCATACGCGCGGCCGCCGTGCTCAAGCGCGTGCACGATGGCGCGCGGTCGCCCATGGAGACGGCCACCGCAATCATGGTCGTAGCAAAACGTTCCCAGGGCGGGCTGGGATACGTCAAGATCGAGCTCAACCATCGGGTCGATGTTCCCAGCGAGTTCAAATATCTCGCAAAGGCCGGGTATTTCGAGATCGACGTATATGCGCCTGCGAGTGGTACGGGGATTGAATACAACGGCTCGGACCATCTTGATAAACAGCGCAGCGCGTCGGATGCGGAGCGTATGACCGTGCTGAGCACGCTGGGCTTTAGGATGATCGTCCTCACCGGGACTCAGTTTGCCCACCAGCTGCAATTGCACCGGGCGATGAACGCCATCGCACTCGCGATAGGCCTTAAGTGCGACCGAAGCGAAGCGTTCCAGAAACGTCAGAACGACCTGCGAGAATTCGTGATTCGGCACTGGGACGGCGGCCTCTAGGGGTGTTTTGGTCCTTCTACGGGGTGCCGTGGGCAGGCAGACCATCACAACATTCGACGTTTTTTGCCAAAAACGGGAAAAGCATCGAATGTTGTGATGGTTTGTGTGTTGAGGATGGGCTTGGAAAGTCCGTTTTGCCCGAAGTGACCTGTCCTGTCGTACGGGTGTCGGCATGATTCTCCCGTGGGGTATTATGTTTTCCGAAGAATAAAACGCCGCGTGAGGGGAGGGCTGCGTGGACGGGCGCGTGCAACATGACGGCTTTGGCCGCGACATTAACTACCTGCGCATTGCCGTTACCGACAAGTGCAATTTCCGCTGCATTTATTGCATGCCGGCCGATGGCGTGGCGCCCCGCGCGCACGACGAGCTGCTCAGCGCCGAGGAAATCGCCCGCTTTGTGCGCTTGGTGGCGGGGGAGGGCATTCGCCGCGTACGCCTGACGGGCGGCGAGCCGCTGGTCAGCCGCCGTATCATCCCGCTCATTCGCGACATCCGCGCGATTCCGCAGATCGAGGACATCTCGCTTACCACCAACGGCGCCCTGCTGCCCAAGCTGGCGCCGCAGCTCAAAGACGCGGGGCTTAATCGCGTCAACATCTCGCTCGACACGCTCGACCCTACGCTCTTTGGAAAGATCACGCGCCTGGGCCGGCTCGAACAGACTATGGCCGGCATCGACGCGGCGCTGGCTTGGGGCTTTGAGCCCGTTAAGGTCAACTGCGTTGTGGTGCGTCGGCTCAACCAGGATGTGGCGGCTCTTGCGCGGCTGACCGTCGACCGCCCCATCCACCTGCGCTTTATCGAGTACATGCCCATCGGCGACGAACGTACGAGCTCGCATTGCGCTGTGGACCCGCATGCTCCCGCGCTCAATCCCGAGTTGTGGGATGCGAGTGACACCGTGCCGAGCGACGAGCTGCGGGCGCGCATCAATGCCGGGGTCACCGCGACGGGACTGGGCGAGCTCGAGCCGCTCGACATCAACGACGCTCCTGCCGGCGCGGGCCCTGCGCGCTATTGGCACTTTCCGGGCGCGGCGGGAACGGTTGGCTTCATCAGTGCCATGTCCAACCATTTTTGTGCGAATTGCAACCGCCTGCGCCTGACGGCCGACGGCAACGTGCGTCCGTGCCTGTTCAGCGATGCCGAGTATTCGGTGCGCGACGCCCTGCGCCGTGGTGATGATATGCAGGTACTTTCGATTTGGCGCGATGCCGTGGCCCACAAACCGCAGGAACACGCGATAATTGAGGGCACGCAACGATTTATGTCCCAAATCGGAGGATGATCATATGGCCAAGAGCAGGTACGCCGATGCCACCAAGGCCGCTCGCAGGGCCGCGATGTCTGCCCACAAAGTCACGGCTGCGGCGAATGCTGGCAGCGCCGGCGCGTCCGCGCAGCCGACTGCCAGCGCTGCAGCCGAGCCCGCCCGTGACGCGCGCCGCGACGAGCTGACGCACGTGGACGCCAAGGGCGAGGTGCGCATGGTCGACGTGTCCGACAAGGCCGAGACCCATCGCATTGCTATCGCCGAGGGCACCATTCTCATGCATTCCGAGACGCAGACCATGGTGCTGCAGGACCGCGCCAAAAAGGGCGACGTGCTTGCCTGCGCGCGCGTGGCGGGCATCATGGCCATCAAACGCACGAGCGACATCATCCCCATGTGCCATCCGTTGCTCATTACCAAGAGCAAGTGCGACATTGCGCCCATCGCTGCGGCGGGGACGCCGGCCGAGGACGTGCCCGAGGGCTGGGCGCCGGCGCGCGCGGATGGGCAGGTTGGCTTTCACGTGCTGGTTACGGCCGGCGTAACGGGCAAGACGGGTATCGAGATGGAGGCCCTGACCGGCGCGAGTGCCGCGTGTCTGACCATCTATGACATGTGCAAGGCGGTCGATCGCGGCATGGAGATCGTCGGCGTGCGCCTGCTGCACAAGGAGGGCGGCCGCTCGGGTGTGTGGGATCGTGCAGAGCGTCAGGCCGCTGCTGTTGAGGCCGTGGCCGCTGACGGTGCCGCACTCGCGAGCGCACCCGTCGCCGTCGCGCCCGCAGCTCCGGCCCCGGCCGTCCCCGCGATCGCGTTTATCGGCTATCAAAACTCGGGCAAGACCACGCTCGTCGAGAAGGTTATCGCCGAGCTCACCCGTCGCGGCCTGCGCGTGGGTTCGCTCAAGCATCATGGGCATCACGGCTTTGATATCGATGTACCCGCTAAGGACACCTGGCGCCATCACCAAGCCGGATCCAAGCACGTGGGCCTCATCTGTGCCACGCGCTGGGCGGAGTACGCCGACACGCGCGAGGAGGACGAGATGCCCGCGCGCGAGCTGCTGTCGCGCTACAACGATGTCGACGTGGTGATCATTGAGGGCTACAAGACCGAGGGCTTCGACAACATCGTGGTCGCGCGCTCCGGTGTCGACCGTCTGCGCGGCAAGAGCTCGCTCGACCTGGTCGACGGTCACACGCTGGCCCTTGCCTGCAACGAGGCCCTGGCGCGCCAGGCATTCGACGCCGGCTTTGCGACCCGAGCCATCAACATCAACGACGCCCGAGCCATCTGCGACCTGATCCAAGACCATCTGGCCTAAAACCTGCCAAAAAGGGACAGGTTTATTTTGGCAGGTTTTATCTGGGCAAACGTCACTTCCACCACAAAGGATCCAGGCACCTTTGTGGTGGTTTTTGCTTTGGTAGATGTGTGAGACATGCCTTACAATCTACCAAGTAGTTCATGACGGGTGAAAAACGGAGAGAAGGGGCTTGATGCGTCCTTAATGTTTCATGCGGATAGATTGATTTGACAGACGGTGGCGAATGCCCGCCGTCCGCATTCGTGTGAAACAAGGAGTCTCCATGCTCGCCTCTCTTTTCTCAAAGCCTCAATCATCGCTGTCCGTGCAGGCCAGGCGCCTGGTGGCGATGCGCTTTCTCATCTACACCGGTTTTCAGACCAGCTACTTTATCGGCGTCATCGGAACGCTTACCTATGCGGACGATGCTTCGGTCGTCGCGACATCGCTGGCCGTCCTGTTTATGAACGTTTTCGTGATCTTGGGATCTTTTGCGGGTGGCGCGGCGCTCGACGCCTGGGGTCCGCGCCGCCATTTCTTGCTGAGCATTGTGGGCACGCTGGCAACTGGCACGGCAATCATCGCCTTTGGTAGCGCGACCGGCGTCGTCCTGCTCGGCGCGGTGTTTCTGGGCTTTACGATGGGATTCGCCCAGCCCATTGCCACATCCTATCCGGCCTACCTCACCAACGACCCCGTCGAGCTCAAAGACATCAACTCCGCCATCGCCATGTTTTCAAACGTGAGTATCATCGTTGGCCCCACGCTGGGCGGCTTTGTCGCGGCGGCTGCATCGTCGCGCGCGGTGTTCGTGCTCATGATAATCTTTACCGTACTAGCGCTCGTCGCCGGTTGGGGCTTTAGGTCGCAAGCAGGTCGCGTCGCCGCGCGCGAAAGTACTCCCGCGGACAGCAGCACAACGGCAAGTACTGCCAGTCAAAGCTCCGACTCTAATAAATCCACCCGCGCCACCTTCGCGACCAGCATCAAGACGGTCTTTACCAACAGCGTTCTCGCCCTGCTGTTCTGCATTATTTTCCTTTCGAACTTTGGCTATGGAGCTTTCGATCCGTTGGAGTCGTTCTTCTACCGCGACGTTCTGCACGTCGGTGTCGAATGGATGGGCTGGCTCTCGTCGGCCAGCGGTGTGGGCGCGGTGCTGGGCGCCGTGGTCGCGCTCCGCTTGCCGCCGCACTTGGTAAACCTAAAAACGCTGCTCGTGGCACTTATGTCCGTGGGCCTGGGAAGCCTGCTCTATGTGGGGACGCCGTACGTGGGCGTGGCCCTCGTCGGCCAGATTGTCCTGGGCGTGGCCTGGGGCGTCGTCAACCCGCTTCACAGCACGATCGTGCAAACGACGGCACCGCTCGAGCAGCTCGGTCGCGTGAACTCGGTCATGGGCTTTGGCAATATGTTTGCCGGCGTGGCCCCGCTGGCGATTGCCCCGTGGCTGGCGGCGACGTTTGGCGTGCAGCAGACGCTCATCGGAGCAGGCATGGTCGTGACGACAGTCCCCGCGGCGTTGCTGCTGTTTGGGCGCCGGCATTTTGATCGTGCCGCAAGGCAGTAAAGGCCATCACAACATTCGATGAAAATCGCGATTTTGCCGAAAAACATCGAATGTTGTGATCGTTTGGCCCGCAAACGTCACTTCCACCACAAAGGAGCCAGGCACCTTTGTGGTGGTTTTTGCTTTGGCAGGCCGCGCCTGTGCCTTGGTATACCATGTACGCCGTTCACGAATACACCCCACACCGCCGCACAACCCAGAAAGGCCCCCATGGACACCACCTTCAGCCACATCAAAGCCGTGTTCTGCGATATCGACGGTACGCTGCTCACGAGCCAGCACACGGTGTCCCCGCGCACCGTGGCGGCAATCCGCGCCCTGCGCGAGCGCGGCGTGCTCTTTGGCCTGTGCACCGGGCGCGACGCCCACGCGACCGAGGCCATGTACGAGCTCTGGGGCATCGAAGGCCTGGTGGACGTGCTCGTGGGCTGCGGTGGCGCCGAGGTCATCGACCGCGCGCACGACATCAACGAGCTGAGCTATCCGCTGCCGGGCGAGACCATCGCGCGCATCTGCAAGCACATGGCGGACCTTCCGGCAACGCCCGTCTGCCCCCGAGACGGCGTGTTCTACGTGCCCGAGAGCAACGCGTGCGTCGAGCACCTGTCGCGTGTCGACGGCGTGCCCTACCAGGTGGTCGATTTTGCCGAGTTTTTGCGCGAGCCGCAGCCTAAGGTGATGTTTACCATGGCGCCCGATGTAATGCCGCGGGTGATTGAGCGGGCGTCGACGTTTGCCGATGACACCGTTGAGGCGGCGGCTCTGCAAACCACGCAGCGGCTCTACGAGTTCATGGATCCGCGCGTGTCCAAGACGCGCGGCCTTGTGCGCGTGGCGGAGCTCAACGACATTGAGCTCCAGAATATCTGCGTGTTTGGCGATGCCGACAACGACACCTGCATGGTGGCCGACGCCGGCGTGGGCGTGGCCATGGCAAACGGCAGCGATGCCACCCGCTCCGCCGCCGATTTTGTAACCGCCAGCAACGACAAAGACGGCATCGCGATCTTTATCGAGGAACATCTGCTGTAGCGCTGGGGGAGAACCACCGCAGAAGGGGGCAGGCTTTTTTGCGGTGGCCTCAGGCGATTTGGGCGAATTGATACCTAAAATCTGTGGGAAAATTCAAATATTGTTGTCTGAATATCATACTTCTAACCACCGATGGGTTTAAGTTATTCTCATCAATTTGGTAGGATATTCATTCCGGTTGATGACCTACCGCTCACGGTCGATTTTCGACCGTCCACAGGATGTTTGCTCTTGAGCAAAATGTTGTGCAAATAAATCTAATGCCATTAAAAAATAATAGGCAACTAAATTACCAGCAGAAACAAAAAATAGATAGCGAATAAACGAAGGCAAATCTGAGTAAATGTCAAGAGAATTGAGAACTTGCTACAGAAATTTCGGTTTTGTTGCTTAGATGTTTAAACAATCGTTATAATTGCATTACTAAACGAGCGCAATTACAGATTGCGCAGATACGTTTGATGGTGAAAGAGCAAGATCGCGGTCTCTTGGGGAGGAGACATCGATGAAAGCGAATTCGGACAAATCTAAGCAGAGTAATAAAGCGACGCGCCGTGTGCTGGCAGGCGTTTTGTGCGGAGCCTCCGTGTTGAGCCTGGTACTGTCGCTCGTTATGCCCCCGATCTCGCAGGCCATCGCCAGCGACACCCAGACAGTTTCTACCGAGGAAACTGTAATGGGGTGCTCAAAGTGAAGAAGTTCGCCGCATGTAGCTTTATGGCAACTGTTCTCGTTGCAAGCACGCTGCTGTCCCCGTTCAGCGCGGCCACCTCTGCGAGCGCGGCTACCACTGTGAACAAGGGCATCTACAAGCCCACGCCTATCGGCATCGGTACGAATATCGATGTCTCTACCCCCGATCCCGGCGTGGCCACCTACGTCGGCCGCGACATGTACATCGGTGGTAAACCGAGCAACACTAAAACTCTTGATGCGAGCAACGCCCCCGCCGGCTCATATGCCGCTGAGGCGGAGGGCCTTACCGTGGTCCGTGGCAAGCTTGCCATGAATCCACTCAAAGAGAGCTGGCCCTATGAAGGTATTGGCGCTGGTTTCCGCTTTGGCACCGTTGGTTTTGGTTCCCAGTTCCGTCCTGTCGACGGCAGCACCGTGCTTGCGGTGGCTGGAATCGACAGTGCGATCACCAACATGAGCGTTGGTTACAGCGGCGACTTGCCGGGGAAGACTACCGTTGGCGCTTGGAACAAAGGCGCTTGGGTCGGCAAAGCGAGAACGGCTGACTCCGCTGGCTATGACTACACCGCGAAGATCGCCGGTCCCATTACCTATTGGAATACTAATAACGGGCGCCAGTCTGTGGTGAAAACCCAGGGTTATTGGTACGCGGGCGAGAACGCTCAGGACAGTACTCTGTTCAACCAAGTTAACTTCCTCAAGGACATTAATGGCAAGGATTATTCGAATTACAGCGGAGAGACAGGCTATCTCAACACGCTTTCTAATCAGCTGAATTCGTTTGCGAAGACGGGCAAAGTGAGCTACGGCGTTGCTCCGGCGTGCGATAAGGACAACCGCTACATCATCAACAAGTACAACAAGACGGATTGTAGCTATGGCCTGGTGTTTGATGGGTCGTATAAGACCATCAATGAGGACTGCGCCGATACGTCGCTCAATGGTAAGCAATTCAAGAATAGCGAGCGTCTTATCACGTTTAAGGGCGACAACACCTCTATGCAGCAGGTGTTCACCATCGATGCTTCTCAGCTGAGCAATACATACAACAACGAGTATTATCGTGGCGTTGATTTCGCATTCGAGGACATTCCCGAGGGCGCCTCGGTTGTTGTGAACGTTACCGGATCTTCGAATATTGAGTTCCACAATGGCTGGCGCTTTTGGTGGAACGGCATCGATATTTCGCGTGGTTACGAAACTCAATATTCCGGCAAGGCACTGGGTGAAGCATACGCGACGGCTTCCCAGTCCATCATGTGGAACTTTGTCGATACGCAAAGCCTTACCATTCGGGGCGGCATCGCGGGAGAGGACCGCGCGGACTGGAGATACGATGGCGCAACTACCGGTGCCAAGTGGACTGACGACGATCCTGCGGCGGCTATGATCGGATCGATTCTCGTTCCCAACGGAAGCTTCGACGACCATGTGACCACCAATGGTCGTGTGTACGCCGGCGCCGATTTCTCAATGAACAGCCCGAAGGTTGCCGCAGCATTTGGTGAGGGTAACTCGGCTTCCGTTATCGATATGGACCAGGAGCGTCACAACTTCCCGTGGTCTGGCTCGTATACACCGGACGGTTCCTCCATTGCATGGAGCAAGGTCGACGCTGCGGATGGTACTAAGCTGCTTCCCGGTTCCTCGTGGACGATATACGGCACTGTCAAAGATGCCAAGAACGGGACGGGTCCCATCGTTACGGTAACGGATGGCGCTGCCAACGATTACGCTTCTACTGATGGCAAGCTTCAGTTCAACTATTTGAACCAGAAGGCCGATCCGAGTAAGGAGATCTCGGATTCTAATCCGGCATTCACCTATTACATCAAAGAGGAGACGGCGCCGGAGGGTTACCAGGTTTCGGACAAGATCTACTACGCAACCATGAACAATGCTGGTGAGTCGGTGAACTATGTCCAGGGCTACGTGGATGAGAACGGGAACGAGGTTCCGTTCACACCTTCTAACACCACGGGTGCCATCGCCAACACCAAGATCACCGGTACGGTGTCTTGGGCCAAGGTGGAGAAGGACGATGCAGAACACACTCCTTTGGCTGGTTCCGAGTGGAAGCTTGCGAAACTGGGTGCCGATGGCTTGATTGAGGCGCAGTCCTGGACCGTGAGTGACCAATCGACTCCGAGCGAAACCACTTGGGCCGATACCGACGCCAAGGATGGCAAGTTCACATTGGCCGATTTGCTGCCGGGCACGTACACGCTCACGGAGACCCAGGCTCCGTTTGGCTACGAACTGAACAAGAACACCTACAAGTTCACGGTGGACAGCACAAGCGGCTCCATTACGTGGATCGAGAACGAGCAGCCGAACATCGTTGATGGCATTACGTACATCTCCGACTCGTGCTCCGTTACGTCCGTGAAAATCCCGGTGATTAAATCCGTCCGTAATACGGACTGGCCGAAGGATTCCAGCGGTAAATACGTTGCGTTCGACTTCAGCATCGAGGCTACGGGGCCAAATAAGGATAGCGCTCCTATGCCTGACTCGAAGACTATTTCCGTCGCTCCCGCAGACTCCACCAAGGTCAACGACATCGAGGCATCTTTTGGCAAAATCTCGTTCTCCAAAGAGTACCTCGCCACGAACGACGCTTCGAACCCGACGGGCGCCAAGACTTACACCTACACGGTGAAGGAGGTCGCGCCCGACGCCGATGCCATCGACAAGCTCCGCTACTCCAAGGCCGAGTACCAAGTGGCCGTCACCGTGAAAGCCGTCTTGGACGAGAAGACCGGCAAGTACTCCGGCCTCACCACTTCCACTACGGTCACGCAGGTAAAGGACGACATGGGCAACGTGCTCAGTCCGGACACCGTCATCGGCACCGCCGACGCGCCCAACGCCATACCCGCCTCTACCTTCACCAACGTGAAAGTCCTCACGGACCTCCCGCTCACCGGCGCGGGTTGGACCGAGAACTCCATGTTTCTCGTGGGTGCCGGTCTCATGCTTCTGGGCGGAATCGCCGCGGGAGCGTATTGGTTCGCTACAAAGCGCCGCCAGGACGACCCGTCCGATGGCGCTGGTAGATAGATGTTTATGAATGTCGGGCTCATTTCTGAAAGGGGAATCATGAACCGATTCGTACAAAAGCTGATCGCCGGCGCTGCTGCCGTAGCGATCGCCGTAACCGGCCTGGTGGGCGCCGCGCCCGTGGCCAAGGCTGCGGATCCCACCTACAGCATTACGATCAACAAACAGTCGACGGATGCTGCCGATCACAAGTTCAACGGCTGGCAGCTTGCCGAGCTGAAGGACGTTGTTGTTAACAACAAGTCGATTGCCTATACGATTGATACCACCGATGCGCTCGTGAGCACCATCGAGAGCGCGATGGACTTCAATGCTGTCATTGATGAGACGGGCAATGCCCAGAACGTGCTTACTGTCTACAAGCAGGACAAGAACTATTTTGTGTCCGAGGGTAACACGTCGAATAATCCTATGGGCTTCTTGATCATGCGGGTGTTTAGCAATAGCGGAACCCCTAACCTCTCCCCGTCTTGGAACAACGATGCCGCGCTGCGCACTTTTGCCCAGAACCTCGAGGACAAGACCTTCCCCGGCACTTCTGCTGCAACCGAGTTCACCACGTCTACGGCCGACAACGCCAATGTGAAAACCTTTAGCGTCCCGGGTATCTGGTTCCTGAAGGACGTTACCAGTCCCGCTGCTGACAAGGAGTCCTTCTCACTGCCCATCGTTACGCCGACGAGCATTGCGGACACCGATATCGATGGCATCGTTACTGTGAAGAACGTGATTCCGACTATCTCCAAGCATCTCGCCAATGCTGACGGTACCTACAACAATGAGCCGTCTTTCTCCGTGGGCGACACCGTGTACTACACGCTTGAGACTACCGTTCCGTACTACACCGGCTATTCGACCAATCGTGTGTTCAAGATCAAAGACACTGCTAGTTCTGCCATTTCTTCGGTTGTCGATGGCACCGCCACGGGCGTAAAGGTTGAACGGCTCATGGTTGGAGACGTCGCTCTTAAGGCGGGTACCGACTACAGTGTTTCCTATGCCCCCACTACTGATACCGATGAAAAGTACACCAATGGTGTAGATACCGTCATCAACCTTGGTAAATACGTGAACCAGAGTGAGGGTGCTACTAAGCTGAACGAGGGCGCAAAGGTGACCGTACTGGTGAGTGCTACCCTTGATGCAGATGCCAAGCTTTCTGACTCCACCGCCATCCAGGGCAACCCCAACAAGGACTCACTTACCTGGTCGCACAACCCCAACAACACCTCCGATGAGCAGACCATTCCTGGTAACGAGGTGAATGTCTACTCCTATAAGTTCAACATCGTGAAGACCGCCAAGGACATGACCACTAAGCTCTCGGGTGCTAAGTTCACGATCAAGGCGGGAAGCAGCTATCTCGGTTACGAGAACGGCGCATGGAAGACCCTGACCACGACTCCGACTAAGGATACTCAGGGTGGTGCCGAAGTTGGCGTGTTCGCCACCGACGATGGCGTCATCAACTTTAATGGTCTCGACGCTGGCACGTATGAGATCGAGGAGATCGTTCCTCCCAATGGTTACACCGCCGTCTCCCTGCCGAAGTTCACCTTTACGGTATCCGCTACGGTGAAGTCCGACGATCCCGAGGGCCAGAAGACCATCACTGCTGTCTCTTATGCCAAGGACGCTACCGATCCTCGCGTCTCCGTTGAGAACTCGACCATCAAGATTTGGAACGCCAAGAACCTCACCGAGCTGCCCTTGACCGGTGACCTGGGCATCAAGGTTTTCATCACCGTGGGCGTGCTGCTCATGGCTGCTGGCGCCGCCTTCGCCCTGAGTGCACGTATGCGCGCTTAATTCCCTAGCTTGATGACGCGGCGAGCGGGCGATCGTCGTCTCCTATCAGCGCCTGCGCGCCGCGTTCTCATATTCCCTTTCGCCGCACCCCGTCGCGCTTGGACACGCGGCGGGGTCGGTGCTTTGACCGTGCCCTCACACCCACACCCCCGGAGGTGAACCACATGGAGGCAATCAAGCCCGTATCGACGATGCGCACGCCGAGCGGCGGTTCGAACCCGGCTTCCCCCAGCCGACGTAAACCGCCCCTCGTCCTGCGCCTGCTTTCCCTTCTGTGCTTTGCCGCCGGCTTTGTTATCGTGGCCACGCCCCTCGTCCTGCGCGCCATGTCCCAGGCCGAGCAGACGGCCGCAGTTGCCGCGGCCCAAAACACCGTGGATGGCTGGCCCTATCCGCAGGCAGAGGAGGCCCTCGCGGCAGCGCGCGCCTACAACGAGCAGTTGGCCGCCGGCGGTCAGGACGTCATCGGCGAGGTCGTGGACCCGTTCGGTAGCACCTCCGGCGCTTCCACCGCAACAGGTGCCAAGGACTCCATCGCCTCGCAAGACACCACGTACCAGGGCCTGCTCGACGCGGGTTCGGGCCTTATGTGCTCGGTGCGTATCCCCAAGATCGACGTGAACCTGCCCGTGTACCATGGCACCTCCAACGAGGTGCTCGCCGCGGGCGCCGGCCACCTGTACGGAACGTCGCTGCCCGTGGGCGGCGAGAGTACGCATGCCGTGCTCACCGGTCACCGTGGCGTGCCGGGCTCGCTCCTGTTCACGCGCTTGGATGAGCTGCGGGTGGGCGACTCGTTTTACATCGAGGTGATGGGCGAAGAACTGGGCTACAAGATCGACCGCATAGACGTGATCGAGCCCGATGACGATTCCAAGTTGCGCGTGACCGCCGGCGAGGACCGCGTGACGCTCATGACCTGCACGCCCTACGGCGTGAACTCGCACCGCCTGCTGGTATCGGGTGTGCGTGCAAGCATTCCGGATGAGGTTCCCGTGCCCGAGGAGGCACAGGGCATCAACACCACCGCGGTGGCGCTGGGCGTTCTGGGCGCGCTGCTGGCGATTGTTGTGGGTCTCGTTGTGGCCGGGCACGTGCGCAAGAAGCGGCGCGCGGCGCAGCGTGCGGCCGTTGCCGCCGCGGTGACGCTGGGCGCCGACGCGGCTGCTGGCGATGGCGGAAACGGGTGGACCGTGGGAGCCTCCAGGCCTGCGGCCTCCTTCGTCTCCTCTGCTTCAGCCTCCTCGGCTTCCCCCGATTCCGATGCTGTTTCTCCCGAGTATCGCGGGCGACACCTGCGCTAGCGCCCGCGTTGGTGCTCAATATCGCTCGAAGTGTAGCGCCTTCGCTCGCTTCCTGGTCATTTGCCAGAACCGCGGCGCGATCCCGAACATGCCGTACGACGCGATGGTCGAGCTTCCCGCGTATATCGGCAAGAACGGCCCCGAGGTCATCTCGCGCGACAACATCCCGCTGTTCCAGCAGGGCCTCATGATGCAGCAGCTCAACTCCGAGAAGCTCGTGGTCGAGGCGTGCATCGAGGGTTCGTACGAGAAGGCGCTCAAGGCGTTCACGCTCAACAAGACGGTCCCGTCCATGAAGGTCGCCAAGGAGATTCTCGACGACATGATCGAGGCCAACAAGGACTTCTGGCCCGAGCTTAAGTAACGAGGCCTTCGACGGCCCGACTGCGAACGGTTCGCAGCGGCCCTTAAGGTCCATAGGCTCCCCCTGGGATACATCCCAGGGGGAGCCTCTCAGAAGCGCCCGAGGGGCGCTTCTTGTGTATATGGAGGCAAAAGGGATATACAGTCTTCATATACGGCCTCCTTTTAGTAGGGTCGATTTCTCCGGTTGATTTCTGATCTCAGCTGAACATACTGAGCGGATAGGCCGTTCCCGCAGTTAGCCGAAAGCCCCCGGGGTCCCTCCCGGGCTCCGGGGCGGCATTTTCCCAGTTGAAGGAACGGTGGAGATGTGTTTCGGTGGGTCCGGTGGCCATGCTCCGCTCTCCGCCCGGCACCTCTTCCAAGGGAACCGACGAGGGCGCCGGCGCCCAGTATGTCTAAGTGAACGGTTCTTTGGGCAATACTGCTTATGATTTTACGACTGATGATAAGGGCGAAATCAGCGTCAAGGGCCTCGATGCTGGCGCTTACACGGTCGAGGAGACCCATACGCTCCCCGGCTATAACACCGTGCCCAAATTCACGTTCACCATTACTGCCACGGGTCTTAATCAGAATGAGGGCGAGAATACGTTGACGGTGACCACATCCAAGAATGGTTCTGGTCTCGTCACCAATTCCTCTTCTGGTGGCGGCACCGTTACCCTTACCGTCAAGAACAAGAAAGGCTCCGGCCTCCCGCTGACCGGTCTTAACGGCGTGACCTTCACTTGGATCGCTGGTGGCGCGGTGCTGTGCATCGGCGTGGCGCACCTCATCCGCAGCCGTAAGCAGGCTGAGGAGTCCGAGCAGGAGTAAGGCTCACTCACCCATCCCTTTGGCAGGTGGGATGTGATGGCCATGAGACTTGCGGACACTTTTCTCGTCCATCCACGTTCTTGCTTTGCCATTCTCTTTTCGGGGCAGACTCCGCACTGGAGTCTGCCCCGTTCTTTTTGGACAACACAGGCAGGCTCCATTGCTCGATGGATCAAGCGTATGAATATCGAACAGATGTTTGCAATTATTGCGTTTACCAGCTGCGGGTGCATACGCTCGCAGTAAAATGGCCTTGCGACGCATCCCGTGCGCGGGCGGCCGACGACTCGATCGGAGGTCCCCAAATGCTGAAATTCCTTAACGCGCTCGCCGCCCTCGCGGCGGTGGGCACGTTCGTCATCGCGTTTCTTGACTCGTATGAGGTTCGGTTTAAGGTCCGTAGGCGCACGCGCGGTGCGGACGGTGGACGGCATTTGTGCCGAAAGCGCAAATAAGAATGCCCGGGGGTCGGATCCCGGGCATTTAACAAAAGCTGAAAACTAGGCCGCCCGCGCTCCCAAACATTTACGCGGGGTGCGTCGTTTTCTATTGATATTGTATCCCGAATCGTCCAGTCGATTCGGGACATTTTGAAAACTCAAATATGGGCTTAGGCACGAACGGAATCTCGTTAATTCCGAAAATAATGTATAATTCCAATATAAACTGGAATCGAACGAAAACAATGAAAATGAACGAAGCGCTAATCTACTTACAAGAAGCACTAGGCCTTTCCGCCAAGACCAAAACTTGGCCTGGATCCGCACGCTTGCCGCTGCATCTGCGGACGATTGAGGTCCGTGCTGTTGACGCAAACGGTTTTTCGTTTTTGCTTGCAAGTTTGCCTACAGGCGTCGGGCTTCCCGAGGCTAAGAGGGTCTATAGTCAGCTAGCCTTGCGCGCGGAGACTCCTGTTGTCGTTTCGTTTCCTGATGCCGATGCACGTCAGCGCAAAGCATTGGTCGCACAAGGGATTCCGTTTGTTTGCCCCGGCAGACAGGCTTTTCTTCCATTTATGGGCACAGCCTGCACGGAGAGGGGCGGTGCCCGGTTTCGCAACCACGCGACCAAGATGTCACCCAACGCACAGGCTGCCGCAATCTGGGGAGCAGCCCAGGAGCCATATCGCCCCTATGACCTTTGCCATGCGCTTGGGATTTCGGCAAGCCGCGCGAGCGAGGCCATAACCGAGCTTGTTGACAGGGGGCTCGCGAGGCGCGAGCGTCGCGAGCGACGTGTCGTCGTGTTCCCTGTTGCCGTTGATCTTCTGCTCAGCGAGCACATGGCAGAGCTCTCCTCGCCTGTCTCGAAGGTCTTTTTTGCAAGGAAGACGCAGCAGATCGACTATCTTGTTGACGCCGGGGAGACGGCGCTCGCTGCGCGTTCGATGCTCGCTGCGCCGGGCATGGAACAAAAGGCCGTCTTAAGAAGCGCACGGCGTCAACTGAGCGACCTCGAAGTCGCAGACGGGGAGTTGCCGGATAACGAAACGGCGATGATCCAAGTGTGGCGCTATGCGCCCGTGTTTGCCGACTCCTCCCGTATCGACGACATTTCACTTGCGCTATCTTTGGCGGCAATCGACGATGAACGAATTCAGCTCGAAGTCGATCGCATGTTTGGAAAGGAATATCCATGGCAGGAAGCGCTGTAGAAGGTCTCTAAGAATTCCGACCGTAGGCGGTGCTTCGGTCCTGGCTGCGTTGTCCGGGATAGGGGCTCGCGAATCGGCTATTATTTGTTTAGACAACCTGAGCTTTAGAGGAGTGACAGGCGATGGTGAAGGGCGCCAAACATATGAAGAGCGATAACGCTGCGGATAACGGCGGCTCGAGCTCCCAGCCCAAGCCTAAGGGTGGTAAGCGTCGTCGCAAGCGACTACCGCGCTGGGCCGACCGGCTCATCACCATCGTTATCATCCTTATTGGCGTGGGCCTTATGACCTGGCCGTGGATTTTGGACCGGCTCGAGGCCTCGGGCGTGTTCAACCAGATCAGCACCGTGTCCAGCACCGTGGACGCGCTTTCCGAAGAGGAGCGCGAGCGCATTCTGCTGCAGGCGCGCTCCTTTAACGAGCAGCTTGCCGGCGAGGCCACCGAGCTTCCCGCCGACCAGATCGAGCCCTACGATCAGCAGCTCATCTTTGATCGCGACCCCATGATGAGCTGGGTCGAGATCCCCTCCATCGACGTGAGCATGCCCATCTATCACGGCACAAGCGAGGAAGTCCTTATGGCGGGCGTCGGCCACCTGGAGGGCACGAGCCTGCCGGTGGGAGGCACCTCGACGCATTGCGTGCTCACCGCGCACTCGGGCATGCGCAACCTGAGCATGTTCGACGACATCCATTCGCTGGAGCCCGGCGACCTGGTACTGCTGCACACCATGGACAAGACGCTTGCCTACAAGATGGTGGACTCCGAGGTTGTGCTGCCCGAGGAGATGGAGTCGCTGACCATCGAGCCCGGCGCCGATAAGGTGACGCTCGTCACCTGCACGCCTTATGGCGTGAACGACCATCGCCTGCTGGTGCATTGCGTGCGCACCAAGTACAGCAAGAAGGACGTCGACAAGCAAAAGTCGCTGGCCGGCCGCCACTGGGGCAAGCGCGAGTTTGCCGTGCTCATCGTGGTTGTAGCCATTCTGTTGTTGCTGCTGGACATCGTGGTCCACACGATCCGCAAACGCCGCAAGGCCAAGGCCTCGGCATAGCCATTGTTCAGAACCACCACAAAGTGGCCCTTTGTGGTGGTCGGGGCTTCCAAACCGTCCCAACATTCGATGAAAAACGCGATTTTGCCGAAAAACGTTGAATGTTGGGACGGTTTTTGTTGTGGGTGGGACGGTTTTCGCCGCAGGTCCGCCGGGTCGCGCCCTTCCAGTCGCCGTCCTCGTTACGTTTTCGCTGCATTTGGGTAAAGCGCCTGCTTCAAGCCGGCGTTGCCCTGTATACTAGAGCGGTTTAACTGTTATGCGGAAGGGAGCGCCTATGGCACTCAGCGAGAAAGACGTGCGCGGCATCGCCGAGTACGCAAAGATCGCACTGACCGATGACGAGCTCACCCAGATGACGTCCTATATGAACGACGCCGTCCAGATGCTCGAGCCCGTCTTGCAATATGACTTGCCCGACGTGGAGCCCACGTTCCATCCCATCGGAAGCCTGTCCAACGTGATGGGTGACGACCTGCGCGAGCCAGAGCGCGACCTGCCGCTCGACGTTGCGCTGGAGAACGCCGGCAGCGCGCGCGACCGCTACTTCCGCGTGCCGTCCATTTTGGGAGAGGGGGAGAGCGAGTAATGGCTCAGAGCTTCGATTCCCTTACCGCCGCCCAGATCGCCGCGGGCGTTGCCGCCGGCGACTTTACCGCTACCGAGGTGGCCCAGGCCTCCCTTTCCGCCATCGAGGCGCGCGAGGGCGGGGTCCAGGCGTTCCTGCAGGTGTCGCCCGAGCTCGCGCTCGAGGCCGCTGCGTGTGTGGATGCCGACCGTGCCGCCGGAAAGCCGCTGCCCCCGCTCGCGGGCGTGCCGCTGGCCATCAAGGACAACATGAACCTCGTGGGCACGCGCACTACCTGCGCTTCCCGCATGCTCGGGGATTACCAGAGCGTCTACACCGCCACCTGCGTTCAGCGCATGCTCGACGCCGGCTGCTTGCCCATGGGCAAGGCCAACATGGACGAGTTTGCTTTTGGTAGCTCTACCGAGAGCTCGGCCTTCCACCGCACCAACAACCCCTGGGATACCGAGCGCGTGCCCGGCGGCTCCTCGGGCGGCTCCGCTGCCGCCGTCGCTGCGGGCGAGGTCGCGCTCTCGCTGGGTTCGGACACCGGCGGCTCCATCCGTCAGCCGGCGGCGCTCTGCGGCGTGGTGGGCCTTAAGCCCACGTACGGCGCCGTGAGCCGCTACGGCGTGGTGGCCTTTGGCTCGTCGCTCGACCAGGTGGGCCCCTTCGGCCGCACGGTCGAGGATGTTGCGCTGGCCATGAACGCGCTTACCGGCGCGGGCCACGATCCCTACGACTGCACCAGCCAGGACTGTGCCGTCGACTTTACCGAGCACCTCAACGACAGCATCGAGGGCAAGCGCGTGGGCATCATCCCCGCGTTTATGGAGGCCGAGGGCCTGACGTCCGAGGTCAAGGCCGCTGTTCAGCGCGCCGCCCAGGAGCTGCAGAACCAGGGTGCCGAGCTGGTCGAGGTCGACCTGCCGCACCTGGACGCTGCCATCGCTGCCTACTACGTCATCGGCCCGGCCGAGGCGTTCTCCAACCTGGCCCGCTTCGACGGCATTCGCTACGGCTACCAGGAGGAGGGCTGCGCCAACCTGTCCGACCAGAGCTCGCTGTCGCGCGCCCACGGCTTTGGCGCCGAGGCCAAGCGCCGTCAGATGCTCGGCGCCTACCTGCTGAGCTCGGGCGTGTACGACAAGTATTACTACGCCGCGCAGAAGGCCCGCACGCTCATCACGCAGGACTACGACGCCGCGTATGCCAAGGTGGATACGATCCTGATGCCCGCCTCGCCGCGCACGGCCTTTAAGTTTGGCGAGATCAGCGACCCCACGCAGATGTACCTGTCCGACCTGTACACCATTTCGCTCAACATTTGCGGCAACGGCGGCATCTCGGTGCCGCTGGGCCTGGGCGAGGACAGCAAGCTGCCCGTTTCTGCCCAGCTGGTGGGCCCTGCCTTTAAGGACCGTCAGCTGCTCACGTTTGCCCGCGCTCTGGAGCGCGGCTTTGCCGATGCCACCACGGGTGCGCCCGCGCTTTCCGTCGCGCCCGATTTTGCCGGGAAGGGAGGCGAGCTGTAATGAAGGAGCTTTCCGAGGTCCTGCAGGATTGGGAGGCCGTGATCGGCCTGGAGATCCACACCGAGCTCACCGCACTCGACACCAAGATGTTCTGCAACTGCAAGCTCAGCCACGATGACGAGCCCAACGCCAACGTGTGCCCGGTGTGCCTGGGCCTGCCCGGCGCCCTGCCGGTGCCTAACAAGCGCGCCATCGAGAGCATCGTCAAGGCAGGTCTCGCCACCAACTGCGAGATCCAGCGCCACTCGATGTTCTACCGCAAGCACTACTTCTATCCCGATATGGCCAAGAACTTCCAGACCACGCAGGGTCCGGTCGCCTTTGCCATGTACGGTCACCTGGACCTGGACGTGACCGGTCGCGGTGCCGCTGAGCGCCCGGACTGCGCGTTTGGCGAGGCCGAGGCCCAGAGCCTGGCGAGCGCCTCCGCCAACGCCGAGGGCCTGTCCACGTCCATGTCGTCGACCATGCGCGAGGGCAACCAGCGCGCCGGCCACCTGGCCAGCTACGACGCGTCCAACCTGCAGATGCCCGAGCGCCGCGAGGACGGCTCCTACACGGTGCCCATCCGCATCCTGCGCATCCATATGGAGGAGGACGCCGCCAAGATGGTGCACGTGGGCGGTGCCGAGGGTCGCATTACCGCCGCGGCCGAGTCGCTCGTCGACTACAACCGCTGCGGCACGCCGTTGATCGAGCTCGTCACCGAGCCCGACCTGCGCACGCCCGAGGAGGCGCGCCTGTTTATGGAGAAGCTCCGTCGCATCTTTGTGACGCTGGGCATTTCCGACTGCTCCATGGAGAAGGGCTCCATGCGCTGCGACGGCAACGTGTCGCTGCGTCGTCGCGGTGAGACCAAGCTGGGCACCAAGACCGAGCTCAAGAACCTCAACTCGTTCAAGAGCCTGCACGACGGTCTTGCCTACGAGATCTGCCGCCAGGCCGAGGTGCTCGAGGAGGGCGGCATCATCTACCAGGAGACCCGTCACTGGGAGCCTAGCCGCAAACGTACCGTGGTCATGCGCGTGAAGGAGACGGCCGACGACTACCGTCTGTTCCCCGATCCCGACCTGGCGCCGTTCGATCTGGACGACGAGTTCATCGATCGCTGCCGTGGTGAGATTCCCGAGCTGCCCGATGCCAAGCGTGCCCGTTTTGAGGCGGACTTTGGCATTAAGGTCGCCGATGCCGAGCAGATTGCCGGCGACCCCGAGTTCGCCGAGTTCTTTGAGGCCGCCGCTGCCGGTATGGCCGGCAAGGAGGCCCAGACGGTTGCGAACCTGCTGGTCAACGAGATGATCGCCTACCTTAAGGGCGCAGGCGTGTCGCTCGCCGAGTCCGGCATTGCGCCGGCTCAGGTGGCAGCCCTTGCCAAGCTGCTGGCGACCGACGCCATCAGCTCCAACCAGGCGCACGAGGTCTTTGAGGCCATGGCCCAGACCGGCGACGACCCCAACAAGATCGTCGATGAGCGCGGCATGCGCCAGGTGAGCGATGCCGGCGCGCTGCAGCCGATCGTGGACGAGGTGCTGGCAAACTGCGCCGAGCAGGCGCAGCAGTACCGCGACGGCAACCAGAAGGTCATCGGCTTTTTGGTGGGCCGGTGCATGAAGGCGAGCCGCGGCAAGGGCAACCCGAAGCTCTTCAACGAGTTGCTGAGAACGTCGCTCTCGTAGCTGCGAGGCCGGGGAAGCCCCGAGTCGCCGGGGTGTTTCCTCCAAATTTCAAACAGTCCTATGCAAGACGAAGGCCACATTTAGTGGCCTTCTTTGCATGCGGAACTCATTTGGAGCAAACACCCCGGCGACTCGGGGCTTCCCCGGCCAGACGACTCGGCCGTTCGGGTCAGGCGGGCTGATAGGAAAGATGGTGACGGAGGCGCAAAATGCGCCTCCGCCTTTTGAATGTGATGAAAGTGTGGCGAAACGAGCTTAAAACTTCCGTAAATGTGATAAATGTCACGTTTTACCTAGGGTAAAATGTGGGAAATATCACGTTTACGGAAGTTTCTTTGCGGGAGGTTCGGTCATGCAGCGAGATATCATTGCCAAGCTTAACGCTTGGAAAGCGTCGGAATATCGTAAGCCGCTTATCCTTAAGGGGGCGCGCCAGGTTGGAAAGACGTGGGCGCTTAAGGAGTTCGGTCGAACCTCGTACCGCAATTTTGTGTATCTGACGCTCGAGGAACCGTCACCTGGGGTACAGAGCGAGTACGCTCAGTTTTTCGAAGGTACGCGCGATCCTCGGCGGATCATCTCAAACCTTTCCCTGGCACTTGGACAACCTATCGATCCCGGCGAGACGCTGCTTATTATTGATGAGATCCAGGATTGTCCTTCTGCAGTCGGCGCCCTTAAATACTTCTGTGACGAGGCCCCCGAGTATCACGTCGCATGCGCAGGGTCTTTGTTGGGCGTTCGCTTGTCCCGTGAGACCAGCGCTTTTCCGGTGGGAAAGGTCGAGTTCATGGAGATGCGCCCCATGAGCTTTTCCGAGTTTCTGAAAGCCGAGGGCGCTGCAAACTACGACGAATACCTTGGCGGCCTGGATCAGATCGAGACAGTGCCCGATTTCTTCCATGTCCGTCTCGTCGAGCATCTTCGTCGTTATTTTGCATGCGGCGGCATGCCAGAGGCTCTTGGCCGGTGGGTGGAGACGGGCGATATCGTTCAGGTCGATAAGGTGTTGTCCGATCTCTTGGATTCCTACGAGCGCGATTTTGCCAAGCATGGTGGCCGTGCGCAGTTCGCTAAGCTTTCGCAAATATGGAACTCGATTCCAACTCAGTTGGCGCGCGAGAATAAAAAGTTCGTTTGGGGTGCGGTGCGCGAGGGGGCTCGTGCTCGAGAATACGAGGATGCTCTGGAATGGCTTGCCGATGCTGGGCTCATCATGGCGGTTCGCCTTAATGCTGCCGGTGGCGTGCCGCTCTCTGCATACGATGACCTCAAGGCATTTAAAGTCTACTGTCTTGATGTCGGTTTGCTGCGCCGCATGGCAAGACTGGATGCGTCCGCTTTTGCCATCTCGGATGCGCTATTTTCGGAGTTCAAAGGTTCGTTCGCCGAGAATTATGTGCTTCAGGCATTACTTTCACAGTTAGATGCTGCTCCGCGTTATTGGACAAACGAGAAGCCGAAGCACGAAGTCGATTTTTTGATTCAAGTCGGGAACGAAATCGTGCCCGTCGAGGTCAAATCGGGAGAGGTCGTTCATTCCAAGAGCCTTAAGTACTATGCCGACAAGCACGCGGAGACGACTCCATTGAGGGTCCGCTACTCACTTAAGAACCTAAAGCTCGACGACGGGGTGCTCAACATTCCGTTGTATTTGGCTGATCGATCTGTCCCTCTTATCAAAAAGGCGCTTGATTGTGCGCATCTTGACGTTTAGATCCCGGGTGAGCTGACGGGCGGCGGCTAATTAATCGCTCCGTTACGGCCAGGGAGCTTGGGCCTTAGCGATGCTTGCTTCGCCAAGCCGTGGGTGTCATGCCGGTGTATTGCTTGAAGGCTTGGGCGAAGGCGGCCTGCTGAGGGCAGCCTAGACGCTCTGCCACCTGCGCTATCGTGAGCGCGCTATCTGCCAAAAGGTCCTGCGCTCGCTCCATACGGCGTCTGCGAATGTAGGCGCCCAGGGACTCGCCGGTTTGGGCCTTAAAGGTGGCGCATAGTTTGGAGCGGCTTGTGTAGAGCCTCTCGGCCACCTCGTTGATACCCACATGTCTGCCTTTGTCGAGCGTGCGCTCAATCATTGCCGTTGCTTCTTCGGCCATGGTTATGCTGACGCGTGTGTCTGCCGCCTGCCGCGCCTGCTTGTGGGCCGCGCGCGAACAGGCGAGCTCCGCGACCATGGTCTCCACGATGCCCTGCATATAGACGTGTCCGCCTACGGTTTGGGCACGGTCCTCGTTAATCCGGCGCAGCGTGTGATAGATGGCAGACGTCGCTTCCTCGTGCCATGGCTCGGCAAACGCCTCAAAGATTCCCGCGAACTCGGTGGGATAGCGGTGCTCCAGTTCGTCAAAATATCCAGGCAAAAAGAGCACCGAGCGCGAGTGATAAAGTTCCCCCGCAAACAGCGGGCTTAATTCCTCGCCACAGCTATCTTGGATAAAGCTGCAAACGGCATTGTTTGGCCACGGTCCATGCGATGGTTTGAGGTTCGCGGGCGTTATGCCAGTCTCGGGCATGCATGTAAGTGTGGGCGCGCTGACTTCGCTCACGCAGGCGTACGGCTCGGGTGTGTATTCGGCCAGGTACATATCGTGCGTCGGGGTGATGAAATGCTCCATGACAATGCAGGCAGGGGGGAGAGGCATGATCCATGCGCGTCCGTGCGCCCAATCGTTTGCCACCTCGCCGGTAAAGACAGCGCCCTTGCCGGAAAGCTCCAGGCCAAACTGCTCAAACTGTGGTGCGTAGAGCTCAGTTATGTCGGTCGCAGCCCGATGCATTTTCAAAAGCGTCCCCTTCCTTTGCGAAAACGTCCACGCCTGGCTCGATTGTGTGCCTTGGCTAACATATCAATGATAAGTTGAGTACGGTTAACTCTCAAGCCGTTAGAAAGGAATCTCATGGCAAAGGGATCAAAAAGGGAAGGTGGAGGCATCGGCGAGTTGCTCGCGTATGCCGGTGACCGCAAATTCCTAACGTATTTGGGCATGGCGCTCTCGGCGCTCTCGCAGCTGCTGAGCTTTGGCCCGTACGTGTGCATTTGGCTTGTCGCGCGCGATCTGATCGCCGTGGCACCTAACTGGAGCGAAGCCTGCGACATCGCGATGTATGGCTGGTGGGCCGTGGGTTTTGCCCTGGCAAGCATCGTAGCTTATTTCGTGGGGCTCATGTGCACGCATCTGTCCGCGTTTCGCTGTGCGTCCAATATCCGCAAGACTACGAGCGAGCACCTGCTTAAGCTGCCGCTTGGCTACTTTGACACGCACGCCACCGGTGAGCTGCGTCGTGTTGTAGACGGATGTGCCGCCTCCACCGAGACTTTGCTCGCACACATGCTGCCCGATATCGCAGGCGCCGCCGCCATGGTCGTGGGCCTGCTCGTATTGCTTTTCGCCCTCGATTGGCGCTTGGGCGCGGCATGCCTCATCTCGGTGGCCATTTCGTTTGGCGCCATGGCCACCATGATGAGCGGCAAAGGCGCCGAGTTCATGAAGGCCTACATGGGAGCGCTGGTCAAGATGAACAAGACCGGCACCGAATACGTACGCGGTATTCCCGTGGTCAAGGTGTTTCAGCAGACGGTCTACTCCTTTAAGGCTTTCCACGATGCGATCGCCGAATACGCCGACATGGCACAAAACTATGCGGGCACGTTCTGCCGAGGTCCGCAGGTACTCAACCTTACCGCGCTCAATGGTCTTGTGGCATTCCTGTTGCCCGTGGCGTTGCTGTTGGCGCCGGGCGAGACGGACTTCGCGCATTTTATGGCCAACTTCACGTTTTACGCGATATTTTCGGCCGTGGTACCGACGGCCATGACCAAGCTCATGTTTGTGGGCGAGGCCTCTCAGATGAGTGCCGATTCGCTGGCTCGTATTCGAAGTATTATGGATTCCAAGCAGCTCTCCGTGCCCGCCCAACTCAAGCACCCTGCCGGCAGCGATGTGCGCTTTGAGGACGTGAGCTTCACGTACGAGGGTGCCGAAGCACCTGCCGTCAGCCACGTAACCTTTAACGTTCCCGCTGGTAGCACCCTCGCCCTAGTGGGTCCTTCGGGCGGCGGCAAGTCAACCTGCGCAAGCCTGATTCCTCGTTTTTGGGATGTCTCTTCGGGCCGAGTGCTTGTAGGCGGTGTGGACGTTTGCGATATGGATCCGCACGAGCTTATGGACCAGGTCGCTTTCGTGTTCCAGACTAACCAGCTGTTCCGGCAAACACTTGCCGATAATGTGCGCGCCTCCAAGCCTACGGCCACTGACGACGAAGTGCGTGCGGCCCTCTCCGCAGCTCAGTGCGACGACATTGTGGCCAGGCTCCCGCAGGGCATCAATACCATGCTCGGTGCCGGCGGAGCATATCTTTCGGGCGGCGAGGTCCAGCGCGTGGCGCTCGCCCGCGCGATCCTTAAAGACGCGCCTATCGTGGTGCTCGATGAGGCCACGGCGTTTGCCGACCCCGAGAACGAGGCGCTCATCCAGCGCGCCTTTAGCAAGCTGGCGGCGGGTCGCACGGTCATTATGATTGCTCATCGACTCTCGACTGTAGTGGGCGCAGATCAAATCGTGGTGCTCAACCAGGGCAGGGTGCAGGAGTCGGGTACCCATGCCGAGTTGCTGTCCCAAAACGGCTTGTATGCCAAGATGTGGGCCGAATACGAACAGGCCGCGAGCTGGAAAATCACTGCAGCGACCGCGGATGCCGCCGTCACGAAGGGAGGCGAGGCCTAAATGTTCGCCTCATTCCAAAAGAAGTATTTCCTATCCGATAAAGGCGTCGCCGGAGTAAAACGCGGCATTTTCTGGACCACGCTCACCAATCTCATTACCATGGCCGGCATGGGCTTTTTATTCCTGGTCATGGCCGGTTTTGTCGAACATCTCGCCACTGGCGCCGACCTGCCGGATGCCCTGCCGATCGTGGGCGGCCTCGTGGTCTTTTTCGTGTTGCTCTTTGCCTCTAACTGGCAGCAGTATTACTACACCTACTGCATCTTTTACGAGGAGTGCGGCAAGCAGCGTATGGAGATTGCCGAGCGCTTGCGCAAACTGCCGCTGTCGTTTTTTGGTCGTCGTGATCTGGCCGATTTAACCGAGACCATCATGGGCGACGTCCAGGCCATGGAGCACGCCTACAGCCACGTGCTGGGAGAGCTTTGGGGTGCCATCATCGCAAGCACCATTGTGTTCGTGGCGTCGCTGTTCTTTTGCTGGCAGCTGGCGATCGCGGCGTTTTGGAGCGTTCCCGTGGCCTTTGCCGTGCTGTATCTAACACGCGGCCCCATGACCCCGGTGTTCGATTGCGTACGTGCCGAGAAGGTCAAGGTTACCGAGGCAATTCAAGAGACGCTCGACTGCGTTCGCGAGATCCGTGCCACCAACCAGGAGGCCCATTATCTTGAGGGACTCAACGCCGTGATCGATGCCGAGGAGCGCGAGACCACCAAGGGCGAGCTCGCTAACGGGCTTTTGGTCAACTCCGCCTTTGCCATCCTGCGTCTGGGCATTGCCACCACGCTGGTCACGGGTGCCGCGGTGGTCGCCTCCGGACAGGTCGACTTTTTGGTGATGTTTGCCTTCCTGCTTATGGTGAGCCGTATCTATGCGCCCTTTGACCAGGCGTTAATGTTAATGTCCGAGCTATTTGCCGCCGAGTCGTCTGCCAAGCGCATGCGTTCTATCATGGAAGAGCCTGTGGCGCGGGGCAGCGAGAAATTTGAGCCCGCGGGCCACGATGTGGTGTTCGATCACGTAGCATTTGGCTATGGTGCGGGCGAGGACGGACGCGCCGGCGAGAAAGTTCTTACCGATGTGAGCTTTACCGCCAAGGAAGGCGAGGTCACGGCACTAGTCGGTCCTTCGGGTTCCGGTAAGTCTACGGTGAGCCGCCTGGCCGCGCGCTTTTGGGATGCCACCGAAGGCACGGTCACCGTGGGTGGCGTGGATGTCGCGAGCGTGGATCCCGAGGTGCTCCTGCGCGACTACGCCATTGTGTTCCAAGGCGTGCTGCTCTTTGACGACACGGTGATGGGAAACATCCGCCTCGGGTGTCGTGATGCCACCGATGAGGAAGTGCTTGCGGCCGCGCGTGCCGCCAACTGCGACGAGTTTGTGAGCCGCATGCCGCAGGGCTACGATACCATGATCGGCGAGAACGGCTCCAAGCTGTCCGGCGGCGAGCGCCAGCGCATCTCTATCGCCCGCGCGCTGCTCAAAGACGCGCCCATCGTGCTGTTGGACGAGGCGACGGCGAGCTTGGATGTGGAGAACGAGACCGTGGTGCAACAGGCACTTTCCCGTCTGCTTGCAGGCAAGACGGTTATCGTTATTGCCCACCGTATGCGTACGGTGGAAAATGCCGACAAAATCGTTGTGCTCAAGGATGGTGTGGTTGCCGAACAGGGCACTCCAGCGCAGCTCAAGACAGCAGGTGGAGAATTCGCCCGCATGGTTGCGCTGCAAAAGGAAGCGGCTGCCTGGCGGCTATAGGAATGTGACAAAGGGACAATCCCTTTGTCACATTGAGTTCATCCCCATAGTTTCCAAAAAGTTAGCCATTGTTGACCAAATAGTTATACTAAACTATTTTCAAAAGCGTGCTCGAGCAAACTAATGAACTCGGGTGCTAAGGCACCATGCCGCGCTTGTGCGGCAAAAGGGAGAAGCAACATGAAGAAGTCGACGTTTAACACTCTGCTTGTCGGTGGCGGTTTTCTGCTTGGCACGGCCGGCATCAAGCTGCTCACCAGCGCTCCGGTAAAGAATGCCTGCGTGCAGGGCATCGCGTGCGGTATGCGCGTCAAGAACTGCTACCAGGACATGGTCGAGCAGGCCAAGGCCAATGTCGACGACATGGTTGCCGAGGCTGCCTACATCACCCAGAGCGAGGCTGATGCGGACAACGCAGCCGAGTAACGCTCCCAGGCACAAACTATGAGATTCTCGATTATCAGCGAGATCCCCGGCAGGACCCGTCTTCAATTGGCGGGTCCTGTGCCAGAGAGCGATCTCGATGCACTTCTTAAGCTCAGCGGCGATATCGACGGCGTGCACAAGGTGCGCGTTTATGGCCGTATTGGCCAGATGGCGCTGGAGTACGACGAGCCGCGCCGCGCGAGCGTGCTCGACGCCCTGGGCGCACTCGATGCTCAAGCTATCGCCGATGCCAAGTCGGGTTACGTGATGCAGCTTGAGCCACGCAAGCACAAACTCGTTATGGACCTGGCGACACTCGTCGGTGCCCATTACGCGCGCCGCTGGTTCCTGCCTACGCCGCTGCGTGCCATCTTTGTCGTGGCTGGTTACATGGCATTTTTGCGCGCTGCCCTTCATGAGCTCGCGAAGCCGCGCCTGACCGTTCCCGTGCTCGACGCTTCGGCCATTGGCATCTCGTTCGTCAAGCGTGATGTTGACACCGCGGGCCAGACGATGTTTCTGCTTAACGTGGGCGAGCTGCTCGAGGACTACACCCGCGCCATGAGCGAAAACGAGCTCATCAACTCGCTACTCGATGTGCCCGACAAGGCGCAAAAGGTCGTCGGCGACACCGAGGTGAGCGTTGCCGCGACCGAGCTCGAGCCCGGCGATTTGGTCGCCGTGCGCACCGGCATGTCCATCTGCATCGATGGCGTGGTCGAGCAGGGGAGCGCCATGGTCAACCAGGCGACCCTGACCGGCGAGCCGCTGGCCGTCGAGCGCAGCGTGGGCGACGACGTGTTCGCCGGCACCGTCGTGGAAGACGGCAGCATCTTGGTGCGCGTGCGCGCCAACACGGCTCAGACCAAGCTCCGTTCGATCGTCTCGCTTGTGCAGACGGCCGACTCGCTCAAGTCCGAGGGTCAGTCGCACATGGAGGACCTCGCCAACAAGATCGTCCCGTGGAACTTCCTGCTCGCGGGCCTGGTTGCGCTCACCACGCGCAGCCTCATCAAGACTTCCGCGGCGCTGATGGTCGATTACTCATGTGCACTCAAGCTCACGGGCTCGGTCGCCGTTATGACCGCCATGAGCGACGCCGCCAAGATGGGCGTCATGGTCAAGGGCGCCAAGTACTTTGAGTCGTTTGCCAAGGCCGACACCATCGTCTTTGATAAGACCGGCACGCTGACCGAAGCCCAGCCGCGCCTGGCCTGCGTGCTCACGACCGACGGCTGGAGCGAGGACGAGGTTCTACGCCTTTCCGCCTGCCTGGAGGAGCATTTTCCGCATCCGGTGGCGCGCGCCGTCGTCAACGCCGCGGGCGAGCGCGGGCTCGAGCATCGCGAGCGCCATGCCGCCGTCGAGTACATCGTGGCGCACGGCATTGCCTCGTCCATCGAGGGACGTCGCGCAATTATTGGCTCGGCGCACTTTGTGTTTGAGGACGAGGGTGCGCAGCTGGAGTCCGACATTAAGGAGCGCATCGAGTCCCAGATGCAGGGCCTGTCGCCGTTGTACCTGGCGGTCGATGGCACGGTTGTAGGCGTGCTTGGCATCGAGGACCCGCTCAAGCCTGGCGTGCGCGAGGCCATTGCCGACCTGCATGCATTGGGCGTCAAGCATGTCGTTATGCTCACAGGTGACTCCGAGCGCACGGCAGAGCGCATCGCGCGCGAGGCGGGCGTCGACGAGTTTAAGGCCGAGCTGCTGCCCGAGGACAAGTACGCCTACGTGGAGCGGATCAAGCGCGAGGGACGCCGCGTTGCCATGGTGGGCGACGGCGTCAACGACTCGCCGGCGCTGGGTCTGGCCGACGTGGGCCTGGCCATGGGCGGCGGAAGCGACATCGCCAAGGAGGTCGCCGACATCATCCTGACCGATACGGACCTTGCCGCAATCGTACGCCTGCGCCGAATGAGCCAGGGACTCATCGACCGTCTGACGAGTTCGTATTCCAAGGTGATGCTTACCAACTCGGCGCTTTTGGCGCTCGGCATTACCGGCGCGATTACCCCGCAGGCGTCGTCGCTGCTGCACAACGGCTCAACGATCGCCTACAGCCTCAACAACGCAAAGGCTTACCTGCGTTAGCAGGCGTGTTCGCCCACGTTATCTGGCCCGCGCCCGGATGGCATTGCCGCCATCCGTGTGCGGGCCTTTTGCGTTTGACCATCTGCTAGCTTCTCTATATAGTGGTGCTAGCATGGCTAGCAAATTGAAGGAGCGTGAATGACGTGAGTGCTATTAGCGGCATGGCACAAGTGAATATTCGCGTGGATCGCCAGGTCAAGGTTCGTGCCGAGGAAGCGTTGCGGCTCTCGGGTGGGTCGCTGCCCGAGCTCATCAAAAAGGTTGTGGCCAAGGTTGCGCAGGGCGGCGGTCAGTGCGAGGAAGTGCTTGCGGCCGTCGATGACCGGCAGCAGACCATCGCGCCCGATACGCCGTTCGCCGCATCATGGGCGGCGGCGGATCAGCTTTACGCGGACATGGGCATCGCTACGTCGCCTGTGTCCGACGATCGCGATTGGGACGCAATCTATTCCGAAGCCATGGACGAGCGCTATCGCCAAAAGGGGATGATCCTGTGAGCGGAGCCCCTCTTAAAATCATGGTGGATGCGAATGTGTGGGTTGATTCGTTTTGCGTTGACCATGCCGAGTCGCTTGCTGCGCGTGCGTTTATTGGGCAGGCGACGGAGACGGGGGCGTTGCTGTTCTTCCCGGTGCATATCGCTAAGGACGTACTGTACGTTGTCCAACACGAGCTAAAGCGCAGCGTTCTTGCCAACGGGGGAGCGCTTGACGAGGCGTCTGCCCGTGCAATTGGCGATGCGGCGCTGGCGTTTGTTCGGAATATGACCGAAAACGCCACGGCCGTGGGTGCGGATGCGTCGGACCTTTGGCTGGCCGACAAATACTTAGCGCTCCATCGCGATTACGAGGACAACTTGGTGCTCGCCGCATGCAAGCGCGCACAGGTCGATTACTTGGTGACTAACGATCGCAAGCTGCTCGAACATGCCGATATTGCAGCAAAAACGCCACGCCAAATGATGCCGATTCTGGCTTTGGCCGAACGTGGTGGGCAGGTATCCCGATAGCGCCTGGCTGTCTGCGTGCCCTTCGGAACGTTGACGCTCCGAAGGGCACGCATCCTTAATTACAAAAGCGCGGCCTTGATGGCGGGGGCTTCGGCGAGCTTCTCGGCTGCCTTCTCGTCGGAGTCATTCAGTGCGGCTAAGCTGCGGTAGACCCACTCGTTGACCTGGGTGTTCTTGACGCCTGCGGTCTGCATAAGGGCGCCTACCTCGCGGATCGCTGCGAGCAGATCGGCTTTGGGGCCCACGAGCTCAACAAAGAGATCGTGATGTGCGGTGACGCCGCGGTTCTCGCTCACGTGGTCGATAAAGCCCTTGACGGTCTCAAGCTGCTGGGCGAGGGCTTCATCATCGTCAGCGTCCAGCGCGACGAGTGCGTTCGATACCGTGAGGGCGGGATGTCCGCAGGGGACAAAGCCCTCGATGACATCCATAGCTTCGGTAATGGTTGAGCCCAGGCCAACGAGGGCATTGACGAGCTGCTGTTTGGTAACCATAACGGTCCTTTCGACGGATCAATTTTGCTTGGCGAAAATATACGTGACGCGATCGGTAGCAAAAGTGCGAAGTGCAGTGCACATTACGGTCTTCACAGCTCGTGCATAGAACAGCTGTCCGCTTTCAGAACGTGGTAAGATAACACTCCACAAGCGGGGCTTGCCTCGCGTGTTCCTTGAAAAGTCGACGGTTGTTGGGTGCTCGTGTGCCCAATGCCATCCAGACTTTCCCGACATTCGGGGGCGACTGGTTTCGACACGATAGCTCTGAGAGAGGAAGCAAGCCGAGGTCTCCTCGCCTCGTTAAACAGGGGTACCGTCAAATTGAATTGACAACAACTCTTCTTTTGAGCCTATGGCTCTCGCTGCTTAGTTTATAGCGGCGCGTCAACCCGGTGATTTCCCCGACACCGGCGCGACGTCATTTTAGGGGAATGCTCCTGCGCACGTAATCGGTATGGCGCGGGCTAAGACCGAACCGGTTAGGACGCCGCGAGCGTGTCGCTGCGCGCAAAGCGTCCGAGACGAAACCAGCGACTGAGCTTGGAGATGCCAATCAGGGGGCTTTCGTGGACCGGAGTTCGATTCTCCGCGCCTCCACCAAAAGTTATAAGCAGGTAGGTAAACGCACCTACCTGCTTTTTTATTACTTATAGATACCGCGGAGAATCGAACTCTGTGCAGGGCGCGAGCGTAAAGAAAACGCGTGAGCGTTTTTAGCCCGCGGGCGAGGACGCCGGCAGGCGGCCGAAGCCGGTGCGGGTTCGCGAGGCGAACACGCGGATTCTCCGCGCAAAGCCTCAACCCAAAACAGATGCGATGTCGATTGAGTTTCAGCTGCCCATGCCCCTGCTACAACGCAAACCCCGTACCGCGGAGAATCGAACTCTGTGCAGGGCGCGGGCGTAAAGAAAACGCGTGAGCGTTTTTAGCCCGCGGGCGAGGACGCCGGCAGGCGGCCGAAGCCGGTGCGGGTTCGCGAGGCGAACACGCGGATTCTCCGCGCAAAGCCTCAACCCAAAGCAGATACGATGTCGATTGGGTTTCAGCTGCCCATGCCCCTGCTACAACGCAAACCCCGTACCGCGGAGAATCGAACTCTGTGCAGGGCGCGGGCGTAAAGAAAACGCCGCGGTAACGCAGAGTGGGATGCATTTTCCCAACGGCGGCCTAGGCGGAAACCCTGTTCCAGAATATCGGCTCAGACTGGGACGTAGTTTCCAGATGATGCCTCAAGCGGAAACTGCGACCCGGAATCGACGCCCAGATTGGGATTCATTTTCCGGATGAGTGACTGGCGGAAAGTTCATCCCGGAATCCGTGCTCAGAACGGGACGCGCTTTCCCAACGGCGGTCCAAGCGGAAAGCGCATCCCGGAATCCCGCTTTAAACTGGGACACGCTTTCCCGCCCCACTCTCAACTCCAAAACCCGTGCGCCCTCCATCACAAAACTGGGTAGAAGAGAGCCAAAACGCAATCGCAGGAGGTCAACATGACTGCAGAAGATAAGGCGAAAAACGCTGGCAAGGTCGCGCTCGTTCTGGAGGGCGGCAGCTTCCGTGGGCAGTTTACCGCGGGCGTGCTCGACGTCCTCATGGAGGCCGGCGTCGAGATCCCGGCTGTCTACGGTGTATCGGCCGGCGCCCTCAACGGCGTGAACTACAAGTCGCACCAGATCGGCCGTGCCAACCGCATCAACCTGGCTTTCTGCAACGACAGCCGCTTCATGGGCGCCGCATCGTTTGCGTCCACGGGCTCTATTGTGGGTTACGACTTTATTTTCAACGATGTCCAGGACCGCCTGGACCCCTTTGACAACGAGACGTTCGACGCGAGCCCCATCGAGATGTACGCCGTCGCGACGGACATGCTCTTTGGAACTGCTGCCTACCTGCCGGTCAAAAGCGCCGTACTTGACCTCGACGCCGTGCGCGCATCGACGTCGCTGCCGCTGGTGACGCCGCCGGTCGAGATCGATGGGCACAAATACGTCGACGGCGGCGTAGCCGATTCGGTCCCCATCGAGCACGTGCTGGAGGAGGCGGGCTTCGATCGCGCAGTTGTCATTGTCACGCAGGACCGCTCGTACGAGAAAAAGCCCTACGAGTTTATGCCAGCCGCACGCGCTCGCTATGTCGACTACCCCTACCTGCTCGAGGCCATCGAGACGCGCCACGACCGCTACAACATCCAGCGCATGCATCTGTGGAAGTATGAGCGCGAGGGTCGCGCGCTGGTCGTTGCTCCGCAAAAGCCGGTCGAGGTCGGCCACGTTGAGCACGATCCGGCAAAGCTGCTCGACCTGTATATTCAGGGCCGCCAGGAGGCAAAGCGTCTATTGAGTGATATCGAGGCATTTGTCGAGCGCTAGTGTCACAACGTCATGACCCATGGACGACATGTGCAGAAACTCTGGTCGGAGCCAAAATACCTGTTGACTCGTGCGGCGAGCGGGGTAATATGGACGGGTTACTTGCAGAGCCCCGTGAATCTCTGTAACAACACGTACTGTACATGGAGGAGTCTAAGTGATTTCGAAATCGACTCACTACGCCAAGCAGGGCGAGGTCCAGCGCAACTGGGTTCTCGTCGACGCCGATGGTGCTGTCCTGGGCCGTCTTGCCACCCAGATCGCAATGATCCTGCGCGGTAAGAACAAGCCCCAGTTCACGCCCAACAGCGACTGCGGCGACTTCGTTGTCGTCATCAACGCCGATAAGGTCCAGCTTACCGGTAACAAGGCCGACACGAAGACCTATTATCGCCACAGCGGCTACAACGGCGGCCTCAAGGCTGAGAGCTTCCGCCAGGCTATGGAGAAGCACCCGGAGAAGGTCATCGAGCGCGCCGTTCGCGGTATGCTGCCCAAGACCACCCTCGGCCGTGCCCAGATGACCAAGCTTAAGGTCTACGCTGGTGCCGAGCATCCGCACGCTGCCCAGAACCCCACGAAGATTGAGCTGGAGGCTTAAAGATGGCTGAGAACACCGTTGTCTACCAGGGTACCGGCCGTCGTAAGAACGCCGTCGCCCGCGTCCGTCTCGTCCCCGGCACCGGCAAGGTGACTGTCAACAAGCGTGACGCCGAGCAGTATTTCGGCCGTCATCAGCTCGTTGAGAACGCCCTTGCTCCCTTCAAGGTGACCGACACCGCCGGTCAGTTCGACGTTATCGCTCTGTGCGATGGCGGCGGCATCTCCGGTCAGTCCGGCGCTCTGCGCCTGGGCATCGCTCGCGCTCTTCTGAACGCTGGCGACTACCGTGCTGACCTCAAGAAGGCCGGTTTCCTTACGCGCGATGCTCGCGTGGTCGAGCGCAAGAAGTACGGCCTCAAGAAGGCCCGCCGCGCTCCCCAGTTCTCCAAGCGCTAAGGTTTTATCTCCTTACGAGATACAATGTACAAGCGGGGCCTGCCGATTCCTCGGCGGGTCCCGCTTTTCTTTTTCGACTAGGGTGGGCGGTTGCATATCGCCCGCTAGGGAAGGAGCAATCCTATGCCCCAGAACATCTTCGGTACCGATGGCGTCCGTGGCGTCGCCAATGCCGACCTCTCGTGCGACCTCGCGTTTCGCCTAGGCCGCGCGGCGACCAAGTTCCTTGGTCCGGATATCTGCGTCGGCCGCGACACGCGCCTTTCGGGCACCATGCTCGAGAGTGCTCTGACCGCCGGCATCATGGCCGAGGGCGGCCGTCCGCACTGCTGCGGCGTTATCCCTACGCCGGCCGTGGCGCTGCTCACCGTTCAGAACGAGCTCGACGGCGGCATCGTCATTTCCGCTTCGCACAATCCGCCGGAGTTCAACGGCATCAAGTTCTTTAGCCGCAAGGGCATGAAGCTTCCCGACGCCGTCGAGGAGGAGATCAGCGCATGGGTCATGTCCGAGGAGGCCATGGCTGCCGACACGCTGCCGACTGGCGCCGGTGTGGGCCACATCATCAAGATGAAGGATGCTCGCAAGGCATACGTCGACCACGCTATCGATACGCTCGACGGCCTGAGGCTCGACGGCCTGGTTGTTGCCGTCGACTGCGGTCACGGCGCCTCTTGCCAGACCACGCCCGCCGCATTGCAGCGCCTGGGCGCCACGGTCCATGCCATCAACACCGACTACTGCGGTACCGACATCAACGTCGAGTGCGGCTCCACCCATCTTGAGCCCCTGCGCGAGCTCGTCCTGCGCACCCACGCCGACATTGGCCTGGCCCACGATGGCGATGCCGACCGCGTGCTCTTCGTGGACAGCGAGGGCAACGAGATCGACGGCGACTACATCCTGGCCATCTGCGGCTCCGACCTCGCCGCCCGTGGCAAGCTCGCCAACTCCGAGATTGTCTCGACCATCATGTGCAACCTGGGCTTCTCCATCGCTATGAAGGAGCAGGGCTTCGAGATGGTCCAGACCGCCGTGGGCGACCGTTACGTTCTGGAGCGCATGCTCGCCGACGGCGCCGTCATCGGCGGCGAGCAGTCCGGCCACATTATCTTCCTGGAGCACAACACCACCGGTGACGGCCTGGTGACGGCTCTGCAGCTGCTGGCCGTGCTCAAGCGCACCGGCCGCACCCTCACCGATCTTGCCGGCATCATGAAGAAGTACCCGCAGGTGCTCGTCAACGTGCATTCCGACAACAAGGCCGGCCTGGACGACTGCCAGCCCATCTGGGACGCCGTCGCTGCTGCCGAGAAGGAGCTTGACGGCCGTGGCCGCATTCTGGTGCGTCCGAGCGGTACTGAGCCGCTGGTCCGCGTGATGGCCGAGGCCGAGACGCACGAGCTGACCCAGCGCGTCGTCGACGACATCGTTGAGGTTGTCAAGCGCGAACTTCCCTAATGGTCAAAAATGGGTGCCAAGTGGTAAACTGTTAAAGTTATTTTGGTTGATTGGTATGTCCGAGGGGGAGCATGTTCACTAAAGTCCTGAGGTCTTTTGGTATGCGTGGTCGAGTCCTTACGCTGGATGCTCCCATCTCGGGCGACGTTATTCCGCTGTCCGAGGTCAATGACCAGACGTTTGCCACCGGTCTCTTGGGCCAGGGTGTGGCAATTCAGCCCACGGGCACGCGCGTGATTGCGCCGGCTGATGCCAAGGTCGAGGCAATTTTTCCCACGGGACACGCTGTCGCGCTTAATACGGTCGATGGCCTTGATGTGCTTATCCATGTTGGCCTGGATACCGTTCAGCTCGAGGGCAAGCATTTTACCGTGTATGCGCAGGTGGGCGACATTGTCCACAAGGGCGACGTGCTCATCGAGTTCAATCGCGAGGCGATTGCGGCCGAGGGATACGATGTGACGGTTCCCATCTTGGTGTGTAACTCTGTCGAGTTCTCGAGCATCAAGGGATCTGTTGGATCGTATGTCGAGGAGATGGACCAGCTCATCGTCGCTCGCGAGCGCTAGGGGCGCTCTTGGCCTTTGGCCTACAATTCAAACACGTTTACGGAGGGCGCCCTTGAAAGAGGGCGCCCTCCGTGGCAAGATGGGAGCTGTCCGAGGCCAAACGGCCTTGGGTCGCCGTGGACGGGCAGGGGCCTCGACGCGGTTGGACACGAGACACATACATTACGCGACCTCGCCCTGGTGGCCGCACACGTTGGTTGCGGCCGACGCGGGCCGCGGGCAAGTGCTTGTAAGGGGAGCCTTGCCTCTCTTGTACGAGAAAGGACGCGTAATGAAGATCATTAAAGCTAAAGACTACGAGGATATGAGCCGTAAGGCCGCCAATATCATCTCGGCCCAGGTTATCCTCAAGCCCGATTGCGTGCTGGGCCTTGCCACCGGCTCTACTCCGATTGGCGCCTACAAGCAGCTTGCCGCTTGGTATGAGAAGGGCGACGTCGACTTTGCCGAGGTCAGCACCTACAACCTGGACGAGTATCGTGGCCTTTCGCACGACGATCCCCAGAGCTATCACTACTTTATGCGCGAGAACTTCTTCGATCACATCAACATCGATCTGAACAACACGCATGTGCCCGACGGCTCCAACCCCGACGCCGCCGCTGCCTGCTCCGAGTACGACAAGATCGTCGCTGCCGCCGGCTACCCCGATCTGCAGCTGCTCGGCATTGGCAACAACGGTCACATCGGCTTCAACGAGCCCGACGACCACTTCTCCAAGGGCACGCACTGCGTCGACCTTACCGAGAGCACCATCCAGGCCAATAGCCGTCTGTTCGACAGCATCGACGACGTGCCCCGTCAGGCCTACACCATGGGTACCCAGACCATCATGTATGCCCGCATGATCCTGGTCGTCGCCAACGGCGAGGCCAAGGCCCAGGCCGTGCATGACATGTGCTATGGCCCGGTTACGCCCCAGTGCCCGGCTTCGATCCTGCAGCTGCACACCAACTGCGTCGTGGTCGCCGACGAGGCCGCCCTTTCGCTCTGCGAGTAGCGCGAGCCTTTCAACTCGACATAGCTTTGCCGAAGGCCTTCGCTTTGCGGGGGCCTTTTTGCTGTCCTTGTCACATGCTTGACCAAAAACTTGCCGCAAGCTTGACGGATGCCAGATACCCAACAGCTTGATTCATTCCATACCAGATTCTATGCAAAAATGCCACTAAAAGGTCGCAGACGGTAGCGGGTGCTAGGCGAGTTGAATGACAGGGGTGAACCATGCTCGCATGCGCTACACTGCCACTGGGATGGGACAAGCCGACAAGCACATTTACCTGCTCAAAGACCGATTAGTCGGGGGATTAATAACAATCGGCCCTCGCTGTACTAAAACTTGCCGCTTGCGTACCGAAAGACAACTTAAAATACAAAGCTGCTCTATTCATAGTGTGGCTTGTATGGTCTTGCGGTTACGGTGTCCATACGGTCGAGTAGAGGAGCGGGCATGGTAAACGATTTGGATAGTATAGACGACCTCGAACTGATGCCGCTGGGCGGAGGCTATATGGTGCGACGTGAGCGTCTGCTGAATGAGCTTATCGCCAAGGGTCGAAAGGCCGGCATCGTGGTTCTCTACGCGCCCGATGGCTTTGGGAAGACCTCGGTGCTGCTGCAGTACACCCAAGAGGTTAAAAGCGATCCGACGCGAGGCCCCGTGCGGATTATCGAGGCGGATCGAGCCATTGGGCGCGAGGTGTTTATGCAGCTCGAGGTGGTCACCGAAGAACTCAAAGACAAACCGCGCTCCCTTATCGCGATCGATAATGTGCCAAATCTCGATCAGTGCGATACCGAAGATCTGATTGACAGGATTCGCAGCTTGCGCGCTATGGGAGTGGGAGTCTTTATCTCCTGTCGCCCTTCAAACCGTCAGTTGATTCATGGGCTGGGCGACTCGGTTAAGATCAATGCGCAAATGCTCAAGGTGCACGCCTATGAGTATTCGGCTTGGGCATCGGCGTTTTCGATTAGCACATCGCTCGACTTTTACCAGCTCACGCAGGGTGTGCCCGAGCTTGTTTCGGCTTTGCAGACGGGTCTGTATGGCCAGGGCGATGTTGCCGGTCTGCTCGAAAACGAGATTGTCAACGTGTATGGTGCAGCACTTGTCGATCTTGCTTCGCTCGATAATAATGCGTTGTTCTGCGTTGCCTGTCTCATGATCTTGATGGGCGAGGGCAATATTGCAGAACTCGAGGCTTGCGGGGTGAGGCTGTCGATGATCGACCAGTCCTACCTTGTACGCGATTACCCGATCTTTGGCCTGGATCCCGCCGACCGGAGCTTTACGTGCCTGGGCGCCGAGGATAACGGACGGCTTCGCCTACGAAAGTTGGTGGCCGAGATCCGTCCCGAGCTTGTTCCGCGGGCGGCTCGAATTTTGCTCAAGGCAGGCCGATGCGATGCGGCGATGGACCTAGCCGACGCCTTTTTGGACCGTAGCGTGGTCCTTGAACTTGCCGGGCAGTATGGGGTCGATCTTGCTCTGACGGGGCACGGTGCCGATGTCTGCCGGGCGGCGTTGAGCACGATCGATGCCGACGATCCCGCCCCAGAGCCAACGCCTGCCGAGGCGCTCGGTGTATATTTGGCGGCAGTCAGCGCGTCCAACACAAAGCTCGCCCGCTGCATGGCATCGCTCATTGAGCATGCGGGCGATCAGGCGGCCTGTGAAATAGATCCCGTTTCGTGGAAGGTTGCCCAGGCCCTTACGGCAGTTTGCTATGGGGACAATGGGCTTGGGCTTCCCATGAACCTTGCTGTGCCGGAAATCGAGACGGAACACACGGCGCTCGACATGCTCTTTGCACATATCGGGGTCAAGCACTGGTTGGCCGAGCGGGGAGACGACGGTGGCGCTCTGCAGCAGCTTAAAACGCGCAAAGCATATGACTGCGAGCTCGATATCGCGGGGACTTTTATACGGGCCGATAGCATGCTGGTGGAGCTCTTCGATGGGTCGTTTGCGGGGATCGACGAGCGCGACGACGAGATGGCGCTGATACGGGACGCGCTCGATGTACGTGGACTTAAGGCGCCGGCTATCTGGGTGCGCATGGTGCTGGCGGCACGGCGGCTCCTTTCCGGCTTGCCGGTAACCGACGATGCGGCGTTCAACGAGCTCGATCGCTTTGCCGTACGCATGCGCGACAACCAGATTCAGCTGTTTGGCCTGCTGCTAGAAGGCTGGCAATCGCTGGCAGAAGGGCGGCCGGTCAATGCGAAGTTCCGCGCGGTCCAGGTACTCAAACTTGCTGAGGAGCCAATTGCGTACATGCGCGACAACGCGTTGCTGCTGGAGCGTGCGGCGTATCTGCGCAATACATCGATGGTTTCGGTGCGCGAGGAGGCGGAGCTGCTCGATATAAGCCAGACGCAGGTTGGTGGCGCGGAGGCCTGGATGGTGGCGCTGCACTTGGCCTGCGCGGGGCGAGACAGCGATCTTGCGGCTTGGATGTCCATGAACCGTGCAGGGATTTTGGACCCATCGTATCGGCTCTTTGCGCGCCTTGCCATGCATTGTCTGGGCGAGCCGGCGGCAAGAATTCGTAAGAAACTCCCCGTGCGCGAGCTGTCGCGGTATTCGCTGCGTGACGATTTGGAAGGGGAGGGCGAGCGCCTGTTCCAGGCCGGCGAGGTTGAAGCCGTTGATACCATCGACCATATCGAGATTCGCATGTTTGGTGCGTTCCGCGCCGAGCGCGACGGGTTTCCCATCACGGACAAAATGTGGCGCCGCAAGAAGGCGGCGACACTTGCCGAGCGGCTTGCGCTGGGCATGGATGCGCTCGTCGATCGTGAGACGCTGGCCATGGAGTTGTGGCCCCATGCCGAGTTCAATAGCGCCCGCAACAACCTGTACTCGACGATATCGCGCTTGCGGTCGGCTTTGGGACCGACGCCGGATGGCAAGTCGTGTGTGCTCATCCAAAATGAATGCATCGGACTCAACGGTGACTACGTCAAGACCGATGTACGGCTGTTTGACCAGATAAGCCGCGAGGTTTTGGGAAATCGCACGGGTGCGCGCGGGCCCCATCTGGTCGAGTTGTGCCTTAAGATTGAGCAGCTTTATGCCGGACCGCTGTATGTGCCCAATGGCTGTAACCCCACCTACTTTTTGCGTATGCGACGCATTATGCAGTCAAAGTACATCGATTGCATGATTAAGGGAGCAAATGCCGCTCTAGAAGAAAACGATCTGCAGTCGGCGATTTGGCTGGCGGAGTCGGGGCTTCGGCAGGAAACAGCGCGTGAGGATATGGTGCGCTGCGCCATGCGCGTCTACAGTGCAGCGGGGCGGCGGCGCGATATCGTCGAGCTGTACAGCGGGCATATGCATCATCTGAGGGAGCAGGTCAATGGCGTGCCCGAGCCCGAGACGCGGCGTCTATACGAGCGCTTGGTGGAGGGGCGGCTCAATCGCGTGCTGGTCGAGCGATAAAAAACGGGCGCCCGAAGTACTTGGGCGCCCGTAAGCTCGCTATGTGTTGGCTCGCCGGATCATTGGCTCTTAGACGAGCTTGATCTTCTCGATGTCCTTGCGCGAGGACTCGCGATACAGCGAGAACTTGCGGCCGATGACCTGGACGACCTCGGCGTGGCAGCGCTCGGCGAGCTCTTCGGCGGCCTCGCGGGCGGAAAGACTGGAGCCATCGAGCACGGAGCACTTAACGAGTTCGTGCTTCTCCAGGTAGGCGACCGTCTGCTCGACGGTGCCCTCGTTGACATCGGACTTACCGATGATGATGGCGGGGTTGAGGTGATGGGCCATGCTGCGAAGCTGCTTGACCTGGGCTCCTGTCAGTGCCATGGGTTCTCGCTTTCTATGTATGGGGCGCCCCGCGACGGGGCCTTAATCTACGTGAGCTGTCCCACGATAGCGCAGGAACGGCGCGGTGTGGAGCGCGTTTGCCCAGTTCGCAAAGAATGCGGATGCCGAGGTGATGGGCAGCTCGGGCTGTGAACGGGCTACGAGCGGGATTCAGAGACCGGTTTCCATGCAATAAACGCCCAGCGAACCTTGCGGACATGATCGAGCATATAGCGCCCCTGCGGCACGCCCTTGGAGCCCGGCTCGCCGGCATGGGGGTTTTCGATCATGTGCTGAGCGATATAGTCGCGCAGGCGGTCGATCTTATCCTCGTTGCCATGCTCGAGCATACGGGAAAAATCCGCCACGCCTGCCTCAAGGCTATCGAAGGTATCGCGACGAGGCGATTCAAAGTATGTAACCTGCGGCAACGCACCCATCTGAATGAGGATGTTGAAGGCGTACACAAAGCCATTGCTGCAGGTAACCGAGGCACCAATGGCGTTCATCAAGTGCAGGTCATAGCGCGGGCTGGAGTTGGCGACCATCGTGACAGCACAACGCCGACGAGCCGTACGGTCGAGCTTGGCAAGCGCACCTTTTAGATCGGTTGTCGTAACTGACCGACTGGCAAAGGCAACATCTACCGCTTTCGCGACCGGTCCAACCAAATCCCAATCATCATCCCAAGCAAGCTCAAGCGGCGTAATGCGATCCTCGAGCCCATAGTACTCAATACCAGCATCAAGCGTGCCTAACATAGCAGGGGAAAAGTCGGCAGCAATCACAGGATGCCCAGCCTGAGCAAGCGGAATGGCAATCGACCCAGCTCCACACCCCATATCGAGCACCGACTCACCAGGCTCAATCGCCAACAGTTTTATAAAATCCCGAGCATAAGGGGCAGTCTCAAGAGGTCGAAAATGTCGAGCTCGCTTATCCCATTCAAAAGAATCATCAGCTCGATGCCGAGCGGCCTGCAGACGCATCCATTCGCCATTCCAATCCGCAGCAAGCAGCTCAGAACGAATCTCCCCATCAACCACGGGCCAACCTCCTAGCAACAAAAAAGCGACTCCTCCCAAAAGAAGAGCCGCAACCAGCATATATCAGAAAGAACCGTTCCAACGCCAAACCGCCATACCAGCAAAGTGGGGCAGAAGCGAAGCGACTGCCAAAGGGATAGAACCCAACCGAGGGCCCGTTGTGCGGGAGCCCCGGGGAGGGCAAATATATAAGGTCGATCGCGAGTTCCGCACGAGCCGGAGAGCACTTAATGTGCTCTCCGTGCGAGTCAGGACTGTCCGAGCAGGCGACCTTATATATTTGCCCTCCCCGGGGCTCCTCGCCAGTCCCCTTCAGCTAGTTCTTCAGCGAGTTCAGCGGCGCCGGGAATCGACCACCGCGGTGGGCAAGCACGGTGCCGGCGTTGGGGTTCACCGGCATGATGGGTGCGCGGCCGAACAGGCCGCCGTACTCGACGCAGTCGCCCACGCCCTTGCCGATAGCAGGAATCACGCGGACGGCCGTGGTCTTGTTGTTGATGACGCCGATGGCCATCTCGTCGGCGATGATGCCGGCGATGGTCTCGACCGGGGTGTCGCCGGGGATGGCGATCATGTCCAGGCCGACGGAGCACACGCAGGTCATGGCCTCGAGCTTCTCGAGCGAAAGCGCACCGGCCTCGACGGCGGCGATCATGCCGGCGTCCTCGGACACGGGGATAAAGGCGCCGGAAAGACCGCCCACGCTGGAGCTGGCCATGACGCCGCCCTTCTTGACGGCATCGTTGAGCATGGCGAGCGCGCAGGTCGTGCCGGGGCCACCGCAGGTGCCCACGCCGATGATCTCGAGGATGCGCGCGACGGAGTCGCCGATGGCAGGCGTGGGAGCCAGCGACAGGTCGACAATGCCCTTCTCGACACCCAGACGATGGGCGGCCTCGCGGCTCATGAGCTCGCCGGCACGGGTGATCTTAAAGGCGGTCTGCTTGATCTTTTCGGCGACTTCCATCATCGATGCGGAATCGGGCAGCGTCTCCAGGGCTGCGGCCATAACGCCGGGGCCCGAGACGCCTACGTTGATGACGGCGTCGGCCTCGCCACCGCCGTGGACGGCGCCCGCCATAAACGGGGAGTCCTCGACCATATTGGCAAAGCAGACAAATTTGGAAGCGCCGACGGAGTCCTGGTCGGCCGTGAGTTTAGCGGCATCGATGATGGTCTGGGCGGCCATAAGCACGGCGTCCATGTTGATACCGGCGCGCAGGCTGGCGACGTTGACGCTGGAGCAGACGCGGCTCGTGGTGGCGAGCGCCTGGGGGATGGACTGGATGACGCGACGGTCGGCGTCGCCGATGCCCTTCTGGACGAGCGCGGAGAAGCCGCCCAGGTAGTCGATGCCGAGCGTCTCGGCCGCGCGGTCGAGGGCATGCGCGATGGGGGTGAGGTCCTCATCCTTGCAGCACGCGGCAATCTGCGCCACCGGGGTGACGGAAACGCGCTTGTTGACGATGGGGATACCGTACTCGCGCTCGAGGTTCTCGGCGGTCTCGACCAGATGCTCAGCCGTGTGCGTCACGTGGTCGTAGATCTTCGTGCACATGCGGTCGAGGTTCTCGTCGCCGCAACCCATGAGCGAAACACCCATGGTGATGGTCCTGATGTCGAGGTTCTGCTCCTCAACCATGCCGCGGGTTTCCGCGATTTCTGCGGGCGTGATCGCCATCCTTGCGCTCCTATCTGCCAAAACGAGCATAGTCTTATCTATTTTAACGTGCCGCACGTGCCAAGTGGCGCATGCGGCACGTTTTGGTGCTCGGTTGTTTCCGTTGTGTTACTGCCCAAAGACCTCTTCGGCGATACGAGCGCTTTCGGCGGCGTCCTTGGCGTAGTAGTCCGCGCCGATCTGCTTGGCGTATTCGGGGGTGAGTACGGCGCCGCCTACGATGATCTTGACGCCCGGCACCTCGGCATGGAGCAGCTTGATGGTCTCCTCCATGGCGACGACCGTGGTAGTCATAAGCGCCGAGAGGCCGACGAGCTTAATGTCACGCTCCTGCACGGTCTTGAGCACCTCTTGCGGGTCGACGTCGCGGCCTAGGTCAAAGACGGTGTAGCCGTAGTTATCGAGCAGCATTTTGACGATGTTCTTGCCAATATCGTGGATGTCGCCCTTGACGGTGGCCACGCAGATTTTGCCCTTGTCGGCAATCTCGCCGGCGGGCATCAGGCGCTTGATGGTGTCGAAGCCCACGCGCGCGGCCTCGGCCGAGGCCATGAGCTGCGGTAGGAAGAATTTGCCCTGGTCAAAGAGGACGCCCACCTCGTCGAGGGCGGGGATAAAGTGGTTGTTGATAAGATCCATGGCGTCGTGGTCGGCCAGCAGGCGCTCGGTCTCGGCAGCGATCTCGCCTTTGCGGCCCGAGACGACCATGCGTCGAATCGGGTCGTCGTTGCCGTCGGTGCCGGGGGCGCTTGCAGCAGGCGCGGCATCACTCGATGTGGCCTGAGCTGCTGCCGGGTTTGCGGCGATCTTATACGGATCGGTCCAGCCGGCGTAGCGCTCGATGTATCCGGTCGAGCCCTCGTCCTCAACGCTCAGGACGCGATAGCTGTAGACGGTGTCCATAAAGCGCTTGGAACCCGGGTTCATGATGGGGGCGTCCAGGCCCGCGCCAAAGGCGGCGGCCAAAAAGACCGAACCCAGCAGCGGGCGGGCAGGCAGGCCAAAGCTGATGTTCGACACGCCGAGCGCGCATTTGACGCCCAGGCGCTCCTTGCACAGGGACATGGCGCGCAGGATCTGCTCGGCCTGGCGCTGGTTGGTCGAGGCGGTCATGACCAGGCAGTCGATGAGGATGCGGTCCGGTCCGATGCCGTAACGGGCAGCCTCGGCCACGATGTGCTCGGCGATGGCGAAGCGAGCCTCGGCGGTATCGGGGATGCCGCCTTCGTCGAGCGTAAGGCCGACAACGTTGGTGCCGTAGTGGGCGACCAGCGGAAAGATCTCATCCATGATCTGCTGCTTGCCATTGACCGAGTTGATGATGGGCTTGCCGGCGTAGCGGCGCACGGCGGCCTCGACAGCGGCGGGATCGGTGGAGTCGATCTGCAGCGGCAGCAGCGTGGAGCCCTGGAGCTGCTCGGTGGCCTGTTGGATGATCTTGACCTCGTCGATCTCGGGCAGGCCGACGTTGACGTCCAGGATGTCGGCGCCCTGTTCCTGCTGGCTGATGCCCTGGCTCACGACGTAGTCCAGGTCGCCGTCGCGCAGGGCCTGCTGCAGGCGCTTTTTGCCGGTGGGGTTGATGCGCTCGCCGATGACGGCGATCTTGTGGCCGTCGCAGGGAAGGTCCACGACCGTTTGGGCGCTCGTGACCGACATGCTGGGCTTGCGGCGGCGCGGGCTGGGTGTGTGGTTGTCGATAAGCGTGCGCAAGGCCGCCATGTGCGCCGGCGTGGTGCCGCAGCAACCGCCCACGACGCTCACACCGTCGGCGATCATGCCGGCGACGGCCTCGGCGTATTCGGGGGCTTGGATATCAAAGACGGTGTTGCCGTCGTCGTCTACATGGGGGAGTCCTGCATTAGCCTGCACCATAACGGGCTTGTCGGTAACGGTGAGCATACGTGCGGCGAGTCCTCGGAGCTCGGCCGGTCCTTGGCTGCAGTTGATGCCCAAAACGTCGGCACCGATGGCGTCGAGCGTGATGGCGGCCACCTCGGGACTCGTACCCAGGAAGGTGCGACCGTCTTCCTCAAAGGTCATGGTGGCAAAGACGGGCAGGTCGGAGTTCTCGCGGCAGGCGAGGACAGCCGCCTTGATCTCGGCCAGGTCGGTCATGGTCTCGATAATAAAGAGGTCCACGCCCGCATCGACGCCTGCGCGCACTTCTTCGGCAAAGAGGTCGTAGGCCTCGTCGAAGCTCAGGGTACCCAGGGGGCGAAGCAGCGCGCCGATGGGGCCGATATCGCCGGCGACGTAGCGGGCGCCGGCCTCGCGGGCACAGGCGACGGCCGCGGCAAAGACATCTGCCACGGTGGCGGCGCCGTCGAGCTTGTGGGCGTTGGCGCCAAAGGTGTTGGCGGTGATCACGTCGCAGCCAGCCTCGACGTACTGGCGCTGAATGTCGGTAATGACCTGGGGCTCCTCAAAGTTGAGCAGCTCGGGCAGGGCGCCCGCCTTCATGCCAGCGGCCTGCAACATGGTGCCCATGCCGCCGTCGAACAGCAGGTGTCCCGTGCCATCGATGGCCGCACGCAGGCGATCGTCCTTAATGCGCAGGTCGTCGATCGTGCGTGTCTTGTATGCAGCGCCGTTGCAGCGTGCGGCATTGACGGGCGCTGCCAGCGCGGTACCGTCCAGATCATGAGTGATAAGCGGAGTAAACATCGAGGGCTCCTAATGGCTGGAATAGCAGGTGGTGTGGGCGGCGCGGAAGCGGCAGTGTTCGCGCATGCGGCAGATATTGCAGGTGGGGCGGCTCTGGGCGTCGTGGACCTCGCCGTCAAACAGACCGATCACCGCGGTCACGCTTTTGGTGGGCATAAGCAGGCTGGTGGGCGTGACGGTAAGCCCGATGAGCCGCGTGGCGTTGAGCGTATTGACGATCGAGCGCTGGGCCGAGAGCGGGCAGTCGCCGTAGCCGGGACTAAAGCGCCAGTTGCCGGCGAGCCCATGAACGGCGGCGTCCGTCTTGGCCTGCTGGTCCATTTGCTCAACGGCGGCTTCCACGTAAGCGGAGCACGCGGCGTCGAGCACGGCGCCCTCCAGGGGATGTTGGGCTCCCGTGGTGCGCAGGCGACGCTCGGCGTCCATGCCGAGGGTACATGCCATGAGCGCGGCAAAGCGGGCATCTTTGAGATGTCGATAGATATCGCGACCTCGCAGCTCAACGTTGGTGCCGACCAAGCGAATGCAAGGCTCACTTTGTTCGTCCACGCCCGTGGCATCGACGGCAAATACGCGGCGCACGCCACGGGGCTCAATGTCCAGTTCCAGACGTTCAACGACAAGCTCAATACGTCGTGACAGTTCGGGCTCAATCTGCTGGCCGCCGTAACCCAGATACCGCAGCATCTCGGCACGGTCGACACGGGGATGGTGCGCAGCATCGACACGGTAAAGCGCCGGCGACGCAAGGTCGGCCGGCACTTCGACAGCGGTTGTATCGATGTGCGGTTTTTCCATTACCCCAGGCGCTCCATAATGGTCGCGGCGATCGCAGGACGGTTCATAGTGTACAGGTGCAGGCCGTCGGCGCCGTGCTCCTTGAGGTCGCAAAGCTGGCGGGCTGCATAATCTACACCAGCTGCCTGCAGGCTCTCGGGGTCATTCTCGTACTTGGCGAGAATCTTGATGACGGGGGAGGGCAGCGACGCGCCGCACATAAAGACCATGCGGCTGATCTGCGACTTGCCCATAAACGGCATGATGCCCGCGGTAATGGGCACGGTGATGCCGGCCTTGTCGGCAAGCTCGCGAAAACGGTAGAAGCACTCGTTATCAAAGAAGAGCTGCGTCACAAAGAAGCTCGCGCCGGCGTCCTGTTTTTGCTTGAGGTGTTCGACCGAGAGGTTAAGGTCCTCACAGGCAATGTGGCCCTCGGGGTAGGCTGCGGCGCCCACGCAAAAGCCGGCGTCGACGAGCTCGGGGATGAGGTCGCGGGCGTAGGCGTAGTCGGAGGCGGGCTTGTCGTCCTCGGTCGCGCCGGCAGGGAGATCGCCACGCAGGGCCAGGATGTTTTCCACGCCGGCGGTGCGGTACTCATCGATCTTGGCGGCGATATCGGCGTGGGTACGGCCCACACAGGTGAGGTGCGCCACCGAGGGCGTATCGAATTCGCTCGTAATCATATGCGCGATGGGGGCGGTGGTGGCACCGTTGCCCGAGCCGCCAGCGGAACAAGTGACCGAGACAAAGCTCGGCGAAAGCTTGCACAGGTTGCCCGCCACTTCGCGAGCCGTATCGAGGGTAAGCTCACCCTTGGGCGGGAACATCTCAAACGAAACGGGCACAGTGCCCTGGGATGCTGCCTGCTTAAAAACCTCGTCGACGCGCATATCGTGCTCCTTTAGATACGTAATAGTGTGATGTGTTGTAAGGATTCTACAGCACCACTGTGCCACGGTGGAGTTTCACTCACTATTTGGGGGATACCAATCAAAGATGCCTTGCCATTGGCATTCCCTATAACAGGGCGGCTCATTTTGACACGGGCTATAAAGACTGGTATCTGATGCAAAATACCAGTTAATAGAGCCCCATCCCAGATTGACTACCCTTAAACCATGCGGGGAGGTCTGCAATTTATGCAGTTCGTTGGCCGTTGAGGGCGGCAACGCCGCCGCGATGCGGTAACCTCATTGATTGGTTTCGTGACAGCAACATAACGGTAATGTTGCGGAAACACGACGAGCCTAATCTATGACTCGTTCGTTAGTAATCAACACCGCTTCTCACGCGGTGCCGATACGAAGGGAGTTCCGTATGGCCGAACTTACTGACCGCTTCGGGACCATGGTGTTCTCTGAGGAAGTCATGAAGGACTACCTCCCCAAGGACATTTGGAAGCGCCTTGCTGCAACCCTCGAGGACGGTGAGCCGCTCGACCTGGATGTGGCCAACGCCGTTGCCCACGCCATGAAGGTCTGGGCCATCTCCAAGGGCGCGACGCACTACGCGCACTGGTTCCAGCCGCTTTCGGGCATTACTTCCGAGAAGCACGACAGCTTCCTCGAGCCCAACCACGACGGCACCGCCATTACCAAGTTTACGGGCAAGAACCTCATCCAGGGCGAGCCGGATGCCTCCAGCTTCCCCAACGGCGGCCTGCGTGCCACCTTCGAGGCCCGTGGCTACACCGCTTGGGATCCCACCAGCCCCGCATTCATTAAGGACGATGTCCTGTGCATCCCCACGGCCTTCTGCTCCTACACGGGCGAGGCCCTGGACAAGAAGACCCCGCTGCTGCGCTCTATGACCGCGCTCTCGCGTGAGTCCAAGCGCGTTTTGGCGCTGTTTGGTAAGACCCCCAAGAAGGTCGTTCCTTCCGTGGGCGATGAGCAGGAGTACTTCCTGATCAAGAAGGACGCCTACCGCAAGCGCAGAGACCTGGTCATCACCGGCCGCACCCTCTTTGGCGCTGCTCCCTGCAAGGGCCAGGAGCTCGAGGAGCACTACTTTGGCGCTATCCGCCCCACCGTCTCGGCCTATATGAAGGACCTGGACGATGAACTGTGGGCGCTTGGCATTCCTGCCAAGACCAAGCACAACGAGGTCGCTCCCTGCCAGCATGAGCTCGCCCCTGTCTACGGCGAGGTCAACGAGGCCATCGACCAGAATCTGGTCATGATGGAGAAGATGAAGCTCATCGCCTCCCGCCACGACTTGGTCTGCCTGCTGCACGAGAAGCCCTTTGAGGGCATCAACGGTTCGGGCAAGCACAACAACTGGTCGCTTGGCACCGAGTCCGAGAACCTGCTCGACCCGGGCGACACCCCGCTCGACAACCTGCAGTTCATCGTCTTCCTCACCGCGGTGATCGAGGCCGTCGATAACTATCAGGAGCTCCTGCGTGCCTCCGTTGCCTCGGCCGGCAACGATCATCGTCTGGGCGCCAACGAGGCTCCTCCGGCGATTATGTCCATCTTCCTGGGCGACCAGCTTACCGAGGTCGTCGAGAAGATCATCGATGGCAAGGCTTCCGTCCATGCCACGCGCGGCGTGCTCGACCTGGGTGCCGATACCCTGCCCAAGCTGATGCAGGACAACACCGACCGCAACCGCACCTCCCCGTTTGCCTTCACTGGCAACAAGTTCGAGTTCCGTGCCTGCGGCTCCGAGCAGAACGTCTCCGACTCCAACCTGGTGCTCGATGCCGCCGTGGCCAAGTCGCTCAAGTCCTTCGCCGACGCACTCGAGGGTACGCCCGAGGATAAGTTCCAGGACGCCGCGCTCGAGTACTGCAAGAAGGTGCTGACCGATCACCAGCGCATCCTGTTCTCCGGCGACGGTTACTCCGACGAGTGGCCCATCGAGGCCGAGAAGCGCGGCCTTGCCAACAACAAGACCACGGCCGACGCCCTGCCCGCCTTTGTTTCCGATAAGGCTATCGCGCTCTTTGAGGAGACGGGCGTCCTGACCAAGGCCGAGGCTCAGTGCCGCTACGACTGCAAGCTCGAGAAGTACAACAAGCTCATGAACATTGAGGCCACCACGATGGTTCGCGAGGCGCGTCGTACCTATCGCCCGGTCATTACCGCCTATGCCACCAAGGTCGCTAAGGGCCTTGAGACTATTCGTGCCGCCGGTGCTGAGGCCGCCATGCAGTGCGAGCAGAACACGCTCAACAAGCTCTGCAACGGTATCACCGCCATCAACGACTCCATCAAGGCGCTCGACGCCGTACATCAGAAGGCCGAGGCTCTCGATGGCCAGGAGCAGGCCAACGTGTACGCGCACGAGGTCGTTCCCGCTATGGATACGCTGCGTGCCGCCGTGGACGCCATGGAGGAGATCGTGGCCGCCGACTACTGGCCGGTTCCGACCTACGACGACATCCTGTTCTACGTGTAGGGCGCAACTGACATATCGTCACGGTATTGAGCCGGGGTCCGCATCGCGCGGGCCCCGGCTATTTGTTTGCGAAGGACGCTTTGGATCCCGCTTTGCAACTGATTCGCCCACGCAATAAGGGGTCGTGGGCAAAAAACGTCAAATATGAGTACTGTCACAAGCCCTGTAGCATTATCTTTTTGCAAAATATGCAGTGTTACGCAACATATGTCCAAGTACTTAGCTGATAAACGCCTGCAATTCTTCCGCCGTAGGACGCCTTGTGTCCAAATCGCCTTCTGATGGCATGAAATCGCTGTTACTAAATTGGTAACAGTACTCATATTTGCTATTTTTTGTCCACGGGCCCTTAGATGACAGTGAGATTTTATGCCTTCGGGGTTCGAATCCCGGCATATCGGCAGCAAAAAGCCCGTTACCGCGAGGGCAACGGGCTTCTCAGTTTAAATGGTGCCCCCAGCGGGATTCGAACCCGCGATATCCACCTTGAAAGGGTGGCGTCCTTGGCCGCTAGACGATGGGGACAGCGGGAAAGAGTATAGCAGACTTTTTTGCCGGCGCGTATATCGTTGGCAAACTGGAAAACCACCACAAAGGTGCCTGTCCCCTTTGTGGTGGTGGGGCGTTAGGGGAGGAGCTTCATCGCGGCGTCGTGGGCGGCGTGCTCGTAGGTGTCGTCGAGGGGCTTGAGCGGCAGCAGGGCTGTGGCCTGCGCATCGCCGCGGCGCTCGAGGGCGTGCGCGATCAGCCAGTCGGCGAGCTCGGGGTTCTTGGGTAGCGCCGGCCCGTGCAGGTACGTGCCGATGACGCCCTTGTAGATGAGGCCCTCAAAGCCATCGTCGCCGTTGTTGCCGGTGCCCGCGACGACGGACGTTCCGAGCGGCGTGGCCTCTGTATCGAGCAGGGTGCGGCCGCCATGGTTCTCGAATCCCACAAAGGGCTCGGGTGCCAGGTCGGTCTTGACGGCGACGTTGCCGATCAGGCGGTCGGAGCCGCGTACGGTTTCGGCGGCAATGACGCCCAGACCCTCGATGCGATCCTCGCCCATATAGTACGAACGGCCGAGCAGCTGGTAGCTGCCGCAGATGGCAAGCAGCGAACCGCCGTCTTCAACATAGGCCGCGACCTTGTCTTTTTGAGCGAGCAGTTCGTGTGCCACGGCCAGCTGATCGCGGTCGGCACCGCCGCCCATCATGACGATATCGGCATCGGTCAAATCAAGCGTTTCGCCCATACGGACCTCGTCTACACGCACGGGAATGCCACGCCAGGCGCAGCGGCGTTCGAGCGCGATAACATTGCCGCCGTCGCCGTAGAGGTTAAGGGCATCGGGGTACAGATAGACGATGCGCAGCGGGCGCGAAAGCTCGACCGGCGCAATATCGGTGGGGACAGCGCTACCATCGGCGCACGGTGCAGCGTGGGCGGCAACCGTGGCCGCATCGGTGCCTTTGAGTCCGTCGAGCTCCTTGACCAGCGGCGGGAAGGCCGTGTAGTTGGCGACGGCGTAGAAGGTGTCATCGGCGGCCTCGTCTGCCACGGCGCCGATCGCCTGCGCGACGTCCGAGATAATCGCGGCATCGATGCCGGCGTACTTGAGGCGTACCTGCATGTCGTGCGCACGCGTGCCTCCGGCAAAGGCGACAAGACCCGGCGTGTCGGCGATGCGCTCGAAGTCGACATCGTAGATCCACGAGACATCGTGGCCGTCGGCATCGTTATCGTTCAGGAAGAAGGCGCAGAGCCTGCCACCTGCCGTTTTAATGGACTGGATCTGGCGATCGAAGCCCACGGGATTCTTGGCTAGGTTGGCCTCGACGGTGCGGCCGGCAATATCCCAGCGGCCCATGCGTCCGCCGGCAGGCACGTAGGCATTAAGCGTGGGCTGCAGGTGCGCCGCGTCCACGCCCAGCTCGTGCGCCGCAAAGAAGGCGGCGGCGACGTTATAGACCATGTACAGGCCGTTGTAGCGTGTGGCGATGTGTACGGCAGGCGCGTCGTGCGCAGATCCAAAGTTCAGGTCAAAGCCGTAGCCGTCGCAGCCGAGTTCCACGCCCGTCACGCGACGGACAAGCGCAGGGCGGGCCCAGCCGCACGAGGGGCAATGGTAGGCGCCGAGTTGACCATACTGTACGTAGTCGTACTCCAACGGGGCGTTGCACTGCGAGCAAAAGCGCGAGTCGCTAATGCGGTCGGACTCGGTGCCCGTGGCGCCATCGATGCCAAAGGCAATACTCGCGTTGGGAACGCGCGCGGCAATCGAGGCGCACAGCGGGTCGTCGGCGTTGTAGATGAGCGTCGTTGCCGGCGAAAGCTCCAACGCGTGGGCGATGACCTCCTGGGTGTGGTCGATCTCGCCGTAGCGGTCTAGCTGGTCGCGGAACAGGTTGAGCAGCACAAAGTACGTCGGTTTGAGCTTGGGCAGAACGCGTACGGTGTAGAGCTCGTCGCACTCAAAAACGCCCACGCGCTTGCCGCTGCTGGTGTGCTTAAGGCCGCCGCGGGCCTCGAGCAGAGCACCCACCACACCAGGCTCCATATTGTTGCCGGCACGGTTGCACACCACGGTAGCGCCGCTGGCAGCAACGGCGTCAGCGATGAGGTTGGAGGTGGTGGTCTTGCCATTAGTACCGGTAATCACCACGCTGCGGTCGACAAGGCCGGCGAGGTCGCTCAGCAACTCGGGGTCGATCTTCATGGCGATGCGGCCGGGGAGTACGCCGCCCTGGCGCTTAAGGATAGAGCGCAGCCCCCAGCGGGCGATATCGCTCGAGGTGCAGGCGAGAGATGAGCGGAAGTTCATGAAGTCGTTCCTAACGTGAATGACATAGTCGGGGCGATCGCGTCGCTAAAAGCCGTAGCGGCGCGCAAATTCCTGGGCGAGCTGCGATACATCTTCGCAGGCGTTGGCCCAGGGGGCAAAGTCTGGGGTGTCCGAGATAATGCCGTCGGCTTCCCAAACCGCCTGGTGCGAGAGGTCCCAGGGGTCGCGCGGCTCGGGTCGGCAGGGAAGATACGGCGTCTGGTACATGGGGTTCAGCAAGAAGAACGCGCCACCCTCGCAACGGTTAGCGAACTCACGCAGCGCGCGCGTCGCCGGGCGCATCTTGTTTGTTTTGAACAGCAAGATCGTGCGGGCGAGCAAGTACCAAGGAGAGTTTTCGAGTGCGTCTGCCCCCATCTGTTCCTCGAGCTGATGCGCCAGGGCAAAAAAGCCGTCCTGGTCTTCCAGGCGGGCGAGGGCAAGCAATACGGTGCCGGCGGCCCGGGTGGAATAGCCCTCCGCCTTAAGGACACGGCGAGAATAGTTGGCGGCGGCGCGGTAACGAGCGCTCGCCATGCACAGCTGCGAGATGGCCTCGAGTGTGTGAAGCCACCCGATAAGGGCCGGCTCGCTCACGGTAAGGTCCGCTGCGGTGACACCGTCGGCCAAAACATTATTGGCCCAGTAGTGCGGGGCCTCCATATCAAACCCGGGCACGCCCTGTTGCAGGTAGTCGGCCGTGCTCGCTTCGAGCTTCATCAGGTCGCCCAGGCAAGCGTCAACGGGCGTGTCGGCCAAAATGATGGCGAGCAGCTGGGCATCGACGGCCAGCGCATCGATGCGGACGATCTTGAGCAGCTCATCACGCATATCGTCGAACAAGCGGTTGCGCGTCTGCTCAAACTCCTCGTCGCTGCCCATGTCCTCGATGCGATGGAGCTCGTCGAGCAGGTGGCGATGAACACCGGCATAGGACAGCAGCGCCTGAGCATGCTCGGACTGCGCATACTTTTGGGGATTCGCGCTAATGTCGTTATGGACAAGCTCGCGTGCTGCATCGGTGAGCTCGGGGTGCGACGCCAGATAGGTGCGCTCCAGGTAGGCGGGGATGTAGACGCTCGGATCCATTAGAGGTCTCCTCCCTTAAACGGCAAGCCCTGCTCGGCCGCCCGCAGTATGCGCTCGTCGATCTGGGAGCGCACGATGTCGTTGGTGGCGACCCAGGCGGCAAAGCTGGCGTTGTCGGGTGCGCCCAGGCCCTCCTGCAGTACCGGCGTCGCCTCGGAGAGTGCAAGGACGAGCTCGTCGGTGGAGCCTGCACCCACGTTGACGCGGGCATAGACGCCATCGGGAAACTCGGTTTGGAAGTAGAGCGCCTCGGCTGCGTGCGGGCACGAGCGCGCAAGGATACGCAGGTAGTGTTTGGCGCCCTCGTAATCCAGCTCGCGCCAGGCAGCGCTCATCAGCGCGATGAGCGTCCACGGGTCCAAGTCGCGTTCTGCATCCTTGGGACGACGGCGCAGCGGCGTGTTGGCGAGATAGGGGACGGAGTGGGCAGAGCGAAAGCGCTTGAGCTCCTCAGCGGGGTATTCGAGCTTTGCCATGGCGAGCATTGCGGTGTGGCGGACGCCGGCAGGATCGTTGGGGGCAAAGTCGAGGCTGCGGTTTGCGGCTTCGAGCGACATGCGGTAGCGGCCGCTAATGAGCGCGCGCGATGCCAAGGCGGCAAGCCAGCGCAGGTAGGGGCGGCGGGTCAGGTCGCCTGCGGCCTCGCGCTCGTAGGGGTCCTGCGCCGAGGCGATCTTGAGCGCCAGGTCGTGCTCCACCTCGTCGCACTTGGACACCAGATACTGCACGTACTCCTCGTTGGAGTTGGCGGTGAGGGCGGTCAGCATGCGCTGGGCGTCCCAGTTGGTGGGGTCGAGCGCGGCTGCCTCGCGAAGCATGTTCTCGGCAGCGCCCTCTTCTTGCTCTGCCTGGGTATCGTCAGGGATAAAGGGAATGCGGTAGTCGACAGCCTCGACCACCTTGGCAATGAGATGCCCGGCGCGGTCACGGTCGTGCACGATGAGCGGCGCGGGGTTGCGGGTGAATTGTTCCATCAGACGTTCTACGGCGGTGCCGTCGGTGAGCGGGATATTGTCGCGGCGCAAGGCCTCAAGAACGAGGCGATGGCAATCCTCTTGAATGGGATCGAATGCCATGGGGCCTCCTTTGCTGCGGTTAGGGTTCAAATGTCTCTATATAAGGTTCTAGTTTACCCGCATGTGGCACACCGGGGGTGCCGCACTTGGACTTGCACCTTTGCACCACGAAGACGGATGTCGCACAAATGTCGGCACCTTGGACGACCGAGTGGTATCACGGTGCCGCAAACGGTCGATTTTCGGCGGCGAACGGTGCATATTTTGGAGGGGCACCGTCCTGCCCGGGATATGTAGTCAACCTTGATAAAACGTTTGCCCAGCTTGGGGGTATGGATGCTGCACAAGGGTCTTCAGGGATAGAAAAAACGTTTCATCATTGGTAACTTTGGATGAATAACTGACCAACCAGAACGGTAAAATAGTATTTGTCTGAGCGTTGAGACGTTTAGACATCGCGCATTGTCATCGCCGGCAACGCGCAAACCGGTCCTAACGGAGCCAATTGGGTGCTCCGTTATATACGCAAGTCTAAGAGGGGCTTGTTTAGGAGGCACAGTATGGGACGTTTTACCAATCCTCGCGATCTGTACTTTGGTGAGGGCGCTCGCCACGAGGTGAAGAACCTCAAGGGCAAGAAGGCCATCATCGTTTCTGGCGGCAGCTCTATGCGCCGCGGCGGGTTCCTGCAGGACGTTGAGGCCGACCTCAAAGAGGGCGGCTTCGAGGTCAAGCTGTTCGAGGGCGTCGAGTCCGACCCGTCCATTGAGACGGTCATGAAGGGCGCCGAGGCCATGCGCGAGTTCGAGCCCGACTGGATTATCGCCATCGGCGGCGGCTCGCCCATCGATGCCGCTAAGGCCATGTGGGTCTTCTACGAGTATCCCGAGGAGTCCTTCGATAACATCATCCAGCCGTTCAGCTTCCCCGAGCTGCGTCAGAAGGCTCACTTCTGCGCCATCTCCTCTACCTCCGGTACCGCTACCGAGGTCACTGCCTTCTCCGTCATTACCGACTACGCCAAGGGCATCAAGTACCCGCTGGCCGACTTCAACATCACCCCTGATGTCGCCATCGTCGACCCCGAGCTCACCTACACCATGCCCGCCAAGCTGTGCGCTCACACCGGCATGGACGCTCTGACCCACTGCATGGAGGCCTACGTTTCCACCTGCGCTTCCATGTTCACCGACGCCAACGCTCTGCACGGCATCCGCGAGATCGTCGAGTGGCTGCCCAAGTCCTATGCTGGCGACCATGAGGCCCGTCAGCACATGCACGAGGCTCAGTGCATCGCCGGTATCGCCTTCTCCTCGGGCCTGCTCGGCATCGTTCATTCCATGGCTCACAAGACCGGTGCTGCCTTCGAGAACGGCCACATCATCCACGGTGCTGCTAACGCCATGTACCTGGGCAAGGTCATCCAGTGGAACTCCAAGGATCCCCGTGCTGCCGAGCGTTATGCTTACGTGGCCAAGGAGATCCTGCACCTTCCCGGCGAGACCAATGAGGAGCTCATCGCCGCGCTCGTCCAGAAGATTCGCGACCTCAACGACCAGCTCAACATTCCGCAGTCCATCAAGGATTACGCGAATGGTGGCGTGAAGGTCGACGCCGAGAACCCGCAGATGGTCTCCGAGGAGGAGTTCCTCGCCAAGCTTCCCGAGATCGCCGCGAACGCCGAGACCGACGCCTGCACGCCCGAGAACCCGCGTGAGACCAAGGCTGCCGACTTCGAGAAGATTCTCAAGGCCTGCTACTACGACACCGACATCGATTTCTAATCGACTCTTGTTATCGTAACGAGGGGCTCCGCACGTATCCGTACGGAGCCCCTTTCTTTTTTATTATTAGAGAATGGGATAGTTATGGCTGCAATTTTCAATAGCCCCAGCAAGTACATCCAGGGTCCGGACGAGCTCGCAAAGCTCGGCTCCCATGTCGAGCCGCTCGGTGCTAAAGCCCTCGTCATCGTGACGCCTTCGGGCAAGAAGCGCGTCGGTGCCAAGATCGAGGGCGGTTTTGCCGAGGCCAAGGCCGAGCTGCTGTTTGAGGACTTTAACGGCGAGTGCTCCAAGGGCGAGGTCGATCGTCTGGTTGCGCTTGCTCGCGACAACGGTTGCGACATCATCGTCGGCGTCGGTGGCGGCAAGATCCTCGACACCGCGAAGGCCGTTGCCTACTACCTGGAGTCCCCGGTCATCATTTGCCCCACCATTGCTTCGACCGATGCTCCGTGCTCGGCACTTTCGGTGCTCTACACCGACGACGGCCAGTTCGACAAGTATCTCTTCCTTAAGGCAAACCCCAATATTGTCCTGATGGATACGACAGTTATCGCGGCGAGCCCGGTGCGCCTGACGGTTTCCGGCATGGGCGATGCGCTCGCAACCTACTTTGAGGCCCAGGCGACGCATGATGCCGACGGCGGCACTTGCGCCGGCGGCAAGGGCGGCATGGCCGGCCTGGCGCTCGCCAAGCTCTGCTACGAGACGCTTATGGCCGATGGCGTCAAGGCCAAGGTCGCGCTGGAGAAGGGTGCGCTCACGCCTGCCGTCGAGCACATCATTGAGGCCAACACGCTGCTCTCCGGCATTGGCTTTGAGAGCTCGGGCCTTGCTGCTGCTCATGCTATCCACAATGGCCTGACGATGCTGCCCGAGTGCCACGGCATGTATCACGGCGAGAAGGTCGCCTTCGGCACCATCGTCCAGCTGGTACTCGAGGATGCCCCGACCGAGAAGCTCGAGGAAGTCTTGGGCTTCTGCATTGAGCTGGGCCTGCCGGTCACGATGAAGGAACTTGGCGTTGCCGAGCTTACGCGCGAGCAGGCCATGATTGTTGCCGAGGCCGCCTGCGCACCCGATGACACCATGTGCAACATGCCGTTTGAGGTGACGCCCGAGATGGTCGCAAACGCCATCCTGGGTGCCGACGCGCTGGGCCACTACTATCTCATGGATGAGTAAATCAAGCTCAGGAAGGGGCAAAGCCAGCAGATGACTTTGCCCCTTTTTACTATGGTGCAAAGTGGCCTGTCTCCAATGCACAAGTTGGTGCAGGGGGCAAGTTACTTTGCACCAATCGTTGTTTGATGAAGGGCGGATTCTCGTATGGCGCTTCCCATGGTTTATGGCGGTCCCGGCCGGTATGTTCAGGGGCCGGGCGAACTTTCGCGTCAGGGCAGGTATTTGTCATGGTTGGGCTGCGCTGCTTATGTCTTGTTTGACCAGGGCACCGAGGATCGGCTGTGCAAGCAGATCGTCGATGGATTTCTAGACGAAGATCTAAGTGAGCCGTTCTTTAAGATTTATGACGGTCCGTGTACGGAAGACGCCGTTGTCGAAATGGCTAAGGAGGCCCGGGCCGAGTATTGCGACATGGTGGTGGGCATTGGCGGCGGCAAGATACTCGATATTGCCAAGGCCGTTGCGTTTTATGCCGAGGTGCCGTTGTGCGTATGCCCCACGGCGGCTTCGATGGACGGTCCGTGCAGCGCGATTTCGGTGCTGTATCACGAGGATGGGTCGTTCGACCACTACCTGATGCTCGAGAAGAATCCAGACCTGGTCGTGGTCGATACCAACGTGGTCGCGGCAGCCCCACTGCGTATGACGGTCGCTGGCATGGGCGACGCACTGGCAACGTACTTCGAGGCGCGTTCGTGCGCCGCGGCGCACGGTGCCAACGAGCACGGTGGCGCGCCGGGGCACTTGGCCTTGGTTGCGGCTCGTGCCTGCTATGACACACTCATGGAGTGCGGCGTCGCTGCCAAGCGCGATCTCAAAAAGGGCCGTACATCGCCGGCAGTTGAGCGCCTGATCGAGTGCAATATTCTGCTCTCGGGTGTTGGCTTTGAGAGTGGCGGTTTGGCGTTGGCGCATGCGATCGCCAACGGCCTGACGATTTTGCCCGAGTGCAAGGCCATGCACGGCGAGGCCGTAGCGTTTGGTCTGATGGTTCAGCTTCGTCTGGAGCGTGCACCCGAGCTTGATCGGGTGCTCGAGTTTTGCCAACGCGTCGGTCTGCCGACGACGCTCGAGGAGCTGGGCCTTGGCGAGATTTCCGATGCCGATCTGCAGAGTGTTGCAAATGCGGTCTTTAGAAACGAGCGTAACATGGCCAACGAGCAGACCAAGGTGACCAAACAGAAGCTCGTGCAGCTCATGTGCGAGGCATAGTTTGGCGCTTGATTGACCTTGTGCAATCGAGGCAGCGATAGGCTATGGGTTATTTCCCTCAAGGTGCGCCGCGTGTAATTTGCCCGAGGCGTGGGCCGATAGCGTATCATTATCTCTTGCTTGTTTGCACTGCTCAGGGAGGGGCCGCGCATGGCGCAGGAACACGATCTGTTTGATGACATTATCGAGATCAGCAAGGGTTTCGACTTTCTTAAAAACCCGCTTGGCGGTGTGACCGATGCACTCGATCCGTCGGCGCCGCAGTGGAATCCTGCCGACTACAAGGAGCGTCCGCGCGGTAACACCATTCCGTGCCTGACCTGCAAAAACGAAAAGAGCGGCTGCACCGCGTGCATGGACGTGTGCCCGGTCAACGCTATCGAGGTCGAGGAAGACGCCATCGAGATTCTCGACTCCTGTCGCAAGTGCGGCCTGTGCGCCGCTGCCTGCCCGACGGAGGCGATCATCTCTCCGCGCCTTGCACCCAAAAACGTCTACGACGACATTGTCTCGGCGGCTACGAGCCACGAGACCGCCTACGTCACCTGCACGCGTGCCCTTAAGCGCATGCCGCGCGAGAACGAGGTCGTCGTCGCCTGCGTGGGCGATATTACGGCAGAGACTTGGTTTTCGGTACTGGCGGACTATCCCAACGTGAGTGTGTACCTGCCGTTGGGCGTGTGCGACAAATGCCGCAACACCGGCGGTGAGGACATTCTGGGCGAGGCCATTGCCACTGCCGAGGAGTGGGCCGGTACGGGCATGGGCCTGGAGGTCGACCCCAAGAGCCTCAAATGCCATAAGCGCCGCGAGTACGAGCGCAAGGAGTACATGGATAAGATTGCCCGCACCACGGGCCTAACCGTGACTAAGCTCAACCCGGCGACTGCGGCACTGGCCTCGGTGACGCAGAAGTTGAAGGCCCACCGTCACCAGATCACGCAGCTCGAGCGCACGCTCAACACCATGTGCGGCACCACGACGACTAAGCGTCGCCGTTCGCTTACGCACGGACGCCAACTGGTGCTCTCGACGTTGCAAAACCACCCCGAGCTTGCCCAGAACATGCAGGTGAGCACGCCGGAATGCGATTTTGACAAGTGCACGTCGTGCGGCGAATGCGTCAACGTGTGCCCCACGTTTGCCTGCGATTTGGTGGGAAGCGGTCGCTTTGCACTGGAGTCCACGTATTGCCTAGGTTGCGGAGCCTGCGTCAAGGTGTGCCCCGAGCATGCGCTTAAGTTGGTTGAGCATGATGCATCCAACCTGGTCGTCGTCGATCCCGAGGCCGAGGAAAAGGCTGCCCAGAAGGCCAAGGCTCACGAAGAAGCTGAGAAGGTCAAGGCCGAGGCAAAGGCCAAGCTGGACAAGATGCTCGACCAGGTGGAAAAGCTCGCGGACTAGTCAGCGAGCTCTATCTCTGCTTCATTTGCGCCGCCGTGGTGTCCGGATTCGCCCGGATGCTGCGGCGGCGCTATACTTATACTGTTTGAAGTACTGTACCAAAAGGAGCTGTCGTGTCCCTTTCCATCGGTATCGTGGGCCTGCCCAACGTGGGCAAGTCGACGCTGTTCACCGCGCTTACCAAAAAGACCGGCCTTGCCGCCAACTACCCGTTTGCCACGATCGACCCCAACGTGGGTATCGTCGACGTGCCCGATAGCCGCCTGCAAAAGCTTGCCGACATCGTTAACCCGGGTCGTATTGTGCCGGCGACGGTCGAGTTCGTCGACATCGCAGGTCTGGTGAAGGGCGCTAACGAGGGCGAGGGCCTGGGCAACCAGTTCCTGGCCAACATTCGCGAGACCGACGCCATCTGCGAGGTCGTGCGCTACTTTAAGGACCCCAACGTCATGCGTGAGGTGGGCCGCACGGGCGAGTTCGTCGATCCCGCCGGCGATGCCGACACCATCATGACCGAGCTCATCCTGGCCGACATGGGCACGCTCGAGAAGCAGCTGCCTAAGCTCGAGAAGGAGGCCAAGCGCGACAAGGAGCTCATGCCCAAGTTCGAGGTGGCCAAGCGCCTGCTCGCTTGGCTCAACGAGGGCAAGCGAGCCGCGTCCATGGAGATGACCGACGAGGAGCGTGCCGCCGCCAAGGGCCTGTTCCTGCTCACTATGAAGCCCATTCTGTACGTGGCCAACGTGGACGAGGATATGCTCAACGAGGACCTGGCACCCATCGATGGCGTCAAGCCGTTGCCCATCTGCGCCAAGATCGAGGCCGAGCTTTCCGAGCTCGATCCCGAGGACGCCGCCGACTACCTGGAAAGCCTTGGCCTGGAACAGCCCGGCCTGGACGTGCTCGCGCAGGCGGCCTATAAGCTGCTCGGTCTGCAGTCGTTCTTTACGGCCGGCGAGATGGAGGTCAAGGCCTGGACGGTTCGTCAGGGCGCGACCGCCCCGCAGGCCGCCGGCGTCATCCACACCGACTTTGAGCGCGGCTTTATTAAGGCCGAGGTCATTGGCTATGACGACTACATCGAGCTCGGTGGCGAGCAGGGCGCCAAGGCCGCCGGCAAGCTGCGCATCGAGGGCAAGGACTATGTCATGGCCGATGGCGACGTCGTGCACTTCCGCTTTAACGTGTAAGGACGACGCATATGTTTAAATATGGCAAAAAAGCTGGCTACATGGGTATTGCGCTGCTCGTACTTGCGGTGATTCCGCTGGTGGTCGCAGCGTGTGTTATCCCCAACATTGGTCCTGAGGTGGCAACAAAGTTTAATGCCGCCGGCGAGGCGACGCGCTGGGGCAAGAGCTACGAGTTGCTGGCGTTGCCGGTGCTCAACTTGCTGCTGAGCGTGGCGACGTACTTTACGGCGGGACGCCAGGCAAAGAACAATGATGACTCCGCCGCCATGGCGCGCATCGTGTGCGAACGCTACCTGCGTAACGGTTGCATCACGGGTGTGTTCCTCAACGTGATCAACGTCTACTTTATGTATTCGGCGATTACCGGTATGGGCTTTGGCCTGGGCTTTTAGCTTGCGCCTTTAGGCAACGAGCCTGCAAGCATATTCGATGGCTGCTGCGAGGCCGCCGCTCGATCGTGGTTGAAAGACCATGTCGGCGGCGGCCTCGTTTTCGTATCCGGCGCCGCGAAGACAGAGCGCGATACCGGCTTCCAAGAGAAGGGGCAGGCCGCGCTGGCTGGTTGCTATTACGGCAGTCTGATTGAGCGAGCAGCTGTGCGCTTGGCATTGGATGGCAAGTTCACCTTGCGCCGGGCAAGGGACCAGAACAGCGGCAACGCGACTTGATAGCAATGCAAATGCCGTGCGCTCATCGGGCGAAAGGCATGCAGCTTCAACGACGACGAGCTTGGGCGGCGCGCTGTTTGTGCGAGGCGTGGCTCGGTACATGCGGACCGAAGAACCCGACATAGAAAACTCCTGTGTATTCGGCAAAACGTAAACTATAGTTTACGTTTATGTTCGGCTCCATTTCAAACTCGGCTGCATGGACGAACGTGCGAAACAGATTCTTGGCAGGCGGGTCGAAGAGACACGCAGGGACCTTGGTATCTCCAAGGTTGATTTTTGTGTGGCGACAGGAATCAGCCGACCCTATCTCGACCGAATCGAAGATGGGACGGCAAATTTCACGCTCAAGGTTCTATTTAAGATCGCACCCGCACTCGGCATGACGGTGTCAGAGCTTCTTGAGGGTATCGAATAGAAGATGCCTATTGACCGGTGGTTACACCATCGGGATACGGTCGTGGTTGACTTGACTGTAGAACAGGCGCTGAATTTCTGACGCATCGCGTGACTGGCCGAGCGCCCACATGGTTTTGGCCACGAGTGTCTCGGTGGTCATATCGTCGCCGCGCAAAATACCCGGGTGATCGGCGTAGGCACGGCCGACCTCATAAACACCAAGGTCAAGGCCCTCTTCGGGGACCTGCGTGGTCATAACGACGGTGCGACCCGAATCGACCCAGCGGAAAATCGCCTCTTGGAACGACTCGCCCGACTCGCCAAACTCGGGGATACCGCCAATGCCAAAGGTCTCCAGGATTACAGCATCGTAGCTGTCGGCAAGGGCGTCCAGGATACCCGGGTTCACGCCAGGCGTAAGCTTGAGCACAAATACGCGCGGATCGATGCTGTCGTAGAAACGCACCGGGTTTTCGCCCTGATGCGTGCCGTGAAGCCCGTTGCGCACGATGCGGTCGTTGCGGATATAGGCGATGGGCGGATAGTTGACGCTAATGAACGCGTTAAAGCTCATGGTGCGTTGTTTGCGGGCACGCGTGCCGGCAATGGCTACGCCGCCAAACACGATTGAGACGTCGTGCGAGTGCTCGTCGAGCGCATAGAGCAGGCTCTGGTACAGGTTGAGCTTGGCATCGGTAAAGGGATTGCCCATGGGCTTTTGCGAGCCGGTGAGTACGATAGGCTTGGGGCTGTCCTGAATCAGATAGGAAAGCGCCGCCGCGGTGTAGCTCATGGTGTCGGTGCCGTGCAGAATCACGAAGCCGTCGTGGTCGGCATAACCCTCGACGATGACGTCGCGGATACGCATCCAGTCACTGGGGCGCATATTGGTGCTGTCGATGTTCATGGGCTGCACGACGTCGAGCTCGCAGAGGCCCGAGATCTCGGGGACGCTCTGGGCGAGCTCCTCACCGGTCAGGGCGGGGGAGAGGCCGTTGCCGTCCTCGGTCGATGCGATGGTGCCGCCCGTGGCGATGAGAAGGATGCGCTTCATGCTGGTATTCCTATCGTATTTGCCGCCGCAGAGGCGGAGTCGTTCGGCAGTATTGTGGCACAGGGCGTCCAATGTTCAAACGTATTACATCATCTGTAACGTTTGGTAACACTTCAATTGCCGTCAAATAGGGGCCTAGGTCGTGCGTTTGCCGTGCGCTGATGGCTGCGAGGGGCGAGAAACCCCATATAACGTGTACACTATGAAGGCTATTTTCGTTCATTCACGCGGGTGGGCACCGGCTCCCCGCCAACAAGAGGGGGAACCATGGATCAAAAGGCTTCCGCAAAGGTCCTCGTACTCGACTTTGGTGCGCAGTACGGTCAGCTCATTGCCCGTCGCGTCCGCGACCTCAACGTGTATTCCGAGATTGTCCCCTGCGACATCTCGGCCGACGAGATTCGCGAGATGAACGCCTCTGCGCTCATCCTTTCCGGCGGTCCGGCTTCCGTGTATGCCGAGGACGCTCCGTCTATAGATCCCGCCATCTTTGACCTGGGCCTTCCCGTCCTGGGCTTTTGCTACGGCCATCAGATCACGGCCGTGACGCTCGGCGGCAAGGTCGGCCACTCCGAGGTAGGCGAGTACGGCCGCGCCACCATCACGCGTACGGCCGGCGCCAAACTCTTTAACTCCACGCCCATGGAGCAGACCGTGTGGATGAGCCACCGCGACGCCGTGTCCGAGGTGCCCGAGGGCTTTACCGTTACCGCCAGCACCGACGTATGCCCGGTTGCCGCCATGGAGTGCGTTGAGCGCAAGATTTTCACCACGCAGTTCCACCCCGAGGTCAAACACTCCGAGTATGGCCAGCAGCTGCTGAGCAACTTCCTGTTTGAGATCTGCGGCCTGGAGCCCAACTGGAGCATGGACAACCTGGTCGAGACCATGACGGCCGAGTTCCGCGAGAAGGTCGGTGACGACCGCGTGATTCTGGCCCTGTCCGGCGGCGTCGACTCCTCCGTCGTGGCTGCGCTGGGCGCCCGCGCCGTGGGCAAGCAGATGACCTGTGTGTTCATCAACCACGGCCTGCTGCGCAAGGGCGAGCCCGAGCAGGTGGAGGAGGTCTTCACCAAGCAGTTTGATGTCGACTTTATCCACGTCCACGCCGAGGACCGTTATGCCGAGCTTCTGGCCGGCGTGACCGAGCCCGAGGAGAAGCGCCGCATCATCGGCACGCAGTTCTGGAAAGAGTTCTTCGCCGTGGCGCAGCAGCTCGAGACCGATGGCAAGCCGGTCAAGTACCTGGCTCAGGGCACCATCTACCCCGACATCATCGAGTCTGGCGCTCGCAAGACGGGCGGCAAGACGGCCACCATCAAGAGTCATCACAACCTGATCCCGTTCCCCGAGGGCGTGCACTTCGACCTTATTGAGCCGCTCGATCACTTCTTTAAGGACGAGGTCCGCGCGCTTGGTTTGGCACTTGGCCTGCCGGGTCACATCGTGTTCCGCCAGCCTTTCCCGGGCCCGGGTCTGGCCATCCGCATCATCGGTGCGGTCGACAAGGAGAAGCTCGAGATCCTCAAGAACGCCGACGCCATCGTGCGCGAGGAGCTCGACGCCTACAACCAGCGTCTGTTTGAGCAGACCGGTGAGCGCAACTCCGAGCACAGCTGCTGGCAGTATTTCGCGGTCCTGCCCGACATCAAGTCCGTCGGCGTTATGGGTGACGAGCGCACCTACCAGCGCCCGATCATCCTGCGTGCCGTCGAGTCCAGCGATGCGATGACCGCCGACTGGGCCAAGCTGCCCTACGACGTACTGGCCCGTATCTCCGGCCGCATCGTTGCCGAGGTTCCCGGCGCCAACCGCGTGTGCTACGACATCACGTCCAAGCCGCCCGCGACCATCGAGTGGGAGTAAACGATATTCGTTGATTTCAAGCCTCTGACCTGCGAAAACAGGTCGGGGGCTTCTTATTTTGCAACCTCTGTGCAACCTTTGCGGTTTCGCGCCCCGTGAACAGGGGACGTAGCACTGTTCACGTCTGGGTCCATATCGGCACTGATCATTGCCCGCGCTGCTTCTGCTTGCGCTTCAGCTTCCGCTGCTCGAGGCACGTCGCCCGGTGTTCCTCGCCAGAGGAGAGCTGGCCGTTCCTTGCGAAACCGCGAGGCCACCTATATCCGCTTGCTGCGGGCTTGCTTGAACCAGTTCCTCTTGAAAGAGCCTATGCCTCCGAAGAACTTGTTGTACGTCTCACCGTCCTCCTTGGCCTCGTACTTGACCAAGGCAAGTTCGATAGTGCAGAGGTAATCCGCCACTTGCTCGAGGCGGTAGTCGGTCATCGAGGTCTTGCGGCGTCGGACGACCCCTTTTGAGAGGACCTTGCCCACCGAGTCGTCTCGCCCGCGGAACAGAAGGAGCGCATCCTCGCGACCTTCGGCGACCTGTGCTGCGAGATGGAGGGCTGCACCATCGCGCAGGGCCCTTTCCAAAGCGAAGTGTCGAGCCGAAGTGTTGAGCGTCGGCCCTGAATGTTCAATGGCCGTTGTTTTCTGCCCCTCAAGTGGTGAACTTCTCCTCGGGGCTGTTGATTCCCCCACGCGCCCCCTTCCGTTCTCTGTGTTCCCCTTATACTCCTTGTACAAGGAGGTAAGAAGTCATGGACAAGACCGCACAGGACAGCTTGGCAAAGAAGCCCGTCGACATGAGGGACAGAATTCTCGAGCATCTCGAGGCCCTCACCTCTGCCGTCTCGCTCGACGACCTTGCCCGTCTGTCCACCTCCGACATCGCCGAGACGCTCATCATCTCCAGGAGTCTGGCGAGCCAGTACCTCAACGACCTTGTTCGCGCCGGCCTTGTGGTTAAGGTGGCGGGCAGGCCTGTCCGTTATTTTCATCGCCGCGCGTTCCAGAAGCGTTTTCAGGTAAAGCTCTCTGCAAGCGAGTACGCCTCGCTCGCCGACCTCATCCAGGCGACGGGAATCGCCGATCACCGTGACTTCGCGCGTGCCGTGGGCTTTGACCTGAGCCTCAGCTCCGTTGTCGAGCAGTGCAAGGCTGCGGTTCAGTACCCTCCGTTTGGCCTACCCATCCTCTTGAGCGGCGGCGTGGGTGTCGGCAAGTCTTTCCTTTCTCGCCTTGTGTACGAGTACGGCAAGAACCAGGGCTTGCTGTCCCGCGACTCCTCCTATGTGCGCATCGACTGCGCCGGGGTCCCGGACGCCGCCTCGTTCAACGGGCTTCTTGACGAGTCGATCGCGAAATCGCGCGGGGGTGTGGTTTTTGTCAACGGCATCGAGGCACTCTCTCCCTCTGCGATGGAGCACTGCCTTGCGACGGCCCTCGGGCTCGATGCCTCCCAGGATGCGCCGCGCGCTCGCCTCGTTCTTTCGACGACGCTTTCCGCCGATGATCTGAAGGTTTCCTCGGCCTACAGCAAAATGCCCATCTGTGCCCGTGTCCCCTCACTCAAGGAGCGGACCCCCGAGGAGCGCGAGGATCTCATCTTGAGCTTCCTGCGCAGCGAGGGGTGCCGAATCGGTTCTGATGTGAAGATCAGCCGCGGCGCATACCGTTGCCTCGTGAACGCGGACTTTTCCGATAACATCGCCGGCTTGCGCGCCTGCGTGACGAACTGCTGCGCCAAAGCGTTCCTCAATCGCGAGGGCGACTACGTCGTCGTTCGCCCGTATCTTCTTCCCAGCGGGCTCCTCTCCTCCGCGCAGATCGATCAACAGCCCGACGATGGCGTTCTGATCGACGCGTCCCTGGATGCCGCCGAGAGCACAGGGCCGGTCGAGCAGGCGCTCGATGCCCTGTGCTCTCTCGATGAGCGATTCTGCGCCGGGGAGCTCTCTGTCTCCGAGCTCGTCTCGCAAGCTGTCTCCGCTGTGCGCGGCGTTGAGGATCACTTGATCTTCGGCCGCGGCGTCGCCTCCTCGAGGTCGCGCGCCTTCGAGCGCATCGTGGGCGCGGTCCTTGCCGACGCAGGCTCTTCTTATGGCATCGAGCTTTCGAGGAAGGTCGCTTTTCTGCTGGCCCAGGAGATTTGCCTGCAGTTGTGGCCGGGCATCGGCCTGGCTAAGCGAAAGTCTGCCTGTGCGGAGCAAATCTCCCATCTCCTCGGTGCCGTGACCTCCGAATTGCCGTTTGCCTCGAGCGTCTCCGATCAGGTCGCCGCAGACGTGGAAGGGGCGCTGGGAATCTCGCTCGATCACTTCACGAAGACGCTTCTGACGCTGTGCGTCGCATCGGAGTCTCGCGACGCGAAGGCCCTTCGAACGCTCTGCGTCATCTTGTCCCACGGCTACTCAACGGCGACGAGCATCGCCGACGCGGCGAACCGTATGCTCGGCATGCATGTGTACGAGGCGGTCGACATGCCCTACGACCAGCAGCTGAAGGACATCGTCGGTCCGCTCCAGCGCCTCGTCGACCGCCATTCCTACTGCACCGGGGTCGTATTCCTCGTCGACATGGGCTCCTTGGAGGAGGCCTATAAGGCCCTCGAGAACGTTACCGACTCCACCATCGGGGTGGTGAACAACGTCTCCACCGGGCTCGCGCTCGAGATCGGGTCCGGGCTGCTCGGCGGCAAGTCCATCGCCGAGGTTCTTGGCGATGCGACCGCCGCGTGCGTGACGCACTGCAAGGTGATCGAGCGCGTCAACCGTGAGGACGCCATCGTCTTCTGCTCCGAGTCCGGGGTCGACGCCGCGGAGAGGATACGCCAGCTCGTCTCGCAGAGCCTCCCGCGCACCATAGGCGCGCGCCTGCTCACGAGGCCCTTCAAGCAGCTCGTCGCGAACGGGTCGAACGACGCCGTTTTCTCCGAGCACCGCGTCTGCGCCGTCATCGGCACGGGAGACCCCGGGGTCGCCTCCATCCCCTTCGTCGCCCTCGAGGACATCATGTCGACGGCGTCCGCCTCTAAGGTCGATGCCGTGTTCGGCAGGTGGCTTGACGCTTCCGAGCTCTCTTCTTTCCACGAGAAGCTGCTCTCGAACATGACGCTGCAGAACGTCATCCGCTCCATCACCATCCTCGACCCGGAGCGGCTATTCCACGAGATCGAGAGCGCCGTGCACGAGCTTCAGCGCAGGACGGGCGAGAAGATCGGCAGCAACGCCATCATTGGGCTCTACGTCCACCTCTGCTGTCTCGTCGAGCGCCTTGTTACCAGAAACCCCATTGAGACCTACGTTGGCCAGGACCGCTTCGAGGAGGAGCGTGCCGATTTCATCGAGTCCTTCAGGCAGAGCTTCTCGAGCATCTCGACGCGCTATCGCGTAGAGGTTCCCGTAAGCGAGATCGCATATGTCTTCGACTACATAAGCGTGAGCGCCGCCCCGGCGCGAGAAGAGCGCCTCGGCTCCTCGGACCTCCTGCTCGACGAGTGACCTTCCCCGCGCCGCCGCAAGCTGACTGCGCGTCCTCAATAATCCGATAACCCCTTGCCCGGCGCGAATCCGGATAGCGCCGAGGCAGTACCGAACGTAAGACTTCATTTGATAGGAGCAAACATGAGTGTTGTTATGGCACGAATCGACAATCGCCTGCTTCACGGCATCATCGTGACGCAGTGGGCCCCGGTGTCGGGCGCGACCCGAGTCATGGTCATCGACGACAAGGTCGCCGGCGACGAGGTCCTGAAATCCACTATGAGGATGGCGCGCCCCGCGGGCATGGCCGTCTCGATCATCTCCGAGGAGACCGCGCTCAAGAACTTCGCGGCGGGCAAGTACGACCGCGAGAAGGTCTTCGTCATCGCCAAGGAGCCCGAGACGATCCTTCACCTGGCCGAGTCGGGCGTCGAGTTCCCGTCGCTGATCGTCGGCGGCTCTCTTGTCAAGGAGGGCGGCGTCCAGCTCACCCAGCGCGCCTATGCCTCCGCCGAGAACGTCCAGAGCTACAAGGCGCTCATCGCCCGCGGCGTCAAGGTGACGGCACAGTTCGTGCCCGCCGACAAGCCCGTCTCCGTCGCCGACCTCATCTAAGGAGGGATCATGGTCAACTTCACTATCCTGCAAGTCGTCCTTTTGACCCTGCTGGCCTTCATCAAGCACGTGGACTACTACGGCATCCCGATGATCTTCGTCAACTATGCCGTCTTCTGGGGCCTTATCACCGGCGTCGTCATGGGCGACTGGCAGACCGGCCTCGTCATCGGCGGCACCATCCAGCTCATGCAGCTCGGCGTCGCGGGCTTCGGCGGCTCTTCGATCCCCGACTACGGCACGATGGCCATCATCGCCACCGCCTACGGCGTGACCCTGGGCTCGGACACGGGCCTCGCCATCGGCCTGCCGGTCGGCATGCTCGGCATCCAGCTCGACGTCATCGTCAAGATCCTCAACGGCTTCGTCGTCGAGAAGTCCCAGAAGTTCTGCGACGAGGGCAAGTTCAAGCAGATGAACGCCATCCTGTGGGTCTGCCCCGCGCTCTTCGGTCTGTGCGCCGCCCTGCCCGTCTTTGTTTCCGTGACGCTCGGCCAGCCCGCCGTCAACTGGCTCCTCGAGGTCATGCCCCAGTGGTTCCTCTCCGGCCTCACCCTCGCCGGCAAGATGCTCCCGGCCGTCGGCATCGCCATGCTGCTTCGCTACATGCCCACCGCTAAGTACTTCCAGTACCTGCTCGCCGGCTTCTTCCTCTCGGCCTTCCTGAACGTGCCCATCATCGGTGCCGCCATCGTCGGCGTTGCCCTCGCGATCGCGTTCTATCAGCGTGCCGAGAGGGACGCCGAGCTCGCCGCCCACGCTTCCGCAGACGCCTTCATCGGAGAGGATGAGTAACCATGGAAAACGAGAACATCACCGCCGCCGAGGGCAAGCCCTCCGGCTATAAGGTCACCAAGAAGGACCTGCGCAACGCGAACTGGCGCTGGCTCATGAGCGTGTGCACCTTCAACTACCAGACCCAGCAGGGCGCCTCAGTCGCTTACGCCCTCTCGCCGGTCCTGAGGAAGATCTACACGAACGACGAGGACTATAAGCAAGCGCTCAACAACCACTTCCGCTACTACAACACCCAGCCTTGGCTCGCCGCCATCATCCTCGGCGCCTGCGTGGCCATGGAGGAACGCGACGGCCTAGCGGCGGCGGACGCCGTCCAAGACCTGAAGATCGGCACCATGGGACCGCTCGCCGGCGTCGGCGACTCCCTGCTCATGACCATGATCCCGACCATCATGGGCTCCATCGCCGCCTACATGGCCATCGAGGGCAACCCCGTGGGAGCCGGCATCTGGTTCGCGCTCATCCTGGCCATCTTCTGGGTCCGCATGCACGCCCTCGAGTTCGGCTACAAGCAGGGCGTGAAGCTCGTCACCGACTTCAGCGAGAAGCTTCCCAACCTCACTGCCGCCGCCTCCGTGCTCGGCCTCACCGTGGTCGGCTGCCTCATCGCCTCGGTCATCGGCGTCACCTGCCCGATTAGATTCAGCTTCGGCGACGTCTCGATGGAGATTCAGCCGCTGCTCGACAAGATCCTGCCTGCCATGATCCCCGCCGCCATCACGGGAAGCGCGTATTACCTTCTTACCAAGAAGAACGCGAGCATGACGGCCCTCATCCTCGTGGTGATCGTCCTCGCGATGGTCGCCTCCGCCGCCGGCATCCTTGCCTAGCTTCGACCCAAGAGATTGGTGAATCAATGAGAAAGATAGTTGTGGCGAGCCATTCCCTTCTCGCCCAGGGCTTCAAGGACACCCTCGAGTTCCTTACGGGTAAGAGCGACGCCGTCAACGCCGTGTGCGCCTACGTGAACGACAACGGCGAGGGGCTCGACGCGGCGGTCGAGGCGGCTCTTTCGGGCACTGACGAGGTCGTCGTCCTCACCGACGCGCTCGGCGGCAGCGTGAACCAGCGCTTCTCCCGCTTCGCCTCCGACCGGATCCACGTGATCGCGGGTGTCAACCTCCCGCTCGCCATGACGGTCGCGCTCGCGCGCCCCGACGAGAAACTCGACTTCGACGCCCTCGTCGACGAGGCGCGCCAGCAGATTGTCTACGTGAACGGTGCCAGTTCCGCCGAGTGCGAAGACGACGAATAGAGGAGGTCGACGATGAGAGAGTTCCTTAAGGACGTGTGGATGCACGGCGGTGAGGAAAGCCGCGCCATCACCCCCGAGAACATCACGGGCGAGAAGGGCCGTGCCGCCATGTCGGCCAGCCACCTCGGCGTCGGCCGCAAGGGCTCGTGCTGCGTGCCCCTTGAGTCCGGCGAGACCATCACGCTCGCGGACATCGAGGGCCCCGGCATCATCCGCCACATCTGGATGACCGTCCCCGACAAGACCGCCGCCGGCAGCTTCGTCATGCGCGACCTCGTGCTGCGCTTCTACTGGGACGACGAGGAGACCCCCTCGGTCGAGTGCCCTGTCGGCGACTTCTTCTGCAACGGCTTCGGTGAGCGCGCCATCGTCAACTCGATGCCCATCTGCGTGAACCCGACGGGCGGCATGAACTGCTACTTCGAGATGCCTTTCAGGAAGCACGCCAAGGTCACGCTTACGAGCGAGCACCCCGGGTTCATTAAGTACATCTTCTACACGTTCAACTACGCGCTCACCGACGTGCCGGACGACGCCATGTACTTCCACGCCCGTTTTAACCGCGAGCGCAGCACCCGCAGGGGCGTCGACTACACCGTGCTCGACGGCGTGCGCGGTAAGGGCTACTACGTCGGCACCTACATGGCCCTGTGCGCCCTGGAGCGCTATTGGTGGGGCGAGGGCGAGATGAAGTTCTTCCTCGACGGCGACGAGGAGTTCCCCACGGTCACCTCGACGGGAGCCGAGGACTACTTCGGCGGTGCCTGGGCCTTCCTCGACAGGCCGCCCCACGCGCTGCCCGAGGCGCAGTGCTTCAACACGCTGTTCGCCGGCTACCCGTACCGCTCGACGCGCGACGCCACGCGCGACCGCTTCAGCGCGGGCAAGCCGAACCCGAACCCGATGCTCGCGACCAACGACGACGCGCTGCCCAGGCACGGCCTCTACAGGTGGCACCTTCCCGACCCGATCTCGTTCAAGGAGGACCTGCGCGTGACGTTCCAGGACCTCGGCAACGACGACATCAAGCTCTACGAGCGCGAGGACGACATCTCCACCGTCGCCTACTGGTACCAAAGCGAGCCGCACGCCGTGCTCGCCCCGTTTGCCGCAAGGCAGGACCGCGTGCCCAGGTAGGGTCGCCTCGAAACAAGCCAACGTTATGGGCGCCCGCGGTTGACCATGACTGCGGGCGTCCCTTTGTAAGGAGGATCACATGAGCGAAAAGCAAATGAGGCTCGGCGCCCTCGAGGCCGGCGGGACCAAGATGGTCTGTGCCGTGGTGTCCGGCGACGGCGAGGTCCTCGACCGTATGGAGACCCCGACGCTTACGCCCGCCGAGACCGTCCCGCAAATGGTCGAGTGGTTCACCGCCCGCGATGTGGACGCGTTGGGCATCGGCGCCTTCGGCCCGACCTGCGTCGACCCCAACGATGAGCGCTACGGCTCCATCCTCCAGACGCCCAAGCTCGCGTGGCGAGGCTATGGTCTTCGCGCCGCGTTCGCCGACGCCCTCGGGATTCCGGTGGCCTACGACACGGACGTGAACGTTGCCTGCCTCGGCGAAGTGGTCTTCGGCTGCTGCAAGGGGCTCGAGGACGCCGTCTACGTGACCATCGGCACCGGCGTGGGCGCGGGCGTCATGTGCGCGGGCAGGCTCCTTCACGGCATGCTGCACCCCGAGGCCGGCCACATGCTGGTAAGGATTCGTCCCACCGAGGAGGGACGCTGCGTCTGCCCGAGTCACGCGAGCTGTCTCGAGGGCCTCGCCTCCGGCCCCGCCATCGCCGCACGCTGGGGAAAGCCCGCGGCCGAGCTCGCGGACAACGCTGAGGTGTGGGCGCTCGAGGGGGATTATCTGGGGCAGATGTGCGCGAACCTCGTGCTCATGTACTCGCCTCGCCGCATCGTCCTCGGCGGCGGCGTGATGCACCAGGAGCAGCTCTACGGCATCGTCCGCAAGAAGACCCTCGAATATCTGGGTGGCTACATCCAGACCGCCGAGCTTAAGGACATAGAGAGCTACATCTGCGCCCCGGGCTGCGGTGGCGACCAAGGAATCCTCGGCGCGGCCGAGCTGGCAAGAAGGGCGCTCGCGTAACTTGCGCTCTCTCCGCCATACAACGCGTTAAGAAAAGACGAGCGCTTCTTGCCAATTGAGCGGCAAGAAGCGCTCGTCTTTTGCATTTTTGTCTCTCAAAATCTTATTTTCACGATTTGCATTTTCATCCCGTTGTCACCGACCCTTGCGAGAAACCGGAAAAAGCCGCTGACAGAAGGGTCTCTCAAATCGTTATAACCCAGCATATAGCCGCGACTTGTGACCTGCAGACGGCTGTCCCACGTGCCGATTTCCTTGGCGGCATCCGAAACCGCAAAATATGCCCCCACATCCTTGATTTTTGCAGTCTTAAGCCATGTTTTTGCGATCATCTTTACTGCTGTCCGATTGGCAGCATCAAAGACCAGCACACCGCCGGGGAAAGCGTCCGCCATCTCCCGCACCAGTTCCCGGACCTGCTGGGTCAGAAAGTAATAGAACACCCCGGAGGCAAAGAACACCGCCCCGCCGGAGGCATCGATTTTGCTAAACCATGTGGTGTCTTTCAGGTCGCAGGGGATATTTTGTTCTCGATCCCCGGCGGGCAGTAGCTGCTGCCGCAAGGCAATCACATCCGGGAAGTCCAGATTGTAAATCTTGCATCTACCGTTGTCGCAGGTTCTGCCGGTGTTGTCCAGTCCGCAGCCCAGATTGACCACCGCCGCATTGGGGTGGCCTTTCAGGTAATCCTGTACCTCGAAAGCAAGATCACCCTGCCGCATGGCCACCTCCAGCGCACCAAAACGCTGCATCAGGCTGTGGGAGCTTTTCGCTGCCTCTGAAAAGTCGTAGTCGATTTGGTCGAGCAGACGAACCGCTGTTTCATCCCTATAAAGGTTCGGGTACAGCTCCGTACACAGCTTCCGGGAATACAGCGGGAGGATCAGCGTCTCCTGAACGGTGTTTTTCTCAATTTTACATTTCATAGGTTCCTTCCTCAGTGAATAAAAACTGTCATAATTGCCACCAGAACAGCCGCTATGACCGTCATGCCTATCGCCATGTGCAGGATGGATGCAAAAATATCCGTGCTTGATGCCCTTACTTCCGCGCCGTGACGCAGAGCCACTTTTTCTTTTTGTGTATCTGCACCTCGTGAAAACCCGCCTGCTCCAGACATGCCTTTAATTCAATGTCCTTGTAGATGGTCATGCCGCCGATGATCTGCGTCCACCTCTCGTCCTTGTCCGTGTCGCCATTGCTCTCGTTGCAGATAAGAATTGTCCCGCCCGGCTTCAGCACCCGCCAGACCTCACGGAAGCATCGGGGCAAATCAGGCCAAAAATAGACGGTCTCAAAGGCCGTGGCAGCATCGAAGTAGCTATCCTCAAACACCATATCCGCCACACTGCCTTGCAGAACGGCGCAACGCCCCTCCTGAATTGCAACTCGGTTGAGCTTTCTAGCCTTTTCCACGCTGACGGGCGAATAGTCGATGCCCTTGACGACGCCATGCGGGCATTTTTCCAGCAGCCGTTTTATGTTCGCCCCGCCGCCGCAGCCGCAATCCAGCACCTTGGCGTTTGGCGCAAGTCGTAGAAATCGAAGTCCCCACCGCGCCACAGGGCCGTGGCCCAGATTCATCATTGCAACCATAAGTTTTCCGCCGAGGCCCACGGGCTTGCGGGTGTTTTCAAAGAACGACATCTGGCCCCTCCAATTTCGTGCATTCCGCATAGGTCAACGGGAACGAGGCCTTCAGCACCGCGCTTTTCTGCACCGACCAGCCGTTTTGACGCAGGAAACACAGGTATTCCTCGCTTGTCCATCTGCTATGGAGGGGGAATCCCGCCATACTCATGAAAAAGGCTTTTGCCTTGCCGGGAACCGAGTTCCCCGCGTGGGTGAAGGTTGGCGCGATGAGCACGCCGTCGTCCTTCAGCACCCGCCTGATTTCTTGCAGGGCCTTTTCCGGATGCGGCACTATGTGAAGCGCGTTGGACGCGACCACCACTTCGAAGGACTTCTGTGCATAGGGCAGGCAGAACATATCTTGTACGGAAAAGTGTAACTTTGCGGATTGATTGTCCCGCTTTGCTTCAAGGATCATCTTTGCAGAAGCGTCCGTAGCCTCGATGTGCGCCGCCGCATTCACGATGTTCTTTGCGATAAGCCCCGTGCCGGTGGCAACCTCCAGTACGGTTTTTGCTTTCACCACCGGCCGGATCAGCCCATACATCTTCTCATACGCCGCCCGGTCGTTTCGCATGAAACGGTCGTACCGACCAGCATTCTTGTCCCAGAAGCCCTTGCGTTCGTGCATGGCTATCGCCCCCAAACAGTTAGAGCCATCTAACTATAACACACGAATCATGCAGTAAGTTAAGGCTAACCTTATTTTCTTGGCTAAGACGCATCTCTTCGGTTTTCGCTTATAACGGCGCGAGTCAGATACTAGGCTGGAGCTGAAGAAGGAGCTTGGCGGACAGGTAGGTCGATACCGGTTCCCGGAACGGTGATCCAGCCAATTACACCAGGGCTCTAGTCATTGAGTGGGAATAGAAAATTCCTTAGTTATGGGGGTATAAATTTGATTTCCTTCAGGATAAACCCCATGACTATATGAATTGACCTGCTGACTCCAATGAAGATTGGAGGGTAACGGCCAGGGGCGACGGCCCAGCGAGTGTTATTTTGCGAGCTAGGCGCATCGAAAGCAACCTTTCGTGGTATAAACTACTTGCCGGAAGCCGCGGCTTTCAGAGTACGGCTTACGTGTACGTTTAACCTCCGTGGGCGACGGGGTGCCGCAAGGCGTAGAATATCGCCCACCTGTAGGGGCCTGCAGCGATGCGGGCCCCGCTTCGTATGAAGGGGGCGCAACCGATGAAGATCGTATCCATCTCCCAGGACTTCTTCGACCTCGTCGATGGCGACCGCGAGCTCATGCTTAAGCACAATCGTCCCTGCATCGTGGTGGTGAGGCTGCGTTTCCGCGGGAAGCGCAGGGACTTCGCCGTGCCGCTGCGTTCCAACATCGCCCCTAACGTGCCCAAAGACCAGTACTTTGCGTTGCCACCCCGCCCCACGACGCGCCCCGGTTGCCGCCACGGCATCCACTACATCAAGATGTTCCCCATAACCAAGGCCTACCAGCGCCGCTTCAGGACCGAGGGCTCGGCCTACTACGAGACGCTCCAGCGCATCATCGATGGCAACACCAAGCGCATTGTCTCCGAGTGCCAGGCATACCTCGACCGCTACGAGCGCGAGGGAAGGCCTCGCTTTGCCGTCGACATCGACCGCATCGTGGGCCTGCTGGAAGGCAAGAAATAGGGCGCCTCGGCTCAATCCCGAGCCATGCGGAGTCGCTCCGCATTTTTGAACGCCGCGTGTGCGTCCTAAATACTTGAGAAACAAGCTGTGAAGTGCGGTGGCGCGCCCGTGCCCGTGCATAGCCGTCACCATCAGCGTCTACGCGGTGTCGGCTTCAAGTGGAACTGGCGCCGCTGCTGTATATGGTTTGCCTTGCTGCAAATGGCAATCAATGCCCACGATGCTTCTGCTTGCGCTTCAGCTTTCGCTGCTCGAAGCGCGCATCAGCCTCTTCCGCGCGGCGTCGGCTTCTTGCATGAGCTGACTCCTGTTTCATCGCTTCTCTCTGTGCTGCGAGCGCCTGCTGCGCCTTGGTGCTCATCGCGGGCCGCTTAAGGGTTTTCGCCGCCTCACGGGCGCGCCGCTTGGGGTTCTTCGCGGGCTTGTTTGTTTCAGTGGCCTTGTCGCCGAAGAACGAGAGCTTCTCCCATTCGCTTGTAGCGAATCGCAGGATCTCCTCATCGGACGGCTCCGCGCCGAAGACGATGCGGGCGACGCCATACCTTCCGCCCTCGACGTGCTCCGCCAGCCCGACCCAGAATTGACCGTCGTGATATACGGTCAGGGTGGACGACACGCTGATCTGCATGGCTGGTTCCTCCTTTATGTAGATGACCATGCAGAGAAGGGACAACCAAGGAGGCAGGTTACTGATGCGGACTCCCGCACGCCCACGACTACCCGACGGGGACTGTGTTTTCATCTCTGATGCCCGCATTGTAGCACGCGCGGATGCGCCCTTCATCGCTGCCGACATGACGTGGCTGGGATTCGTTCCTCGACACATCCTTTTGTATATTGCCTTCCCGGTTTCGAAACTTTAAATCAATTCGAGTTTCGAAACCGGGAAGGAGAGCGTATGTGAGAGGCGATATGAGCATCAACTTGATGCTTGAGGGGGAGCTCGCGTCGCTTCTGCCCATCGGGGACGTGTTCCCGAAGGTCCTCATCTCCCGCATAGGGCATGAGACCTGTACCCGGGAAGGCGTACTCGTGCTGGACCTCGCGCGGTGCTGCTCGGTGAGCAGGGGTTCTGAACACTGCGTAGGGATATAGCGCGACAGGGGGGTGCAGCACCGTTTGCGCCTTGTCTAGAGAACACGAACAAGAGATGTGGCCTGCAGACGACTGAATAGCTCCATCCGTTTTGGTTACAACAAAATGTGTGCCGCGCGCCTGCGGCATAAGGGAGGGAGATTTCTATGAATATCGTTGTATTGAGTGGTAGCCCGCGCAGGGGCGCCAATACCGACACCATGGTCGAGGCGTTTGCCGAGACCGCGCGCGAGGCCGGCCATACGGTCGAGGTCATCCGCGTTGCCGGCAAGAAAATCGCTGGTTGCCTGGGGTGTCAGTATTGCTTCGCCCACGAGGGCACTTGCGTGCAGAAGGATGACATGGCCAACGTGATTGAGTCGCTGAAAGACGCAGATATGGTCGTCTTCGCCTCGCCTATCTACTGGTTCGATATCACCGCGCAGGAGAAGGCCGCCATCGACCGCCTGTACGCCTTCGGTGCTACGGGCTTCCCGTTCACCAAGACGGCCTTTTTGCTCGATAGCCACAGCGAGGGCGTCTATGATGCGGCGATCGCTATGTACAAGTCGACCTGCGCGTACTGCAAGTGGGAGGACCTGGGCATTGTCACCATCAGCGGTATGACCGAGCGCGACAGCATGGCATCCTCGCCCAAGTTGGAAGAGGTTCGAGAGCTCGCTCGCAAGCTCGCCTAAGAACAAGAAGAACGCATGGCAATCAGCGTTATTGGAAGTACTTGCCGTCCTTGCCGGGTGAATCGTTGATTGCCATGCACCGTTGCCCTTGTGGACAATCTCCGCGTGCTAGGAGACTTTCTCGCTCAGGAACTCCCTGAACGCGGGGATGTCAAAGCCAACGAGGCCACGTCCACGTTCCCCGATGACGCCGTCCTCGAGGAGACGGCGTTTATATTGGCTTGCATAGTTGCTGGCAACGCCCATGCGTTTGGCTATCTCCGAGACCCTGCTGGGGCCAGAATCGGGCAGCATCGCGAGCAAAAACTCAATGTCTTTATCGGAAAGCTCCCGATAGGTCGTTTCGAGAGAAGCCCGATGCCATGCTTCTCGAGTTGCCTGAAGATGCCATTCATGCACGTGCGCCAGTTGCCCTGGGCTTCTTGAACATATGTCCAATCGATGCCCACTGGACCAATTTGAACGCCGTTCATGCGCGCGTGAGACTGTGAAAGGTAGCTATCTGCCGCTTCTTTGGTTCGCTCGATAATATCTTCGAGCATGCCTGGCATGGCGGAGCCATTTGCTGTACTCCATGGTGGCTCCTTTGCAAGTTTTGCTAATTTTTGCAACTTTTGCTAACTTTTGCGAGTTTTGCTAACGGCTTAGGACGGTGCGGGAAGCCCCCGTATCGTCGACATTTCCGAGGATGACCTCCGCAACGAGCGGGGCCCGGGGCGCGATATTGCTGCGCTCCGGGCCCCGCTGCTTTGTAAAACTATGGCGGTTCTGCCGTCGTCCTAATCAAACAAACTCGGCATGTCGTTTTCTTTCATGAGGGCACCGGCTGAGGGGAGGCTCTGCGCGGTGAACTTCTCGGCCGAGACGCCGGCGCCAAGGATCTCTTCGGTTGTGCCGACGGTGGTGACCGAGCGGCCCTTCTTGGCGGTAAAGGCCTGGACGCCCTGCGTGTTGGTAGTCGTCTTGGTCTTGAGCAACGACGTGTTGAAGTTCATCAAACGATAGTCGCTCGAGACCAGTGCGATGTCGCGGTCTTCCTTGAGCACCTGGGCATACAGCAGCTTGCTGCCGCCGTAGATGGCGTTCTTGAGGCGCTTGCGGTTGGTCTTGGTGACGTATCCAGAAAGTGCGACACGCACCACTCGGCCGTTCTCAAAGACAAACAGCACGTCGGCCTTATAGTCCTCGGGGTCGATGACCCAGATGACGCTCTCGTCGGGTTCCATCTCAAGATCGGTCGGCAGGTACGAGCCCAGCTGGGCCGACTTGGTGTCCTCAAACGCCGCAACCTTGCATTTGTACACCTGGCTCTTGTTGGTAAAGACCAGCAGCTCGTGGGTGTTGGAGGACGGGAACTCGATAAAGGGTTTGTCGCCGTCCTTGTACTTGAGCGTGGTCGCCTTCTTGAGCACGCGGTCCGTCATCTTCTTAAGGTAGCCATCGCGCGAGAGCATGATGGTCACCGGGTACTCCTCGACCTCGGGCTCCAAGCTTACCTCGATAACCTCATGGGGCTCGATCCTGCCCGTGCGACGCGGCATCACATATTTCTTGTTGACCGCGGCCAGCTCGTCGCTGATGACCTTCTTGATGTTCTCCTCGCTGGAGAGGATCTCCTCAAGCTCGGCAATCTCACCCTCGAGCTTAGCGATGTCCTTGGTGCGGTTGAGGATGTACTCCTCGTTGATGTTGCGGAGCTTGAGCTCGGCAACAAACTCGGCCTGGGTCTCGTCGATGTCGAAACCCTTCATAAGGTTGGGCACGACCTCGGCCTCGAGCTTGGTGCCACGGATGATGGCGATGGCCTTGTCGATGTCGAGCAAGATTGCCTCGAGGCCGTGCAGCAGGTGCAGGCGCTCGGACTTTTTGCCCAGGTCAAAGTTAATGCGGCGACGCGTGGACTCAATACGCCATTTGACCCACTCGTGCAGAATCTGGCGCACGCCCATAACACGGGGATAGCCGTCGACGAGCACGTTGAAGTTGCACGAGAACGAATCCTGCAGTGTGGTCGAGCGATAGAGCTTGGCCATGAGCTTGTCGGGGTCGACGCCGCGCTTAAGGTCGATGGCGATGCGCAAGCCCGAGAGGTCGGTCTCGTCGCGGATATCAGCGATCTCCTTGACCTTGCCCTCTTTGGAGAGCTTGACGATGCGTTCGATGATGACATCGGTCTTGGTGGTGTAGGGGATCTCATAGACCTCGATGATGCGCTCTTCGGGGATCCAACGCCAGCGGGAGCGAATCTGGAAGCTGCCAAGGCCGGTCTCGATGATCTTCTCCATCTCCTCGCGGCGGTAGATAATCTCGCCGCCGGTCGAGAAGTCGGGCATGGGCATGTACTCGAGCAGGTCGCAGTCGGGATCCTGCAGGTAATGCATGGTGGCGGTGCAGACCTCGTTGAGGTTGAAACCGCAGATGTCGGACGCCATGGCGACGCCGATGCCTTTGTTGGCCGAAACCAGAATATTGGGGAACGTGGTGGGCAGCAGGCGCGGCTCCTTCATGGCGCCGTCGTAGCTGTCAACGAAGTCGACCGGGTCCTTGTCGATGTCCTTAAAGATCTCGGCGCTGATGGGGGAGAGCTTGGCCTCGGTATAACGCGAGGCGGCGTAGCTCAGGTCGCCCGAATAGTACTTGCCAAAGTTGCCCTTCGACTCCACGAAGGGGGCGAGCAGTGCCTCGTTGCCGGTGGCCAGACGCACCATCGTCTCGTAGATCGCGGCGTCGCCGTGCGGATTGAGCTTCATGGTCTGGCCCACGATGTTGGCGCTCTTCTGGCGCTCGCCCTTGAGCAGACCCATCTTGTACATGGTGTAGAGCAGCTTGCGGTGCGAGGGCTTAAAGCCGTCGATCTCGGGGAACGCACGCGAGACGTTGACGCTCATGGCGTAGGGCATGTAGTTGACCTCGAGTGTCTGCGTGATCGGCTGGTCGGTGACCTCGGAGTGCAGGCCGATGACGTTCTCGGCGTTGACCTGCTTTTTCTTTGGCTGGTTCTTCGTCTTCTTCTTTGCCACGATTTCCTCTTGAACTTCTTAAGGGCCGTCGTTATCGATTTGCTGCTACTGCAGGTCCAACTGGTCCAGGTATTCCTTGCCGTGCTCCGAGATATGGCGCTTGCGGCCCGCCTCGTCGTTGCCCAGCAACAGGTTGAACATGGTTTCCATCTTGGTGACGTCCTCGGGCTCCACCTTGATCAGACGACGCGTCTCGGGGTTCATGGTGGTGAGCCACATCATGTCCGGATCGTTCTCACCAAGACCCTTGGAGCGGTTGATGGAGCACTTCTGGTCGCCGATCTCCATAAGGATGCCGTTCTTTTCGAGCTCGGTGTAGGCAAAGTAGGTCTTTTCTTTGCAATTGATCTCGTAGAGCGGCGACTCGGCGATATACACGTAACCCTCGTCGATGAGCGTGGGCACCAGGCGATAGAGCATGGTGAGCACAAGCGTGCGGATGTGGTAACCGTCGACGTCGGCGTCCGTACAGATAATGACCTTGTTCCAGTTGAGGTTGTCCAGGTCAAAGGCGCCAAGGTTCTTGATGCGCTTGTCTTTGATCTCCACGCCGCAGCCCAGCACGCGCATGAGGTCCATGATGATGTCGGACTTAAAGATACGCGGATAATCCTCCTTCAGGCAGTTGAGGATCTTGCCGCGGACGGGCATAACGCCCTGGAACTCGGCATCGCGCGACGTGCGGATGGCGCCTGCTGCCGAGTCGCCCTCTACGATGTAGATCTCGCGACGGTTCTTATCTTTGGAGCGGCAGTCGATGAACTTCTGCACGCGGTTGGCCATGTCGGTCTTCTGCTGCAGGTTGGTTTTGATGCTCTGGCGTGTCTTCTCGGCGTTCTCGCGCGAACGCTTGTTGATGAGCACCTGCTCCATGATCTTGTTGGCAGCGTCTTTGTTCTCGATCAGGTAAGTCGAGAGGCGCTCCTTAAAGAAGGCCGTCATAGCCTGCTGGATAAAGCGGTTGTTGATGGCCTTCTTAGTCTGGTTCTCGTAGGACGTCTGGGTTGAGAAGCAGTTGGTCACCAGCACCAGACAGTCCTGGACGTCCTGCCACTTAATGCCGCTCTCGTTTTTGTTGTATTTGCCCTGTTGCTTAATGTAGGCATCGATGGCGCTGGTCAGAGCGCTACGGGCCGCCTTCTCGGGCGAGCCGCCGTTCTCGAGCCATGACGAGTTGTGGTAGTACTCCTGCATCATGAAGGTGCGCGAGAAGCACATGCACGCGGTAATCTTGACGTTGTAGTCGGGCAGGTCCTCGCGATCGCGACCGCGACGGTCGGCCTCGATAAAGAAGGGCTCGGTGAGGTAGTCGGTACCGACCTTCTCGAGCACGTAGTCTTCGATGCCCTTGGGATAGCAAAAGTCCTCTTCGGTAAATTCGCCGTCGTCGCCCTCGATGCGCAGGCGGAAGGTCACGTTGGCGTTGACCACGGCCTGGCGGCGCATGGTTTCGCGATACCAATCGTGGGGGATGCTGATGGAGGTAAAGACCTCAAGATCGGGGCGCCACTTGATGGTGGTGCCGGTACGGTCCTCGTCGCTGGGCTCAATCTCGAGTGCCTTCTTTTTGGCGCCGACGACCTTGCCCTTCTTAAAGTGCAGGGAGTACTTGTTGCCATCGCGCCAAACCGTGACGTCCATGTACTCGGAGGCGTACTGGGTCGCGCACGAGCCCAGGCCGTTGGTACCGAGCGAGAAGTCGTAGTCGCCGCCCTGGTTGTTATTGTATTTGCCGCCGGCGTAGAGCTCGCAAAAGACGAGTTCCCAGTTAAAGCGCTTCTCGGAGGGGTTCCAGTCGAGCGGGCAGCCGCGGCCGTTGTCCTCTACCTGAATGGAACCATCGCGAAAGGCGGTAAGGGTGATGAGCTTGCCGTAGCCCTGGCGCGCCTCGTCAACGGCGTTGGACAGGATCTCGAAGGCGGCATGCGCGCAGCCGTCGAGTCCGTCCGAGCCAAAGATGACGGCGGGGCGCAGGCGTACGCGCTCCTCGTCCTTGAGCTGGCGGATACTGTCGTTACCATAGTTTGCGGTGTTTTTTGCCATACTCGCTCTCTCGGTGCTCCTTTGCTGCGTTTAAGTCATATAGATAGTCAAGGTAGCATAGCCCAGCCCACAGACGATTCCACCCAACACGAAATCCATCGAACAATCGTTCGGAGTTCGATGGAGATTCGTTTACTCGGACAAAACCGAGTCGGCTCTGTCCGAGTAAGTTTGAAGACGGCCGAATGTGTCTTGCTGCGTTTGCGGTTGGATACGTTGTCGAAAACGTGTCGTGCGGATTGTTGGATCGAATCGAACATTGGGACAGACGTCTCGTTTTATGGGCCGGGGGCGTGCATGTGCGAGTTCTTTTGGCCCATAAGGAACGCTGGTGGGTCGTCATTTGGGCCACGGGTCACTTCGCCGGCGCCGTGTTTCGTCATACGCTCATTGTGGAAGCCGATGCCACGGGACGACGAAGGCCTCGGGCAACGGATGAGCTGCAAGTGAAAGGAGCGGTGAGGATGATGAAGCCCATGACGAAGAAGCTGCTGTTAGGAATTCCCACCGTGGCTCTTTCGGCTGTGTTGGCGTGTACGCTTGCTGGCTGCGGCGGTAATGCGCCGAGTGGCTCGGGCGGGAGCGCACCTGTGCAGGAGAAGTCCAAGAAGGCCAAGGCCTATGAGTCGCAGACGGTCGAGGTGGCAGGCATTACCTATGAGTCGGTGGCTCACGGTACGTTCTATCGTGGCGATGCCAAGCTACAGGACGGCTTTTACCTGCACATCAAGATCACCAACAACAACACAAAGAACAGGACGTTCAGTTCCTTTAACGTGCATGCTGCCCAGGGCGATTTTGAGGCAGGCGACCCGTTGTTTACTTCCGGCAAGGCGGCTGTGCTCGACTACGTTGCAAGCGAGGCCCCCGATGATCTGCACAAGGGAATTGACCTTTCCGAGAGGCCAGACATCGGTCCGGGTGAGACCGTTGAGTACGTATATTTCTGGGCGCCCAAGACGGCGTACTACGGGCCCATCACTGTCGAGTTCGTAGACGCTTACGCCCCCGCTAAGAACCACGAGGCCATGCACTTTGACACCACGGACTGCGAGACCAAGGAGTTCAAGGCGGCCGGCGGCGTGGCCGATTCTGGCGAGAAGGCAGATTTAACGGGCATCGACTGCGCATCGTACAGCATCGAGGCCGCCGATGGGTACACGCTGGATTCGTCCGACGAAGAGCGCGAAAAGGCAAACTTCTTCCACGACGAGACTGGAGGACGCCTGAACATCAGCATCTTCCCGCGCTCGCCGGAGGAAGAGGTTGCAAGCCTAGAGCAGGTCTACGAAGGCAAGGAGACAACAACCGACCAGGTCGAGTACAACGGCATAACGTGGCTGCGCTTTACCGGTCCCGACAACGGCCATACGCTGTTTGCGACGGCTCCCGCGACGGGTGAAACCGTCCGTGTGTCGATCGGCTGGAAGATCGACTGGGATGCTGCCGCGCCCATGATGGAGGCGCTGAAGCTCAAGTAGCGGACTGCGATTCCCATGTCAGGCGACTCAGGGCTGGCTTCGGGTACCCGAGGCCAGCCCTTTTGGTGTTCGATGAGCCGAGTCGGCGTCTCTCACAAAAGTAACTAGGAGCTAGCGAGGCTTATCAGAATTGACCTCATCGGCGGTGTCTTTTTCGAGCGCCGTGCGGCGGGCGCTGTAGGCGATGAGGCCGGCGCCTGGCGCGGCGAGTGCTGCAGCGGCTGCCGTAAGGGGAGCATTGACATCGCCCGTGCCAGCGAGCGCGCCCGCTTTTCCGGAGCGCTTGTTATTGCCGTGGTCCTTGCCGCTGTCGGAGCTGCTTCCGCCGGAGCCGTCGCCCTCGTCAGTACCGCCGCCACTCGAGCCACCATCGCCGTCTACCGTCATCGGGGCGTCGTGAAGTCCTGCCGTATCCGCGCTGTCGCATACGCCGACCTGCACTTCCGAGCGTTCGCATGCCGCATCGGACACGTGAAGCTCGTGCAGCACGGCACCCAGCGCTGAGTTTGCGCCCGGTCGAATTTCCTCGAGCGTTATGGGATCGAGTGCCACCAGGTCACGCGCCTTCGCATACAGCGTTACGCGTTTGCCCACTTCGTCGCTCCAGCTCTCGGGGATGGCGAAGCTCATGCGGAACTGTGCCGTGCAACCCGGTGCCAGCACGGCGTTGCCGTTGTCGGCAACCAGCGGGTGCGTCGCAAAACGTGTGCCCAGCGTCTCGACTGCGTACTTCACGTGTGCCATGTCGTTGGCCGAAGCATCCTCGGCAAGCTCCGGATCGTAGATCGAAGCCATGCGTGCGTTCGCGTCGAATCCGATGGATGCGCTGGAGAACGGCTGACTGGAACCCTCTCGGTACAGATCGGTCGTGCCGGCGGTCAGCAAGGTGTTGCCGTCGTTTCGCACCGTGACCATGAAGGATTCGCCTGCTGCTCCGGGCATCACCGCGCCCGAGGTAGCGACCGCGCCCGTCGGAGTGGCACACGCCACCAAGGGCACTTCGATGCCGTGTAGTTCTGCCTCGCTCTTCTCCGCGCTCACAATGTGCGTGGCGAGCGCGGAGAGCATGCTCCCCGACGTCAAAAATGTCGTTATCTGATCGACGGGATGGTCCAGCTCGCACATCACGAACGGCTCCGTGAACAGATCGCCTGCCAAGGTGCTGGCGAAGATGCGGAAGTGCTTGCCCATCACTGCTACCGGGTTGCCTTCTTCGTCGTAGGTTTGTCCCACCTTGCCATCGGTGTTCTCTACATAGAGCACGCACCTGCCGTTGTTGCTTACGCTAAACGATGCAGGGCCACAGCCTGCGGCACCCACGGGCTGCATTGCAAATGCCGATGCGCCTCGCGTCCAAGTAATATGCTGCAGTTGCTCGTTGACGGTTGCCAAAAAGCCCGTGTGCTGCGGCCACGGCACCGCGTGGGGTACTGTGGCATCTGGCGACATAACGCCCCAGCCCGCAATGGACTGGCCGATCACGGCGTACGATGCGCAGCCACAACCGCCTGCAGTCTCGTATGCAACGGGCACCACCATTTTGCCGTTGATATTCTCGGGCGCGCCGAGCTCGATGCTCGACGGTGCCTGCGGAAAGCGGAGAACTTGGCGGAACGTCAGGCTGTCGCCCGAAACGTCCGACCACAGGGTAAAGCATTCCAGCGCAACCTCGGCCTCGCTGCCGAGCGCCTTCTCTGCCGTGGTTCCGCGGCGGTGGAGATAGGCGCCCGACAGACGCCCGTCGACAAGCGTCTTGCCCACCGTGATGCGTGGACACTGCAGACAATGGTAACCGTCCTCCTGCAGGCGGCCGCGCGAGATGCTGCGCCACGACGTGTGCGATACCACGCGAACTTCGCTATTGCTTATGCGCAGGCGCACAACGGACAGTATGCCGGATGTGCTCGCCGTATCGAAATGGGTGTTGTCGCCGGCGGGGCGCTCGCCCGAGACCAGCAGCACGTAGGCGTCCTGGTTTCCTCTTCCGTCCGTATATTCCACCACGTCGAAGTCGTAATCGTATACGCTGTCGCGCTCCACGTCGTTCTCGCCAAACCCAAGGGGAAAGTCCACGGGCGTGGGAGCGGACCACGTGCCGTTTGCCTTTGTGTGCACCACCAGGCGCGAGCGACCATTGTCGCCGTAGCGCACCGAGGCGATACGGAACGGGCATTCTACGCCGGCAATCATTGCCAGCTTCATGTGAGCTTCGCTGAGCACGCCAGCAAACAGCACGTTGTCGCTCGAGGGTTTGATGCCGCCACGCTCGTCCTCCGACACGCCGGTAGAATTGGCGTTGGGGTCCGCAACGGCGTTCGTTGCCTGACCGATGTAGGTGTACTCATACATCGGCGCGGCGTTTTCGTCGTTCTCTATCAGTGCGTGGACGAAATGCTCGATCTGTCCCGTGTCGTCGCTTTCTGCATCCGCCTCGAGCTCAATGCGCGTGACCGACCGGTCCCAATCGCGTACGGTAGGCGCGACATTCCTTGCAGTGGCTTTAACCTCGGCGCGCGCGAGCAGCTCGGCGTTGGTGACAATGGTGGCCGATGCGATAAATTGCGGAACGCCGCCCGCCTCGGCGTTGCCGGCTGAGCCGAAGCAGGCATCTAGTGTATAGGGCGTATCTCCACCCAATGCGAGCTCAGAGCGCTGGAGTGCATACTGGTCGCCGTTGTTCACCGACATATTCCACGAATCGAGGAGTGTGGGCCACGACCCCGACCAAGCCTTGGTGGTCCACTTGAACATCACGAACTGGAGTATCACATCGACATCGACGTCTGCACCTACGCGCAGTCGCGGAAGCTGGTGTCCATCAGCCTTCTCGTACCCAATGAACAGCGTGAGGGATGCGGCGCCGCGCACGGCGGACGAAGCGACGCCTGCAACGCCGGCGCCAAAGGTGACGGCAAGCCCGATCTGGATGGTGAACGAGCCCGAGGTGTTTGAATAGTCGAGCGATATGTTTTTGAAAAACGCCGCGCCGCTACCGTGCGTGTGGGCGCCCACGGCGAGCGCCAGTTTTGCCAGCACCCAGGGGTTGACGTTTAGGAAAAACGGCACCGGTCCTAGGGTAAACTGCTCGGTCCAATTGAGGTCGGTTCTTACCTGGAAGAGGGCCTTAATATTGCCATATGCGGGGTCGTTGTTGTTACCCCAGGTTTTGCCCACCCAATCGTAGGCGAGCGAGCCGTACAGCTGTGTGGCGATATCCATCGTGAACAGCGGCGTGCAATGGTGACGAAGGAGCTTGGTGTTTCTTGGATCGGTGCCCGAACCGGCACTCATACTTTTGTACTGATTCCACTTCCCCTCCATCTCGTCGAGATAGCGGTTTGCCTGCTTGGCGCCCGACTCGCGCGGCGATTTCTTCCAGTACTCCGGATCCGGATTGCCCGAATCGTTCATGTAGCCGACCGGTTTGTATCCTCCGCCAAACAACACGTATCCGGCAAACGAGAAATCGAACAAAATGGGGAACGAGGGCATCCAGCAGGTGAACTTGTTGCCGCCAATGCCGGGAAACGATGCGGGGAAATCAAACGGAGTGATCTCTTGGTCCATGGTAGTGGGGACGATAGTGGTCGAGCCCGATTCTGCCTTTGCCGCCGGCGCGGCAACAACGGCCATGGGGGATGAGAGCGTGTAGGTTTTACCCTGATAGTCGAGGACAAAGCGCAGCTTGCATCCTTCTTCCAGAAGGCTCGACGCTGCATCGAGGAACTTGTCTTCGAGTGTGAACGTCGCCAGATTATCCGCGCCCGATGCGCTGGCCTTGACTTGGCCAATCTGCGTGACGGTTTCGGATGAGCTGCCCGCAGCGGGCATCAATTTATTGATATGCAACGTTGCCTGCCCGCCCTGCGGCAGATGGGCCTGCACGGTAAAAGCGTGCGTATCGGGCTGCTCGTTTGCCGCATCGTCCTTCGGCAGTGCCATGAACGTGGCTTCAGCGTACTGGATGTCCCATTCGTCAAACGTGAGCTGGCGAAAGTACGGCTCGCCATCGGAGAGTGGACGCGTAGGTGCGGTTATGGCGGTGCCGCCTTGGATGCGCGCAAGGGGAATCTCGACATCGCGGTAGCCCGCCATGCTAATGGAGATGCCGCCGTTAAAGTCGTACGCGTCGAGAAGCGTTGCCTCGTCCACGTAGCCTTCCGAAAGCGGCGCGACCTCAAAGATGGCGGTGCCTTCGTCATCGGTCGTGGCGGCGAGCTGCTTGCCTACGGCATAGCGCGATGTGAGCGTGACCTTGGCACCTGCGATGGGCGTATTCTTGTTGGCGACATCGACCACGACCACACCGAACATGGTGCGCGAGAGAACGAGCACCCTGAAGGGGTCTTTTTCGTCGGCATAGGCTTCGGTGGGCGCGAACGGCAATATGAAGGCGTTTGCGCTTCCCGGCACGCGCGGCAACATAATGCTCGCCAGCGAGGACGCTCCGGCAACAAGTAACGAACGGCGATCAAGCATCTTTGGCTCCCATCCCGCAGGTATCGGTGGAAATAATCCAATTTTGCGAGAAGGCATCCTGTCACGGTAGTGCCGTCCGAGGGCCAAAATGTCCAATTTGAGCGAGCGAAGCGCCGGGTTCCGGAGCGCGTTCGATGCGCTAGGCAGTCTGGCCGCTAACGCAGCATATGCGCGACTAGTTCGGTGCGCGTGCCGATGCCAAGCTTTGCATACACGTTGGACAGTCGATTTTTAACGGTGCCCGGCGATACACCCATATGACGAGCGATTTCGGCATTGGTCCACCCACGGCAGGCGAGCATGGCCATGGTAAACTCCGTGGTCGTTAGGTCGTCGGCCACGTCCTCGCCCGAATCGGGGTTGTGGATGCGCCGCCAACCGTAGCTGAATCGATACGTGATCTCGATGATGCGAGCGAAATCGTCGGGGTATTGCGATTTTAAGCATGCCTCGATAAGCCCCTGCAAAAGGCCATGGTGCTCGCCAATGAGCTCGATAAGGCCGTCGGGGCGCGCAATGTTCCAAGCAGCTTCGAAGTGCGTTTTTGCGGCGTCGATGTCCTTGAGGCTCATGCATGCCATGGAAGCTGCCAGGTGCAGGAACAGCTCCGAGATGGGATAGCTTCCCTGTTTCATGATCAGGGCATTTTCCGCCATGCCCAGACTGCGGCCATATTCGCCGCGCAGGTACAGGGCATGCGCCATCACGTAGCTGGCGAACAGGCGCAGGCCTTCGGGCAAATGCGCCGCAAGTGGATAAAACTCTTCGGCAGAATACGGGGAAGGCAAGTGCAACAGGACACTCGCGGCCGAGGCGAACAGGATATGCGTGGCGTGGACGGCAGGCGATTCCTCATCAGGTGGCGTATCGAGGATGCCAGCAAGGCACCGGCGGGCGTCGGCGATGCGGTTGAGCGATAGACTGGCGTATCCGCAGATAAAGCATGCGGAATAGCGCAGTGCGGGATCGGTGGCGTCAACATAGGGGCGCGCCGTCTTGGCAGCAAGGGCGGCCTGTCCGCGAAAGTACAGCGCTTCTGCCGTGGCAATGGCGCGCGAATCGGGGTCGGAAATGCTTGCAACCGCAGCGTCAATCTGCCCCGGCACAAAGGCAGTGCACATCAACGGCATGGGAATGCGCGGGTAGCCATCGCAGTCCATCTTCCATCTCCCATCAGGTGGCAACAATGCAGCAATTGTACTCCTGTTGCTCGGGACCCCTCTCGTTTTACTGTTCGGTTAACGCTGCGGATCGTTTTGGAAGGCTTACGAGCATGGTGGTTCCGTTCTCGGAACTTGTTTCGACCTCTACCGTGCCACCGTGAAGCGCTGCAATCTCCCAAACAAGCGCTAGCCCGAGTCCTGCGCCGCCGTATGCTCTGCTGCGGGATTTGTCTAGACGAAAGAACGGCTGGAAGATGCTCTCTCGGTACTGCTTGGGTATTCCCGGGCCCTCATCTTTGACTCGCAGGAGCACGTGGCTGTCGCTGCCGCTGATGGAGACGTTGACAGTCGAGCCGGAGCGGCTGTAACGGATGGCGTTTTCGACCAGATTAAACACCAGCCGATAGAGGAGCGTATCACTTCCGATTGTCAAAGCGTCTCCGGCGCAATCGAGGGTTACGTCCTTATTTTCGGCAAGTGGCGCAAGGTCGGTGAGGACCTCTTCGGACAGGGGACCGAGTTCCACATCGTCATCGCAAGGAACGCTGCGGAGCTCACTCATCTCGAGCAATACCTTGGTCATCCGCGACATCCGCTCGGTTTGTTCTTGTAGCAGGCCGAGCAGCTCGGCTGTTTCGGGTTGCAGACCGGAGCGCTCGGAGATGAATAGTTCAATCTGTGCTTGCATAAGGGCGAGCGGGGTGCGCAGCTCGTGTGCGGCGTTGCCGGTAAACTGACGCTGCGCAGAGAACCCTTCGCCAAGACGGGCGATCATGTCGTTGAAAGAGGCGCTGCATCGCTGTAGCTCGGTGGGCACATCTTCACTGAGTCTGATTTCGCTTAGGTTGTCAGGCTGCACACGCTCAACCTGGGCTGCAAAAGCCCGTAGCGGCTTGAGTGCACGGCCGCTCGCAAAGTATGCCAGCGCGCCGCCAAGGAGTGTGACTCCAGCCGTGATGTACCAGGTTGTCGTGCCAAAAGACTCTTGTGCGTCGTTTACGACGATCGTGACCTTGTCATCGGGGGTCGCTTTCGTTGGGTCGAACGCCTGGGGCGAATCTTCGCCGGTTGCGTTAAAGGCCGAGATGTTACTGCCGATGGCATCCATGTAGCGCATGCCCGTATAGCCGACCAGGCAGTTTGTCAGCACGCATGCTGCACACGTGAGCAGTGCCGTCATAATCGTTATGCGCCATTGCAGGGAAAGCCTTTTCATTCGCTATCCTCCATAACGTAGCCCTCTCCAATCCGATTGCGAATCGGGTCGTATCCCAAAGCGCTGCGCAACTTTTTTCGGAGTGACGAGATGTGAACGCGGGTTGCGTTGCTAAAGCTGTTTACGCTGCTATCCCAAACGTGCTCGATAAGCTCCTCCTGACTTACCGGACGCCCCTGATTAAGCATCAGGTATTCCAAGATTCCCGTTTCCTTGCGCGTAAGAGATAAAGCCTCGCTGTTCACGGAGGCGATGCGCGCCTTGGTGTCAAAGCGGAGCTCTCCGCAGGTTAAAACGATGTCGCTTTGTGTAAAGCGCCTGAGGGTAAGGCTACGAATCCTTGCCGCAAGCTCGTCCAGATGAAACGGCTTGGTGAGGTAATCGTTGGCGCCGGCATCGAGTCCGGCGACTTTATCTGATACTTCGCCACGTGCGGACAGAATCAGTACCTTAGTCTCGCAGTCAGTTTTCCTAAGTTCCCTGAGTACGGTCATGCCATCGATACGGGGAAGGTTGAGGTCGAGTACCACGAGGTCGAAGGCCTCAACATTCAGTAGATCGAGCGCCTCCTGTCCGTCGTGACAGCAGTCGACGCTGTACGCCAAGTTTCGCAAGCTGCGCGCGATTGCATCGCACAGTGCTCGCTCGTCTTCGACGATCAAAATACGCATAACAGTCTCCTTGCACATTCCAAATCGCGCTTAACACGGATTTTATAGTCGATATGGTCCAATGGTCGCGTAACGAAAGGAGTGGTCAGGTTGTTCAAAGCGGTAAAACCCGTGGTACAGGTCGCTTTGTTGATCGTCGGAATTGCCATGGTGTGCTTTGGCGTTATGCGTGGCGAGGCGGATGCCGTGCTGGCCAAAGCGATTAGGCTGTGCTTGGAGTGTATCGGAATTGGATAAAAGAAAAAACACTGCGTCGCATGTTTTGGCCCGATTTCGCGGATTCATTCAGGCAGCGGCGACGCTCGTCACCAACATTCACCTGCCAAACTTTGCCAAAGGCGGCATCTATCAGGGCGCGGGAAAAACAGTCTGCGTACCTGGACTTAATTGCTATTCGTGCCCCGCGGCATCGGGTGCGTGCCCCATCGGGTCGTTCCAGTCGGTGGTAGGTTCATCCAAGTTCAACTTTTCTTACTACGTCACCGGTACGCTCATTTTGCTCGGCGTGCTGCTGGGACGCTTTGTATGCGGCTTTCTGTGCCCGTTTGGCTGGCTGCAGGAGCTGCTTCATAAGATTCCCGGCAAAAAGTTCTCCACGAAAAAGCTTAAGCCGCTCACGTACATCAAGTACGTCGTGCTGCTGTTTGCTGTGGTGCTGCTGCCCGTCTTGGTGGTTAACGACGTGGGCATGGGCGACCCGTTCTTTTGCAAGTACATCTGTCCACAGGGTGTGCTCGAGGGCGCCATTCCGCTGGCCATTGCCAATGCCGGCATTCGATCTGCGCTGGGGCAGCTCTTTACCTGGAAACTTGCCGTTCTCATTGCCGTGGTAGTTCTGAGCGTTTTGTTCTATCGCCCCTTCTGCAAATGGATTTGCCCGCTCGGCGCATTCTATGCGCTCATGAATAAGGTGTCCTTGTTGGGGATTCAGGTCGACGCGTGCAAATGCGTCTCGTGCGGCAAGTGTTCAAGGGTTTGTCAGATGGACGTTGATGTGGTCCGGGCGCCCAATCATGCCGAATGCATCCGGTGCGGAAAGTGCATCGGGGCCTGTTCCGTCGATGCCATCAGCTATCGCTATGGCCTGGATGTGTCGGCGGAAAAGCTTCCCTTGACCGCCGATAAAAAGTAAACAAGCTTCGACAAAACGGAGGAATGACTATGAAGCTTTCTAAGATTGCGGCCCTGTTTATGGTGCCGGTATTGGCCTTGTGCCTTGTGGCATGTTCGGCGCCCGGTGGCAATGTGAGCGAATCTGCGAGCTCCGATCCTAAGATCGCAGAACTCACTGCGCAGAAGCCGGCCAATGCCGACGAGGCCGCCGAGCTGTATGCGAAGCTCATGCAGAAGGAGAACGAGATCTTTTCGAGTGATAACGCGCTGTGGGAAAAGGTATTCAATGCGGCAAATAAAGACTCGGCAATGATTGAGGACGGCAGCAATTACGGCGATTTTCTGCTCAAGACCATCGACGGCGCCAAGGATAAGTTCACGGCGGATGAGCTTAAGACGCTCAAGGCCGGTGCGCAGCAGATCAAGGAGATCGAGGACAAGCTCGAGAGCCTGGAGAAGGAGTTCCCCGGCTGTGGAAGCACGCCGAGTGCAGGCGAGAGCGTCGACGCTTCGACCGCTGGCATGACGGCCGGTGCCAATGCTTCGAGCGAGGCGACGAAGTTCCCCAGCTTTACGGGCAAGGACTTGGATGGCAACGACGTGAGCAGCGACGAGCTGTTCTCTAAGAACAAAGTCACCGTCATGAACTTCTGGTTCACTACTTGCAAGCCGTGCGTGGGCGAGCTGGGCGATCTTGAGAAACTGAATCAGGAGCTTGCCGAGAAGGGCGGCCAGGTCGTGGGCGTCAATTCCTTTACGCTCGATGGCAACAAGGGCGAGATTGCAGATGCCAAGGACGTGCTGAGCAAGAAGGGCGTGACATATAAGAACATCTGGTTCAAGTCGGATAGCGAGGCCGGTAAGTTTACGTCAAATCTGTTCTCGTTCCCGACAACGTATGTCATCGATCAGAATGGCAACATCGTAGGGGATCCAATCGTGGGAGCCATCAGCTCCGCCGAGCAGCGCGCAGCACTCGACAAGCTTATCGACCAGGCGATTGCGAATAGCGAGCAGTAAAAAACGCGTAAAGCATGGCGAGGATCGTGCGCCGCTGTGCGGAGTAGTCCGCTGCCTTTCAAGATAATCTCCACCATATAGAGGCCCCACTTGGGGCCTCTTCTTTTGGGCGCCATCCCGTTCGTTTTTTGATGCGGTTCCCTACATTCCTCACTGGCTCCGGCAAAAAATGGGGATAGAGTAGGACAAACGCGTCGAATACGAACGGCGGGGGAGAGCGGGCAAGTGCGCCCGCGTGGGGGAGGTTGCCGTCCATGTTGGAGCTCAAAGGTATTTGCAAAAGGTACGTCACGCAGTCGTTTACGCAGGTGGCGCTCGACAGCGTAAGCCTGTCTTTTCGCGATAACGAGTTCGTGGCCATTCTGGGTCCCTCGGGCTCGGGCAAAACTACGATGCTCAACGTTATCGGTGGGCTCGATCATTTCGATTCTGGCGACCTGCTCATCGACGGTATTTCGACCAAGGATTTTCACGATCGCGATTGGGATGCCTATCGCAACAACCGTATCGGCTTTGTGTTCCAGAGCTATAACCTCATTCCGCATCAGACCATTTTGGAAAACGTGGAGCTGGCGCTCACGCTCACGGGCGTGGGGCATGCCGAGCGCCGCCAGCGTGCGCGCGAGGCGTTGGAGAAAGTCGGCCTGGGCGAGCACGTTAACAAACGTCCGAGCCAGCTTTCCGGCGGACAGATGCAGCGCGTGGCCATCGCCCGCGCCCTGATTAACGATCCCGAGATCGTGCTGGCAGACGAGCCGACCGGCGCTTTGGATTCAACGACATCCGTACAGGTCATGGATCTGCTCAAGGACGTGGCGCGCGACCGCCTGGTTATCATGGTCACGCACAATCCCGAGCTGGCGTACCAATACGCCACGCGCATCGTCAACCTGGCGGACGGCAAGATCACCGACGATTCCGACCCCTTCGATGTCGCTGACGCCACGCGCCGCGAGGCAAAGCCTACGCGCAAAACCTCGATGAGCTTTGTGACGGCGCTGGGGCTTTCTGCCCGCAACCTTATGACCAAGAAGGGCCGTACGGCCATGACGGCCTTTGCGGGGTCGATTGGCATTATCGGCATCGCGGCGATTCTTGCGCTGTCCAACGGCGTAAACGGCTACATCAAAAAGGTCGAGGAGGATACGCTCTCGAGCTACCCGCTCACCATTTCCAAGCAGGATTACGACCTGTCGTCCATGATGGGCGGACAGGGGGCCACAGATGACGAGGCGTCCAACGGCGAGGATTCGTCCGACGACGGTACCGACGGCAAGGCTCAGGGAACCGATAAGATTCCCGTGGTCACGGCCGTAAAGGATATGTTTGCGAGCGTTAAGTCCAACGACATGACGAGCTTTAAGGCATGGCTCGATGCCGGTGGCGACGGCATCGATAAAGAAGTCAACGCCATTCAGTACGGCTACGGTATATCGCCGGTTGTCTATCGTGCCGGCAAGGGCGACGAGAAGCCCGTCCGGCTTGTTCCCAACGCTATGACCGAGGCCATGAGCGGAGGCGCAAGTTCGGCGGCAACGGTGAGCATGGAATCCATGGGAACCACGGTCTTCAACGAGATGATCGACGACCAGAGCCTGCTCGACAGCCAGTACGATGTCGTCGCTGGCCATTGGCCTACGTCCGCCAACGAAGCCGTGATGGTGCTTTCGAGCCGTGGCACGGTGGGCGATTACACGCTCTACAGCATCGGTGCGCTGGATATTGATGAGCTCAATGACCTGGTTAACAGCGCCATGGCGGCCGACGGTGGGGTCGAAACGCCCGAGACCGGCACCGACTTTACCTACGACGATGCGCTGTCCACGACGTTTAAGGTGCTGTTGCCGGCCGATGCGTATCGCAAAAACGAAGAGACCGGCATGTGGACCGATATGTCTGGCGACGCCGACTTTATGTCCGCCAAGGTTGCCGACGGTATCGACGTGCACATTGTGGGCGTGGTGCGACCCAACGAGACGGCCAACGCGAGCGCGTTGTCCCCGGGCATTGCCTACACGCATGCGCTGACTCGCCAGCTTATGGAGCGCGCCGCCGATTCGCAGATTGTGCAGGAGCAACTCGCCCACCCCGAGACGGATGTCTTTACGGGCAAGTCTTTCGATGAGCTGCAGGGCGAGGCCAAACAAGGCGTGGATCTGGGCAGTATGTTCAGCGTGGATGAGGCGGCGCTGAAGAGCGCGTTCTCGTTCGATGCGTCTGCGCTCTCGGGTGCGGCCGGCGGTATGGACCTGTCTGGTCTTGACTTGTCCGGGCTGGACATTGACCTTTCGGGCGTTGGGAAGGACATCGACTTCAGCGACATCATGGCCAAAGCGCCAGCCCCAGATTTCTCGGGTATCTTTGACGGTCTGGAACTCACGCCCGAGCAAATGCAGCAGGTGGGAACGCTAGCCAACCAGCTGTTTGAGGGCTTTTTGCAGTCTGATCAGTTTAAGGCACTGACACCCGAAGATCTTAAGGACGCGTCAAAGCTCGCTGCCGCGTTCTCGACGTATCTTGAGAGTGATACGGCAGCCCAGCAAATTCTGGCCCAGCTCAAAGCGCTCGGCGGCGATGCCCTGGCCGAGCGCCTGCAACAGACGATGACCGACTATGTTCAAAAGCAGCTGGCTCCGTATCTGCAGCAGGCTATGGATCAGGTGATGAAGGCAATCAGCGAGCAGATAGCGTCGACGGTATCGTCCCAGCTTAAAGCAGGCGCGACGGGGCTCATGGGACAGATGGCGACGCAGATGTCTTCGAGTTTTGCCAACCTGGCGAGCGCCATGCACGTGGATGGGAGTGCCTTTGCTCGTGCTATCCATTTCAACATGGACGCCGAGGACCTGAGCTCGCTCATGATGAGCTATGCGAAGGCATCGAAACTCACCTACGACAACAACCTGACCACGCTGGGCTATGCAGACGAGGCAGACCCCATCTCGGTCAAGATTTTCCCGCGTGACTTTGAGGCTAAGGAGCGTGTGCTCGATCACATCGATGCGTACAACAAGCAGGTCAAAGCCGTCGGCCACGATGAGCAGGCGATCTCGTACACCGACTACATGGGTATCATCATGGGCTCGGTGACCGACATCGTGAACACCATCAGCTTGGTGCTCATCGCATTCGTGAGTATCAGCCTGGTGGTGAGCTCCATCATGATCGGCATCATCACCTACATCAGCGTGCTGGAACGCAAAAAGGAGATTGGCATCCTGCGTGCGATTGGCGCGTCGAAGCGCAACGTGGCCAACGTATTCAATGCCGAGACCTTTATCGAGGGCCTCATCGCCGGCGTCTTTGCCATTGTCGTTGTGATGGCCGTGAGCTTTCCGGTTAATGCCTGGGCGCTTGCTGCCAAACAGGTCCCCAATCTGATGAGCCTGCCCGTGCGGGATGCGCTGGTGCTCATTGCAATTTCGGTACTGCTGACGGTTGTCGCTGGCCTGCTGCCGGCCCGCAGCGCATCCAAAAAAGATCCCGTTGAGGCCCTGCGCTCCGAATAATGTGACAAGGGACGGTCCCTTTGTCACATTGAGCGGCTTGTGAATTCGAGGTCTAATACTTTTCCGAGAAGTGAACGAGTCAAAATGGACCCCCGAAGCATCGACGCTTTTGAGATGTAATTTCCTGCGGTTTTGATTGTTGAATCCTGCGGTTTTGGCGTCAGAAAATGTCGATGCTTCGGGGGTCCAAAAACGGTCGTTCACTTCTCGGAAAAGTATTAGACCTCGAGATATAGACGATGTTCGCGAGCGGCAATTAGAGCGTAAGCCTTTAGTTCTTCTTTGCAGAGAGCATGAGCCTAATTTCCGGATGGGTGTATTCGTCGAACTCTTCTTTGGGCTCGGTGTCAAAGGCGTAGTACAACCTGATGGATTCGCCCTCCGTCTTGATGCTGATTTCTTCATATAGGGAGCCGGCTAAAAATGCCTGCTTAAATTCATCCGACAGGCTGCATGGCGTGAGCAGGTCCGGTGTGTCAACGGAAACGTCCAGCCCATTGAGCGGGGCACAGAGCGTCGCGATATCCTGCTCGGCGCGGGCGAGGTTGTCTGCAAGGCTTGCCTCGGGGTCGATCTGACTGACGTAATCGACGTCCGTGAGCGTGCCGTCTACATCAAAAGAAAGGTAGACATAGGCAGCTTGAGCGCCAAGGTCATTGTCGCGCAGATAGCCGATAATGCGGTAGCCGTAGTCGTGATACGACTCGTATGGGTCGTCTGCTGCGACGCGTTCGCACACGGGCTCCAAGGCATCTTGCGCGATGACGAGCTGCTCGGCGGCTGCAGCCTTTCTTGCCTGAAGTTCGTTATTTCCCTGGACAAACTGCGGGATGTAGACGCCAAGCAGCACAATGGCGGGCACCACCGCGAGAGCTATGATTTGCTTCTTGACGCTTGGAATCGTCACGCCGTATGCGTTTGCCATGGCCTCGGCATTGCTCGAGGTTTCGGCCAGCACGTCTGCCGCCGTGGCGACTGCCCCTACGGCGCCGGCGACCTCCGCGGCGCCGCTCAGGTTGCGCGCGAGATCGTTATCACTGTTCTTGAGCAGGCGGCCGGCAGCTTGCGTGGCAAGCACGCCGGCGACCTCCGCGGAGCGGTCTTTGTTGGTTTGGGCTACCGCAAGCCTGCTCTGCAGCTCCTTCCACTGTTTGCCCTGCATTCCAAAGCGCGGCGCAAGAGCGCAATAGCAAAAGATGGCGAGTTCGATTACGGTGAGTGCGATGGCGGTATATATGCCCGCGGGTAGGAATTCCTTTTGGTGGAACGCGATATCGTTGACCATTTGGAGCGGCAACATCAACAGGCATGCTACGAACGACATGACGAGTGCGATCGCTGCGATTTTGGGGTATGTGCAGTACCGCTGGATGCGTTTCTTTTCTTGTTCGGTGAGCTGCTGCATGGGGCCTCGACTCTCATCGTTTTTCGGGGGCGATGTGCACACGCTCTTGAGTATAGATGAGTGGAGGACGTCTGTTGTTCATACATAGCGGTCAACAGCGTGCTGTTGGTGATCGTTTGATCGCGAACGTCGTCTTTTGGAGCATGAAGCCGCTGCCGATGCCCACAAACAGCAAATCGAAGGTGAATGGTTTCCCGAGAAGTGAACGACCTAATTTGGACCCCTGAAGCACCCACGTTTTTCGACGCTAAAACCGCAGGATTTTAGTGATATAACCGCAGGAATTGGCCTTCCAAAAGTGTCGATGCATCGAGGGTCCGATTTCACTCGTTCACTTCGCGGAAAACCATTCACCTTCGTTGCGTGAGGCGCCGGATGGAAGGGTGATTATCGTCAAGCTGCTGCCTCTGCCTTGTGAATCATCTGGAGCACAAGGCATAATGCATGTAACAAGGGGGCGGTTCCTTTGTCACATCCGTTGATATGAGAGAAGAGTAGATGATTCTTTCGCTTGCCCCTATGGAGGGGATTACCGGGCATGTGTTCCGTCGCGTGCATGCGGAGTGCTTCGGTGCACTCGATTGTTATTACACGCCGTTCTTGCCGCCGCCACGGGTGGGAAACCGCTTTGGCGGCAAGGCGTTTAAGGAGATCGATCCTGCCAATAACCAGGGGCTCAACGTAGTGCCTCAGCTGATGTCTAAGAACGCGGACGAGTTTGTGTGGGCGGCGCAGGTGCTCGCCGACATGGGCTATCGGGAGGTCAATCTCAACCTGGGTTGCCCTTCGGGAACGGTTGTCGCTAAGGGCAAGGGCTCGGGTTTCCTGCGCAATCTCGATGAGCTCGAGGTGTTTCTAAGCGACGTGTGCGAACGCTCTCCGCTGCCGGTGTCGGTCAAGACTAGGTTGGGGCTCGAGGACGACGGCGAATACGAGCGCGTGCTCGACCTTTACTGCCGCATGCCGCTGGCAGAGCTGATTGTGCACCCGCGCGTGCAAAAGGACCGCTATACGGGCTCGCCGCGCAAAGAGTTTTATGGCGAGACGTTGGAGCGGGCACCGTTTCCGGTGGCATACAACGGCGACATTTTTGATCTTGAGGATATGGAAGCGCTGGTGGAGGCCTATCCTGCTACGCGCCATGTGATGCTGGGGCGCGGCCTGCTCGCGAACCCCGCTCTGGCTCGTATGGTCAACGGCGGTCCTGCTGCCACGGATGCTGAGCTGCAGCGTTTCCATGACACGCTGTTTGCGGCATATGCAGAAGAGATTGGCGGCAACGCGGTCTTTCGCATGAAGGAGTGGTGGTTCTACGCCAAATGCGCTTTCGCCGACCCCACTACCGTTCACAAGCTCGTACGTAAGACCAAAAAGGTCGACGAATACCGCGCCGCCGTCGAGCGCGTCTTTCGCGAGCAGCCACTTGCACCCATAGCCCGCTTCCACGGCTAGTTGGTCGTTGGCGACGTTCTTTAACGACTAGTCATTTAAGAACGTCCAATGACTATGTTGCAAAAAGCCGTACGCCAGCATCCAAAGATGCCAAAAATGTCGACTTTGGATGCTGGCGTACATGTTTGGGTTCGGTGGGTAACTAGGCAATCATTGCATCGAGCATGATGAGCTCCCTGAGTCGCTCCGTGCGTGTTTGCCCATGGCGCTTTGCTTTTTCGTCAAACGCTTCAAGAACCGATTCGCCAACGCGTGCCGATAAGACAACGCTCGGCTCATCAGAGATTGGCGGCCTTCCCAGCTTGATAGTGCGACCTTTCGGCCATTCATCTTTCTCGTACGCCTCTGCGGCTTTTTCAAGCTCTCCAGGGGCAAATCCCATCATCTTTTCGAGCTGCTTAGCATCCATTGTGCCTCCTATCGATCGATTCCGATTTCCCTGAGCACCTTGTGCGTGGGAGGAACGAGGGCGTGAAAAATGATGTAGCCATTTTGCTCGGAGCAATACCGAGCGATAAGCTCCATGAAACGGTTTCGTCTATCAAGCCCAATGAGAACGTAATCGATGCCTCCGTTTTCAAGATCACGCCTGAACCATGCGAAAGCGGAGTTCCAAGCGCTTGTAATATCCGTCTCAGTCAGCCCGTGTTTGAGGGCATGAGGGTGAATCGCGATGAGCTCCATAAAGACCTTTCTTTTTGTATACAGCTTTGTAGACAAAAATGCAAGCAGCTAATAGAGCTAAGCGGCATTTTTAGGCTGGGCAGTTTGGCTTGAAATGGAGATTAAAGGTTTCGGTGCTTCTTTGCTTTTCAATTCGGTATGTGAGCGTCCGTTGAACTCCCAGAGGGGAGCATCTTCATAGATCGTCGAGAGGAGTTTAGAAACTTTGGCAGTTTTCTCACATTCGTAAAACTCGGGTCGTACGACAATCAGCAAGAAAGCAGCGTCATCGGCTATTTGTTGTGCTGTCGGCATGCCGTTGAGTCCAACAGAACGCATTAGTTTTGTCATGATAAAGTCGAATTCGTCTTCTCTTGCGTGAAGTTCGGCCGCTTTGAGCTCGGGGTCCTTCAAGACATATTGCTTGAGAAGCTCAGCGGATCGAATGTTCTTTATGGAGCCGTTGATGACTTCCTCATAGCGGAGCTTTTTAATTGGAAGACGTTCATGTCCAGCGAATATCGCTGCCATCCTAATGCTAACGCGCCGTTCGCGCAGCGCGCGCATCTCGTCGGTGTATTCGCTATGCCGTTCGTATTTACGATAAGAGTAACCGTAGTCATCGTAGTAATAAGGAGCTTCGTCGACAGCGTTATCGAGTTCGGGCGCTATGAGATAGAGCGTCCCGTGCTTGGACATGATGCATGGGTTGTCAATTTGCCCCGATTCATTTCTGATTTGCCAAATGGTTTCATTCACCTCAAATCTCGATACCGGATTGGGGGCGTAGGAGTTGTAGAGCTCAATTAGCTTATCGAGCGAGATGATTCCGCAGGCATCTGTGTAGGCGCGGGCAAAGCGCCATACCTCTTGATTTGGTTCAAGCGCACGGCGCTCCCAAGCATCCAAAACATCCTGCGGACTCCGATAGCGAGCATGACGATCAATGCGCGATGAACTCCAATGGTTATCTGCGGCAACGTTCATTAGGTCTAAGCGTAGATCTTTGTCTGCGATGCGAGCAAGTGACTGATAGTGGTCCAGCTCAAGCTCCGGTCGAAAAGGCGTGTCTTCTGGAACGATTCTCGCGAGCTTTATGCAGCGCTTGAGATAAGTGGGGCCCAAGCTTGGGCTAAAGTGCTGTTTGAGGTGACAAGCGATGGGCGAGAGTAGTCCATTGAGATTGGAGATGGGATATCCGGCAATCACTTGTTCGAGGCGGCGCCCAATGAGCAGCGTCCCTTCCGAAGGGGTCTCATGATTAATGTCCTTCTGCCCGAGGCACTTGGCCTCGACAATCTTACTGACATCTGAGCAAGCGCTCGAGATAGTGTCGGGCGAAAGGGTTGGAATCTTTTTTGCCATAGCGATGCACTCCTGTGAACTCACGGATAACGGAAACGTTTGGTTGTGAGTGCCGTTCTTTGATGGCGACGGCGAACAGGAGCGCGGCCTGTCTGAGAAGGACGAGTGCGGTAACCACCGATCTTACTTACCGAACCCGCCCCAGCGTGTCATTGGGGACCTCCGCGGGAGCTCTCGACCAGTCTCATACCCTGAGGTGAGTATAGCATAGAAACCAAACGCATGTTCGATTATTTCGAGAAACTGAATTCTTAATTTAGTCATCGGGGACGTTTTTCAATGACTAGTCATTTAAGAACGTCCCCGATGACTACCCAAAAACTGTACACCAGCATCCAAAGATGTCGAAAAATGTCGACTTTGGATGCTGGTGTACATGTTTGGGTCGTATAGGTTGGGGCGAGCCGGTCGCAACGCGAGTGTCAGAGTAGGTTCTCCTGCACCCACGCGATGATGTCGCTCGATTCGTAGAGTGGCTTGCCGTCGATGAACAGGCAGGGAACCTGGCGCTTTCCGCCGATGGAGATGAGTGTCTGTTCGGCATCGGAATCGGTCGAGATATTGCGCTCGGGAATGGTCACGCCGTTATCGGCCAAAAAGTGCTTGACCTTTATGCAATACGGGCAGCCGGTCATAACGTACAGCTCGAGCTCATGATCAGTAGCCATAGGTCTCCAATCGGTTGAGGTTTTGATTGAAATACCCAAAGCTGCCGCGGTCTATGCGCGGACCAGTGACAACTCGATGGCCTGGACCAGAAACGCTGTGGCGCCGGTGCCGCACGGCTTGTCGTAGTAGTCAACAAAGCGCTGGTCGGCGAGGTAGCCGTGGGCGAGTCCCAGATATGCCTCGTCCTGGGGCTCGCTGCCCCAGTTGAGAGCTATCCAGCGGCGATGCATTGCGACGAGCTTGCGAGCCTCGCTGTCTTCCGGTTCGCCATCGCCCATGGCAATCGAGAGCTGGCCCAAAATGGCGCGTTCAAGTTCCTTCATGTCGTTCCACGTCTGAGGGTCCATGTCTAGCAGCGCTTCGTTTGCCGCATTGATGGCCTCGTCGCCATAGCACGCCCGGGCCTCGGTGCCGTAGCGCTCCTCGTTTTCCTGCACGGTGCGCCAGCGCTCCAGTTGCGGCAGGACGGCGCCCATGAGCGAGACGGCTTCGTCGAGCGACATGCCGGTGTTTTGTGCCAGGCGCGGGGCGCAATCCTCGATCATTGCTTCCATCGTGGTCTCGTAGGTGTACTTGCCGTGGTCGTAGCACCATTTGCAGTAATGGTCGGTCGTGGCGCCCGTGGCATCGGTGCCGCAGTCATCGGGCGTGAGTATCATGCCGCAGCTTTGGCAGTAGCGTTCGGGCATTTCGAGTAGGTGAGACAGTGGCTCTCCGGTCACAGCGGCAATGAGCTTCATCATGTCGATGCCCGGCGTGACCTCGCCGCGCTCCCAGCGGCTGACGGCTTGGCGTGTGACGTAGAGCTTGGCGGCAAGCTGCTCTTGGGTGAGATTGTTGGCGCGGCGGACGGCGATGAGTTTTTCTGCAAAGGCCATGACGGCTCCTTTCTGCCGGTTGATGGCTTAAGCATACGCGGCGGCAGGCGCCCTTCCAAGCAACCGTTGGTTGCACGACGGGCGCCGCGGTGGGGAATTGCGCGCAGCGCCTCGTGCGCCCATGCCGTACAATGACCGGCATGGAACCTATTGCACACATACATACCGACCTGCCGCAGAAGTTTGGCATTCCGCGCAACAGCTTTTTGGCGCCTCATCTTGAGGGGCGCATTGTCTTTGAGCCGGAGTTTGCCTCTAACGCCGCGGTTGCAGGGCTCGAGTCTTTCTCGCACTTATGGCTGCTTTGGCGTTTTGAAAATGGGACGCCGGGCGGCACGGCAAAAGACATCGCCGTTGATGCCAAGACGCAGGACAAGGCTGGCACCAATGCCAAGTGGTCAAAGACCGTGCGTCCGCCGCGCCTGGGAGGTGCCGAGCGCGTGGGCGTGTTTGCCACGCGTAGCCCGTTTCGGCCCAACCCCATCGGCCTTACCTGCGTAAAGCTCGACCGCGTTGAGCTCACCGCCGATGGTCCCATCATTCATGTGCTGGGCGCCGACCTGCGCGACGGCACGCCCATCTACGATATCAAGCCCTACATTCCGTTTGCGAACTGTCATCCGGACGCGGCGGGCGGATGGATTGAGGACGCCCCGTGGCAAGAGCTCAACGTCGAGTTCCCACAAGCGCTGCAAGACAAGGTCCCGCCCGCGAAGTTGCCCGGCTTAATCGAGGTCCTTCGCCAGGATCCGCGCCGCGCTGGCAGCAAGCACGAGCCCGATCGCGTTTACCATCTGGCCTATGCTGGGCTCGACGTGTCGTTCACGGTCGACGGGGCGCAGCTTACCGTGACGGATGTCGACGAGGCGCAAAGCTAACCGCCACGGCGTTTGCGCTCCTGCCAAATTCAATCCCAAAACCCGTGCCAAAATCGTCCGCGCTGGTGGACAATAACGCCTACCGAACCAATTCGCTTTGCACGGGAGCCCAGCATGAAGTACGACTTCACCTCAATCATCGACCGCCACGGCATGGATGCCATCGCCGTTGACTCCTGGGGCGAGATCCCCGGCATGGCGCCAAACGTTCCCGACGAGGGCTTCGACCGCATCCCGATGTGGGTGGCCGACATGAACTTTGCCACGGTGCCGACGGTCCAGGAACACATCATTCAGCGTGCCCAGCACCCTATGTTTGGCTACTTTGATCCGCGCGCCGAGTACTTCGATCGCATTATCGAGTGGCAGAGCCGTCGCAACGGTGTTGAGGGCCTGCTTCCCGAGCATATTGGCTACGAAAACGGTGTGCTGGGCGGTGTCGTATCAACGCTGCGCGCGTACGTCCAGCCGGGCGATGCGGTGCTGGTCCATAGCCCCACCTACATCGGCTTTACCAAGTCCATCGAGGCCGCGGGCTACCGTATTGTTCACAGCCCGCTGAAGCTCGACGACCAGGGCGTATGGCGCATGGATTTTGAGGACATGGAGCGCAAACTCGCGCAAAACCACATCCATGCTGCCGTCTTCTGCTCGCCGCACAATCCCTGCGGCCGCGTGTGGGAGCGCGACGAGATTGGGCGCGCCATGGACATCTATCGCGAGCACGATTGCGTGGTGATCTCGGACGAGATTTGGTCTGACATCATCCGTCCCGGGTACAAGCACATTCCGACGCAGTCGGTGAGCGAGGATGCCCGCATGCGCACGGTCGCCCTTTATGCGCCCAGCAAGACCTTTAACCTCGCGGGCCTGGTTGGCAGCTACCACATCATCTACAACGAGACGCTGCGCGACCGCGCGTGCGCCGTGTCCAACAAGACACACTACAACGAGATGAACGTCCTCTCGATGCATGCGCTCATCGGCGCCTACCAGCCTCAGGGCTACGAGTGGGTGGATGAGCTCAACGAGGTCATCAAGGGCAACGTCGACTACTTCTGCGACTATGTGGACGAGCATTTCGAAGGCGTGGCCTATTCGCGTCCGCAGGGCACGTACATGGTGTTCCTGGACTGCACGGAGTGGTGCCGCGAGCATGACCGCGATATTCAATGGCTGCTCGACGAGGGCGCCCGCGTAGGTGTGGGCTATCAGGACGGCCGTCCGTTCCACGGACCCTGCCACATTCGCGTGAATCTGGCGCTGCCGCTTTCGCGCGTAAAGGAGGCGTGCGAGCGCCTGGATTGCTACGTTTTTAATGCTCGGTAAACGTTCACTTTGTTGGGACCGGGCCATATTGTTAGCTGCGAGGTCCTGCTGCCGGGGCCTTACTTTTCTTTAATCTGCTTGCCGCAGAGATGCTCAATCGTAATCTCGTACAGCTGAACGCCCTTAATGTCCTTGGCGATTTCCTCCTCGACTTCCTCGGCGATGGGGTAGTACTTGAGCGCGAGCTCACGGACCTTGTCCTCGACAAACGCGGGGGTGTCATTCGCTAGGCGGCAACGGCCAAAGACAACGGTGCTCTGCACGTAGGGCGCCCAATCGTCGTCCTTGTACCAGTCGTTGCCGTAGACGGTAAAACAGACCTTGTCGTCACGCTTGAGAGCGTCGACCTTGTGGCCCGCCTTGGCGCCGTGGAAGTAAATCTTGTCGTGCTCGGCGTCAAAGAAGTAGTTGACGGGAATGGCGTACGGATAGCCATCGTCGCCGTTGACGGCAAAGACACCGCGCTTGCAGGTGGCGAGCAGCTCGCGCGCCGCCTCGTCGGTAATGGCGCGCTTCTTTCGGCGTAGAGGCCTAAACATTGCGGGATTCCTTTCCAATCGGGCATGGTTCTTGGGGAGAGGCTATAGCGAACTGGGGCCGTGCTGCTTGATGCGGGCGAGAATGTTTTTGAGCTTTTCAAAATCGAGCGGCTTGGGCAGATGGGCGTTCATGCCGGCATCATGCGCTGCCTTAGCGTCCTCGGCAAAGGCATTGGCGGTCAGCGCGATGATGGGGATGTCGGCGGCGTCGGGCTTGCTGCTCAGGCGAATCGCGCGTGTTGCCTCGTAGCCGTCCATACCGGGCATCATGATGTCCATGAGGATGGCATCGAAGCTGCCGGCGGGACGTGAGAGATAGAGGTCGACATCTTCGTTGCCATTGGCGGCTCGGGTCACCACAACGTCCTCGGATTCCAGCAGCGCCTGGGCAATTTCGGCATTCAGGTCGTTGTCTTCGGCGAGCAGGACGTTCATGCCGGCAATCGAGCGGCTGGGCATTGCCTCGGCTGGCTTTATGTGGGCCCGAGGGTTCTTGTCGATATCGAGCGGAATCTGGACAGTGAACGTGCTGCCCACGCCGAGTTCGCTTGAAATCTCGATGGAGCCGCCCATCATGTCGATGAGCGATTTGACAATGGGCATGCCCATGCCGGTTCCCTGGAACTTGCTGCGGGCGTCGTCGCCCTCTTGGGCGAACGGCTCGTAGATATGCTTCAAAAACTCGGGCGTCATGCCAATGCCGGTGTCTTCGATGGTGAGGCAAAAGAGTGCGTGTGCGTCGTTGAGCGGTTTGACGGTAGACGAGAAGGTGACCGTGCCACCGTGCTTGTTGTATTTGATACTGTTGTCAAGCAGGTTGATGATAATCCGGCGGATATGGGTGGGGCTGCCGATCATGCTCTGGTCGACGGCATAGGGCTCGCTGGTGTTGAGCAGCGTAATGCCGCGGTCCGATGCGCGGAGTTTGCACAGCACCAAGGCATCGTCGCAGAGCTCTTTGAGGTTGAACGACTCGTGCTCGAGGGTCATCTTGTGCTCTTCGATCCTGCCCATCTCGAGGATGTCGTTGATCAGAGAGAGCAGATGGTTGGCGGCAACACGCGCTTTGGCGCGGCTTTCTCGGGCGACCTTTATATCGCCCTCTTTCAATTCCTCAATCTCAATAAGGCCCAAGATGCCGTTGAGCGGTGTGCGGATGTCGTGGCTCATACGCGTGAGGAACGCGGTCTTGGCGGCATTGGCGGCGTCGGCTTTCTGCCGCTCTTTCCGCGCGCGTTGAAGCGACCAGACAAGGATAACGATGCCGGTCAGCAAAATGCAGATGATAACGGTGGCAATGGCGGTGCGGTTGCGATAGAGGAATCGAAGCGTATCGGATTCTTGAGCCGAATACGATGTGGGGGAATAACTGTTCGCGGAGAGCGATTCGCGGGCATTGACGATGCCCTTATTAATGATTCCTAAGAGCTGGGGATTGCCGCGCGAGATCAAGCACGATAGTTCTGCTGTGTTGGTGAGTTCCTGCGTTTCGAAATCTTCGATGTCGTAGGTGTCGCGGATGGTTTCCAGACGCGTGCTGGGGACAATGATGCAACTGGCCTGTCCCTTATTGAGGGCCTTGAGCGCCTCGCTGCCGCTTGGGCACTCGGTTACCGTCGCGTCGGGGAACAGGTTCTCGAGCTCAAAACGGTTGACGATAGCGCCCTTTGTGCAAGCGATGCTCTTGAGGTCCTTGCTCAGGTCGTTGCCGCTGTGGATGGCGGTCAGGGAGACCGTTCCCATCGAGTTTGACTGGATGACCCCTATTTGTTCGGCGAGCCAGTAGTCACGAAAGAATGGCAGGGCGACATCGATGGTGCCTTCTGAAAGGGCTTCGATCATTTGTTTGGTGTCTGCGAGGGCGACTGTTTTAACGTTAATGCCAAAATTGTCGTGCAACGTCGTCGCGAGCGAGGCAAGCGACCCCTCCATTTCGCCGTCGTCATTTTGCGTGCAGTAGGGGAGCTGGTTTGTAAGATAGCCGAGCGTGATGGTGTTGTCGTTTGCTTTGAGCCAAGCGGTCTCGGCACCGGCGAGCGACGATGACCCGCTGTTTTGGGCTGAGTAATTCGCCTTGACTTCGTCGTTATAGCGGGGATTGACGCGGGCAATTGCCGCCATGGCGGCATTAATGTCGTTCATCAAGTCGGGACGGCTTTTGGGGACGGCGAAATAGTAGTCACTTGACCCAACGTAAAACATGGGGGAGGCGCTGGGCGACGAGATGGTGTCGTTCATGATGATAGCGTCGACCTCGTCGTTTGCCAGCGCCGCAAAGAGGTCGCCACCACCAGGCATTTCTTTATAGGTGCAGGTGATGCCCTCGTCGGCGAGCCACTGCTGGCCGACGATCGTTTGCATGACGCCGGGGTTGCAGCCGACGGTAAGGCCCTGGAGTGCCTGAGGGTCGCCCTTGGAAAGATCGTCGCGATCGGGCCTGGCGTAGATGTAGTAGCGCTCGGTTCCCTCGGGGTTCGAGGAGTAGAGCAGCTTTTGCGCGCGCTCCTCGGAGTACGAGATATTGGGCATGAGGTCGATCTCGCCTGCCTCGAGCATGTCCATGAGCTCGGTGAAGGTGCCGGAGACGTATTCGTATTGCCAGCCGGGGGTGTAGTACGAGAGGGTCTGCAGATACTCGTAGCCCCAGCCCGAGAGGCGCTCGCCTGGGTTGCCGTCTTGGAACCCCTCGTTGTTGATAAGCCAGCCGACGCGGACCGTTTTGATCTGCTGGTCGGTATCGGCGGCAAAGGCCGGTGCGGGCATGACGGCGCTCAGCACGGTAAGTGCGGTGAGCACGATGGCGAGGGCGCGATATATAGTTGAACGAAGGACGGCGGCAGCTCTCACGGGCAATCCTAACGAATCGAGATAACACCACGTAAGGATACCAGCTCAGATGCCCCGTTTGCCCACAGATATAGTCATTGGGGACGTTCTTAAACGACTAGTCATTGGGGACGTTCTTGAATGACTAGTCGTTTAAGAACGTCCCCAATGACTAGTTCCGTTTGCGGGGGAGGCGTGGGACAATACCGAGCGAATGCGATTGATTGTCCGCGGAAGGGGTCGCGATGAAAAAGCTCAGGACGCTTGCCGATGTGTTGCATCAGGCCGGGTTCGCCCACATAACGGGCGTGTTCCTCGTCTTTTTCTTGCTGTGCTCAACTGCCGTTTGGCTGTCCGAGCCCACGACCCTTACGTTTGGCGACGGGCTCTGGTTTAGCTTTGAGACCGTGTCGACCATCGGTTTTGGCGACATTCCGGCCGAGACACCGGTTGCCCGCGTCATCACGGTCGTTTTGAGCATCATCAGCATCTTCTACATCGCTATGCTCACGGGCGTGGCGGTGAACTACTGCAATACGCTCATCAAGATGCGCCAAAAAGACACCATGGCGCGCTTTATGGACAATCTTGAGCATTTGGAAGAGCTCGACCGCGATGAGCTCGCCGATTTGTCGCGCCGTGTGCGCGAGTATCGCCGGCGCCAACGTTAGAACGGGCGTCGCGCGTCACGACGAGGGGGACTGAATATTGAATATCACGGTATACCTGGGCGCCAGCGTCGGTAACGACCCGGCGTTTCTGCCTGCAGTGCGAGAGCTCGGCACGTGGATTGGCGCCAACGGCCACGCACTGGTATACGGCGGGTCCAAGTCGGGCCTGATGGGTGCGCTCGCCGATAGCGTGCTCGATGCCGGCGGCCACGTGACGGGCGTTGAGCCGAGCTTTTTTATCGAGGCGGAGTTCCAGCACGACGGCATCGACGACCTCATCGTGACGAGCGACATGGCCGAGCGCAAGGCGAAGATGATCGAGCTCGGCGACGCGTTCATCGCCTTCCCGGGTGGAACGGGCACGCTCGAGGAGATTGCCGAGGTCATGTCTGCCGTGTCGCTGGGGCATCTGAGCGCGCCGTGCATTCTGTATAACCTGGATGGGTACTACAACGACCTGGAGGCTTTGCTCGAGCATATGATCGAAAAGGGATTATCGAGTCCGCGTCGCCAGCAGGGCATTTACTTTGCCGAAGATTTGCACGAGATTGCCTCGATCATCAATGGCTAAGTTCTAGATTAGGCGCGCGTTGCGCCCAATGGCGCCGTTTGGGGTGCAGATGGTTGGCTCGTCTGGGCAACGCTCGCTCTACAATAAAACATACCTTTGTCGACTCTAACCACGGGAGGGCCCGATGGATAAGCTTGCAAAACCTAAAAACCGCGCGCTGTTTTTGGTCAGCGTGGCTGTGACCGGCGCATTCGCGGGTGCCGCCGTCTGGCTGTTCTTCTTTGCGATGGAGCACGGCATCGACTATCTGTGGACCGAGATTCCGCACATGTTGGGAGTGGCGTCGCCCGAGCTCGCCAGTGGCCCGTTCGGCTTTTTGCCGTATCCATTTTTCGTCTGCCTGCTGGGCGGTTTGCTGATCGGTCTGTACGAAAAGATGACGGGTGCCAAGACCGACGACCTCAACCAGGTAATGGCCAAGGTCAAGCAAGACGGACGCTACCCGTATGACAATCTGGGCAAGCTTTCGCTCGCGGCATTGCTGCCGCTGCTGTTTGGCGGAAGTATTGGACCGGAGGCCGGACTGACCGGCGTTATCGCGGGCCTGTGCAGCTGGGTCGGCGACCGCATGCGTCGCTTTGGTGCCGAGTTTAGGGAACTCACGCTGTTGGGCACCCAGGCCGCGCTGACGGCACTCTTTACCGCGCCCGTCTTTGGCTTTGTGGCCCCGCTCGCCGGCAGCGCCGATGGCGAGGACTCCGTGTCTGACGAGATCACCATCAAGCTGCCCAAGGCACAGAAGACCGTGGTCTACGGCATCGCGATTGCCGGCGGCCTGGGCACCTATCTGCTGCTCGGCCAGCTCATGGGCGGCGGCATGGGTATGCCCAGGTTCGAGGCCGCCGAGGTGGGTAACCTGGAGCTTGCCTGGCTTATCCCCCTGTCGCTGATCGGCACGGTCTGCGGCTGGCTGTACTTTGTTTCGGAGCACGCGAGCGAGGCACTAGCCCACGCGATAGGGGAGCGCCCCGTGGTCAAGGCCATGCTGGCAGGTCTGGCGCTTGCGGCTTGTGGCACGGTTCTGCCCTATACCATGTTTGCCGGCGAGACCCAGGCCGATGTGCTCATGGAAACCTACCTGACCATTCCCGCCGGCGTGCTTATCGCAACCGGCCTGGTCAAGGCCATGCTGACGCCCGCCCTCATTACCATGGGCTGGCGCGGCGGCCATTTCTTCCCCGTCATCTTCTCGGGCGTAAGCCTGGGCTACGGCCTTGCCATCCTCACCGGTGCCGATCCGGTCTTTTGCGTTGCCGTCTGCACCGCCTCGACGATGGGCGCCGTCATGCGCCAGCCCGTCATGGTCGTGGGCCTGCTGCTCATGTGCTTCCCGCTCAAGGGCATCGTCTGCATGATCATCGCCGCCGTCATCGCCGCCGGTATTCCACTACCCAAGCCGCTGCGCAAGTAGTGCGCTGCTCGTCTGGGCTTATTCCATAACCCGTTTTGAAAGAAGCCGCGCGGGGCCGTATGTCTACGGCCCCGCGCGGCTGTCATTTAGAGCTTCCTCAGCACGATTGCGATGGTGTTGAGATACTCGAGGGCGCCCGCTTCAACGGCGGCACGGTCGCCCGCTGCGTATTCGTTGTCACAGACGAGCCAGTCTGCCCATGCTTCGTTGGTGCAGAGCATGGTCTGCATCGAGACAATCTCGACGCCGGTGGTCTGCTCGATCATGGCGTGCCACCAGGTCATATCGTGCATGTAATCGAGCTGCTCGGGTGTCCAAGACGTGAGCAGACAGTCCGGCAGCTTGTCGTGGCAGTCGCGGACCATGCCGGGAATGCTCAAATAAAGCATGCCCTCGTGCTTAACATAGGGGAGCAGGCGCTCGCCCAGATAGTGAGAGTCGCGGCCATAGTAGTTGTACGAGTCGATGCTCACGACTGCATCAAAAAAGTCATGCTCAAACGGCAAGCCTTGCGAGGCGTCCGCTTTAACAGGGCGAATGGTGTCGCGGGGAATACCGAGTGAATCGAAGAACGCGCGGTTCTCGACGGGGTCGCTCCAGAGGTCGACAGCGTAGGTGTCAAACCCGTATTCGCGGGCGAGCAGGGCACTGGTGATACCGGTGCCCGATCCAAGGTCGCAGACGCGGGCGCCGCAGGGAATACTTGCATCGCAAAGGAGCTCCTCGCAGAGCTTGAGGGGGTTCGGCCCCATAATCTTAGAACGCACGAGCGCCGTATCGAAGCTGTTGGCTTTTGGGAAGGATTGAGATTCCTGGGATTGCATTGTTCTTTCCTATCAGGTGCAAATTGGCAGATGACGGAGGCGGAACGGCGTAACAAACCACGGTCGTTGCACGGCCGTTTCCATGGTTCTATGCGATTGACCGTTCCCTAAAGAACAATGACCAAAAAGACATCCCCTTGGATGATCGAGATTGGGCCAAGGCCCGTGACGCATTTATTGTAGGACGTTACGCGCTGGCGGGGGGTATGCCATTTGTCATAGTTTTGCCGGTGGATTGAACCCCGTTCGTTTCCGCTGCTATTTCCATATCGCGAGCGCGGCGGTGCCCAAAACGATGAGGGCTAGTCCGATGGCGCTGCGGCGCGAGAGCTTTTCGTTGAAGGCCAGGTGCGCGAACAGCACCGAAACAAGGATCGAGAGCTTGTCGATCTGTACCACGACGCTTACCTGCCCGGCGGCAATGGCGTAGTAGTAGAACAGCCACGACGCGCCGGTTGCAATGCCCGATGCTGCGAGAAACGCGAGTTCATGTCGGTCAACGCGCACTACCTGTCCCAGTTTTCCCTTGGCGGCAACGATTGCCCATGCCATGACGAGTACCACGCAGGTACGGATCGCCGTTGCCAGATTGGACTCGACGCCCTCGATGCCAACCTTGGCAAGGATGGACGTGAGCGCCGCGAAAACGGCGGCGCCGATGGCGTAGGCAAGCCAGGTTCGGTCTTGCTTCTGGCCCACGCCAACTGACTGCCTCTTCTCAATCATCAGGAACGTGCCGAGGGCGATTGCGGCCGTCCCGATAAGCTTTACGGTCAGATTGCTCGTCTCGCCAAAGAGAGCAATGGCGATCAGCGCGGCGAGTACGGTGCTCATCTTGTCGACCGGTACGACCTTATTGACGTCTCCAATGCTGAGCGCCTTGAAGTAGCAGATCCACGAAGCGCCAGTGGCAAGTCCTGAGAGGACGAGGAATAGCCAAGCCTTGGCGGGAATACCGCCGATGGACCCGATGGATCCAGAAATGCCCGCCATTACCCAGGCAAATACGAGCACCACGCAGGTGCGGATGGCGGTGGCGATATCGGAATCGGTGTGTTTGATGCCGCATTTGGCCAGGATAGATGTGATGCCGGCAAAGAATGCCGATGCAAACGCTGCAACAACCCACGACACGGGTGCGGCGCCTCCTCAAGAACGACTGCGCCAGATCTGCGGCGCTCGTCCGATGATACCGCTTGCGGCTACAGGTCGCGTGCGCGATAAACCTTGGTGCTGACGGCGTAGCTGATCATGAATAGCACGAACGCAAGGACGGCTATGCCGGCGCACAGACATCCGATAACGGCGGGGTCGGGATTCGCCCCGGCAATCGACATGAGCCAGTTGCTGATGGGGTTGGAGGAGCTCAGCGTGGCCATGGCAAGGCATCCGAGCAGGGCGAACAGGCCGACGGAAAGGCGCAGCGCCTCCATGTGTCCAAATCGAAAGAACAGCGGCTGTGCCAAAAACACCATCATGAGGGAGATGAGCATCGATGCTGCCGAGGCTATTGCGATCTCAAAGACGGTTTGTCCCGTCGAGGGCATGCCCGCGCTGTTGAAGAGCGGGATAGAGACGATGCCCAGAAGCGCGGCGGCGCATGCCATGACGGCCGAGAAGACAATGATGCTCAGGTAGCGTGCACAGATGATGTCTATGCGCGAGATGGGCAGCGTTGCCCGATAGCGCTCCCATCCGTTTTGATTGTCGTAGCCGGCCAGCGAGTTCATGACCACGATGGGCGACATGGCACTGACCGCGCAGGCGCCGGCGCTCATACCGGAATCGCCATCCGATGCGTTGGCGAGGGTCAGTACGACGAAGATGAACAGGCCGACGCCCGCAATGCTCGGGACAAGCGTGCGGACGATGGCGAGCTCAGACATAAAGGCGCGTTTCATTTCGAAGCCCCTTTCAGCATGAGGCGAAGATAGTCATCAATGGTTGCCCGGTCGCAGGGAATCTCGGGGAAGGCCTCGAGCACATCGCGACGGTTGGGCACGAGCACGTCCACGCTATAGGCGTGGTGGGCGGCACGGGCGCCTTCGACGCAAGCCATGAGCTCGGACGCCTGTGCTTGGGTGCAGTGGGCGATGCCGGCTCGGTCGGTAATGTCCTCGCGCGGCAGGTCAAACACAATCGAGCCGTTATCGATGCAGATGACGCGGTCGGCAGTGCGATCGAGGTCGGATGTAATGTGGCTCGAGAGCAGCACGCTGTGCTGGCCGTCGGCGACAAAGGTAAGCAACTCGTCGAGCAGTTCCTCGCGCGCCATGGGATCAAGGCCTGCGGTGGCTTCGTCCAAAACGAGCAGCTTGGCATTGTGGCTGAGCGCACAGGCGAGCTGCAGCTTCATGCCCATGCCGCGGGAGAGGTCCTTGACCTTTGTCTTGGGATCGAGGCCAAATCGGTCGATGAATCCGGCGAACGTTTCGCAGCTCCACGTGGGGTATGCCGGGCCTACGAGCCTCTCGATCTGGCCCACCTTGAGCGTGGAGGGGAAGGGGCATGTGTCCAGGACAAGACCGACGCGGGAGCGCAGATGGCTTTGCGATTCATCGGGCGTGTCGGCGCCATAGCGCTGCCCAAACAGGTGTACCTCGCCGGCATCGAGCTTTATAAGCCCGAGTGCGGCTCGAATCGTCGTTGTCTTGCCGGCACCGTTTGCTCCCACAAAGCCGACAATTTGGCCGGGCTCCACAGCAAGCGTGACGTCACGCAACGAAAAACGGTCGCTCACGCGGCGCGATACGCCTTTGAGTTCTAGCAAATTTTGCATGGTATAGCCTTTCTTGCAGATGGCTACTGCATGGTTTCGGGGGCTACGAGGTCGAGCATCTCGTGCAGCTTGTCGCGCGTGACGCCCAAGGCTTCGGCTTGGTTCGCCGCTTTCGCAAGCAGCTCTTCGATATGGCAGAGCTGGTTTTCGCGCAAGAGCTCCTGGTTGCCCTCGGCGACAAAACAGCCCTTGCCCTGCACGGTGCAGATAAACCCGAGCTGCTCCAGGTCGGCGTAGGCGCGCTTGGTGGTGATGACGCTCACACCCAAGTCGCTCGCGAGTGCGCGGATGCTGGGGAGTTTGGCTCCCGCAGCGAGCGTGCCCGAAAGGATCTGAGCTTTGACCTGCGAGGATATCTGTTCGTAGATAGGCTTATCGCTCGAATTGGATAGGATGATGTCCACAGCGGCTCCTTAGCTGTTGGGCTACACGTGTATATAACCGGTAAGCACAGTATATATACACTATGCACAGTTACGCAAGAGACAAATTCGGATTGGGCCGGCTGCCCGGGCCTTGACTGATGAATTTGTCCTGATAGGCGCCCTAGATCGGGATTTCGCGGCTACAATAATGCGGTTACATCGACGTAATGCACTCAATGCAAGAAAGGATCCGCATGGCAAGCCTGTCGGATGAAATCTCGTCGCGCCGCACATTCGCGATCATCAGCCACCCGGACGCCGGTAAGACCACGCTTACCGAGAAGCTGCTGCTCTATACCGGCAGCATCCAGACTGCCGGCTCGGTCAAGGGCAAGAGCTCGGCCAAGCACGCCGTCTCGGACTGGATGGACATCGAGAAGGAGCGCGGCATTTCCGTTACCTCCTCGGTGCTGCAGTTCACCTATAATGGCGCCTGCGTCAACATCCTCGATACCCCCGGCCACCAGGACTTCTCGGAGGATACCTACCGTACCCTTATGGCCGCCGACGCCGCAGTCATGGTCATCGACGGCGCTAAGGGCGTCGAGGCCCAGACCAAAAAGCTCTTTAAGGTCTGTACGCTGCGCCACATTCCCATCTTCACCTTTGTGAACAAGCTCGACCACGAGGCTCGCGATCCGTTTGAGCTCATGGAAGAGATCGAGAACGTCCTGGGTATCAATACGTATCCCATGAACTGGCCGATCGGCAGCGGCCGCAACTTCCGCGGCGTGTTCGACCGTCAGACCCGTCGCGTCATTGCCTTTGAGGGCGACGGCCACGCCAACGCCACCAAGAAGGTCGCCGAGGTCGAGGCCGAGCTGGGCGATCCCGCTATGGACGAGCTCATCGGCGAAGAGAACCATAAGAACCTGATGGATGACATCGAGCTGCTCGATGGCGCCGGCGACGAGCTCGACTTGGATGCCGTGGCCTGCGGCAAGCTGAGTCCGGCGTTCTTTGGCTCGGCGCTTACCAACTTTGGCGTGGAGCCTTTCCTGAAGGAGTTCCTGCGTCTGGCCCCGACGCCGCGCGCCTATACCGATACGCTCACCAGCGAGCCGGTCGATCCCTGCCGCGACGACTTTAGCGGCTTTGTGTTTAAGATCCAGGCCAACATGGACAAGAACCACCGCGACCGCATCGCTTTTGTGCGCATTTGCTCGGGCAAGTTCGAGCGCGGCATGGACGCCTTCCACGTGCAGGGCAACCGCAAGCTTAAGCTTGCCACGGGCACGTCGATGATGGCCGATGACCGCGCCATCGTGGACGAGGCGTACGCGGGCGATATCGTGGGCCTGTTCGATCCGGGTATCTTTAGCATCGGTGACACCGTGTGCTCTGGCAAGCGCCATGTGCAGTATCCGCAGATCCCGACGTTTGCCCCCGAGATGTTCGCCCGCATTACGCAGGTCGATACGCTCAAGCGCAAGCAGTTTGTGAAGGGCATGGAGGAGCTTGCCCAGGAGGGCGCCATCCAGATCTTCCGCGAGCTGGGTGCCGGTATGGAGAGCGTCATCGTGGGCGTGGTCGGCGTGCTGCAGTTTGAGGTGCTCGAGCGCCGCCTCAAGGCCGAGTACCGTGTTGAGGTTCGTCGCCAGCCGCTGCCCTATACGGACATCCGCTGGATCCAGAACGACCCCGACACCATCGATATCCCGGCCCTTTCGCTCACGCGCGACACCTTGCGTGTCGAGGACATGCGCGGTGGTAAGCTGCTGCTGTTCACGAGCCCGTGGAACGTGGACTGGGCAACCGACCACAATCCCGACCTGATCCTGTCGGAGTTTGGCAACGTAGCCTTTTAACGCATCGGCGCGGTGGCCCTGCGGGGCTGCCGCGCTGGTTGCTTGCCTGATGCCGTGTGAGCGGCTATCATACCCACCGTCGTCTCAAGACCGGGGCGTCCGAGCAGTTCGGGTTCGATATCCTGCTCGTTAAACCTAAAACCAAAGGAGTACATAATGATCAAGAAGGTCATGGAGGACTACAAGGTCCTGTTGCGGAGCATTCCCGCGGCAACGGTTTCGCTGTTTTTCGTGAGCGTCATCATGATGAACCTGCTGGCCAACAAAGAGCTCATCAGTCTGCCGTATCTGGCGCTCGACTGTGGCTTTGTGGTGAGCTGGGTTTCGTTTTTGTGCCAGGACATGATCTGCAAGCGCTTTGGCGCCAAGGCATCCATCAAAATCTCTATCCTCGCGCTGCTGGTTAACCTGGCCGTGAGCCTGTGCTTTTGGGCATGCTCGCTCACGCCCGGCATGTGGGGTGCTTACTACGACACGGGCATGACCGAGGTCAACACTGCCCTTAACGCCACTATCGGCGGCACCTGGTACGTGGTGCTGGGCTCTTCGCTGGCAATGCTCGTTTCTGCCGTGGTTAACTCCACGCTCAACCAGTCGCTCGGCCGCATGCTCAAAAAGAATAACTTTGCGAGCTTCGCCTTCCGTTCCTATGTGTCCACGGGCGTTGGCCAGTTTATCGACAACCTGGTCTTTGCCATTGTGGTAAGCCACACGTTCTTTGGTTGGACCTGGGTACAGGTCCTTATGTGCTCGCTGACCGGCGCTGTTGCCGAGCTACTGTGCGAGGTCTTCCTGAGCCCCGTGGGCTACAAGGTCGTGCGCGGCTGGGAGCGCGAGAATGTGGGCTCCGAGTACCTCGAGCGCCACGCAACCGCCTAAGGAGCAAGTATGCGGGTTTTGATCACGGGCGCTTCGGGTGGTATCGGAGCCGCGTGCGTGCAGCGCTTTTTGGACGAGGGCCACGAGGTCGTGGGCTTTGATCTGCTGCCGGCGGCGATCGAACACGAGCGCTACCGCCATCTGATCGTTGATGTCCGCGAGCCGGACTCGTTTCCAAGCGACCTTGAGCCTCAGGTAATCGTGAATGTTGCCGGTACGCAGGATTCGGCCGACGACATCGCCTCCAACCTGCGTGGCACCATCAACGTGACCGAGCACTATGCCTTTGTGGGGGAGGGGCTTGCCGCCAAGCCGGCGCCTGCTATCCAATCCGTGGTCAATGTGGGGTCGGCGAGCGGGCATACGGGATCGGAGTTTCCCGCCTATGCCGCCAGCAA